>JBBRZQ010000008.1:0-65976 GCA_038236535.1 Actinomycetales bacterium
CCGCCAATACCGGCTCAACCAGCGGCTTAACTCCCTTTGGCCTCAAACACCTTGACAAATACCGCCCAGGTCCGGGGTGCTGGTGTCAGCGAGCCCCAGGCGGTTGCCGACCTCGCCGCCTGCCTCGGTGACCCCAAGGCGCTGACCAAGGCACTGCCCGGTGCACTCGACGCCATCGTGCGAGCCAAGATCGTGACGACCGTTGCCGGCACCCTGGAAGTGCAGGCCCTCGGCGCGGCGTGGCAGAACGTCCGGCGCAACAGTGAAGCCGTCTGCTCAGCGTTCGGACTGGCCCTCCAGCCACAGATACAGGTGCTCAACGACCACGCCGCGAACGTTCCCGCCGAGACGATAGAAGCCACCATTGGTGGGCTCGACCCTTCACAGTTCGACTCCTGGCAGAAGTGCACTGAGGCCGCAAACCAGATAGACGAGGTGGTCAAGGCCCTTGTACCCCTCTACCGCCAGCCCGACGATGCACAGTTCAGCCTTGAGGCACTGCGGCGCATCGTCCTGGTCGACGTCCCCAGCGACCTTGACGAAGCGACTGGCTGGATCTGGATCCACGCACTTACCGGCAGGCGCTCGCTCGGCGGCTCGCTCGGCACGGCCAGGGTCGACAACTCTGGAACCTACTTCGCCACCGTCGCCAGCATCGGCGGCCGGTTCGTGTGGGCTGGTCCCGCCGCTATCGCCAAGCGCGTCCAGACCCTCAAGGACGCAACCCGCAAGAGGACGCTCTAACCCTATGACTGCCACGGCGCGGGTGTCACTGAACATGCTTACCCCGCGCAGTGGCTTCCACCGTGAGCCTCGGGACCATCGCCTCGAGGCTCACGGCACCCCACCCCATACCCCCTACCGGCAGCACGCCAAATGTCCGCCGGGGAGGTGACTCGCTGTCCAGAAGGCTGAGTTGTCAGGATTACCCACCACCACGACCCGAAAGGGCACCCATGCCCAGGACACCCAAGCAACTATGGCAAGCCAACGGGACACGCCGCGCCACATCGGTACGAAGGCAGAAGGCGCGCAGTCTGGTCTGCCACATCTGCCACCAGGACATCAGCCTCAAGTACGTGACACCACACCCCTTGAGTTTCGAGCTCGACCACGTCGTGGCGCTGGACAACGGCGGGTCAGCGTTCGACTCACGCAATCACTCATCGAGCCACCGCCGATGCAATAGGGCCAAGTCCAATCACAGCGAGGTACTGCCGGTGCGAGGCATGCCCAAGTACGGGACCGTCAAGTGCCCATGGTCGAGAGACTGGCTCGGGCTCGGTCCCAACTGGTGACGAAGTGATAGGGGAGGGACCCCCGACCCGTCTGCCAGGTCACCTCCCGGCATTGGACCAATACCCCCGTCTAGCCCGTTGCCACAGGCTCAGAGGCCCTCAGAGCCCCGCATGTCCACCCGGGCCATCGCGCCCATCGTGGGTGTCAGCGACAGGACCGTCGCTGCGGACATCTCAGGTGCGCAGAACTTCGCACCTGAATCGAAGTCAGTCACTACCTAGGTCTCCGCCTCGTGGAGATCTAGGTGACGAACGGCTTCTGACACAGCACAGCGCCCCTGCTCACCACGAGCGGGGGCGCTGCTGTGTCTGGTGGGTCAGATCGCCTTGCGCCTTACCGGGATGCCCAACGTGTCATGAGCGAACTGCACGCCATCGCGCCAGGCGAGCTCACGGTCACCCGTGTATGCCCCTGAGCCGTCGATCGTGTCGCCTATGCGCGAGATCCGGTCACCGAGGCGGCTCACCCCCTGGCCAACATGGGCTCGGATCTCAAACCAGGTGCTTTCCTGCGATGATGAGTTCATGGTCGTGTTGCCTCTCAATGAGTGATGCGATCAAGGCCCTGGCTGTGAGCTGCCCGCTCCAGCTGGGGCCGTTTCGTATGTTGTAGCAGTCCACACACCAAGGACAGCGCGAGGGTCGATTGTGGACGCCGGCTTTGACAGCATCTGTCACGGAGATGTCACTACGCATGTCGGATTCTGGCGATATTGGCTGGATTCTGGCGGACGTTTGAGCCCTCCGTAAGCACGAATGGCATACAGTCTCGGACCCCAGCGAATACCCCGGGTCCGACTTTGAATCAGGACAAGCGACGAAGGTTCGATTCCTTCCCGGGGAGCCAGGACGGGGCCTGGTCGTCCATCGGAACCGGTGCAGAGCGCCACCTCAGGGACGTGGTCCGGGACCATCTGTCAGCGGGGTCACACCCCCCTCGTGAAAACTTTCACAAATACAAGAGTACCCTTGTAGCATGAAACAGATTGAGGTATTCAGCGCAACTGGTGAAGGCCTGCGCACCGCCGACTCGGTGGCTGAGCAAGCCGGATGCAAGGTTTCGACCATTGATGCATATCTGAGCCGGGGGCAGATGCCCGCACCGCTCGGCAGGGTTGGGCGCACCCGGCTGTGGTCTGGCACCGTGGTGGACTCGTGGCTTGCCCTGCGAGCCCGGGAGCATGCCCCGGGCGAGGAAGGCCTCAAGGCCCCGGGTGAGAAGAGCCTGAAGGTGGTCCCCGCCAAGAAGGGTGTCGACCAGATCCCGGCCGAGCTGCGAGGGTTGCGCCGCTGGACCCGCCACGACCACAAGCGGCCGATCAGGGTCAGTGGCAAGCCGGCCTCGTGCACCGACCCCACGACCTGGACCACGTACAAGAGGGCCAAGGCCGCGACCACGGGTGACGGCTTCGGGTTCGTGCTCAGCGACGACGGTATCGCCGGCCTCGACATCAACCACTGCGTCGTCAACGGGGACCTGACCCTGGGCGCCATCGCGATTCTCGACCTGCTGCCGGACACCTACGCCGAGATCTCACCCTCGGGACACGGCGTTCGCGTGTTCTGCCGGGCCACCGTTGCCAAGGGGCGCCGGTTCACCTCGCACGGTGTACCGGTCGAGGTCTACGGAGCCGCCAGGTTCCTGACCGTCACCGGCAACCGCCTGCCGGACCGTCCTTCACACCTGGCAGATCACGACCTCGTGGTGCGCGCCCTGCTGCTCGGCGAGGCCTGATCCGATCTTGCAGCCACCTCACATCGCGGGACCGGGATCGCCCGGTCCCCGCGATGTCACCGGGTCTTTCGCGTATGGGCGCTGCGTTTGCGGGCCAACCACAGGTGGACGGCAGGTAACATTGGCCCCGGCAGTACAGCCCGGTGTCCCCTCGTGAGCGGGAATGCCCAGGGTGTGGCTGACTGCATCGACTCCGACCCTCAGGAGCTCTTCGCGTGACTACACCCCGTCCGGCCGCTGTCATCGTCCTCGCCGCCGGCGAAGGCACCAGGATGAAGTCGGCCACCCCCAAGGTCCTGCACGCGATCGGTGGACGGAGCCTTCTCGGCCATGCCATCGCTGCCGCGCGCGGCGTCGATCCGGAGCATCTGGCTGTGGTGATCCGTCACGGTCGTGACCTTGTCGCCGCGCACATCGACGTCATCGACCCGGCCGCCATCGTCGCCGACCAGGACGAGGTCAAGGGCACCGGACGGGCCACCGAATGTGCGCTCGAGGCCTTGCCGGCGGGCCTGACCGGAACAGTCCTGGTCACCTACGGCGATGTGCCCCTGCTCGCCGCCGAGACCCTGCGCGGGCTGCTCGAGGCGCACGCCGCCAGCGGGAGCGCGGCCACCGTGATCACTGCCACGCTGCCCGATCCGGCCGGCTATGGCCGCATCCTCCGGGCTTCGGACGGTTCGGTGGCCGGCATCGTCGAGCAGAAGGACGCCACCGAGTCACAGCGTGAGATCAAGGAGATCAACTCCGGCCTCTATGCCTTCGACCTGGAGGTCCTTCGCGCGGCCCTGGCCCGGGTGGGAACGGACAACGCCCAGGGCGAGAAGTACCTCACTGACGTGCTGGGCATCGTGCGCGATGACGGCCTGAGAGTCAGCGCCCACCTGATCCAGGATCTCTGGCAGACCGAGGGTGTCAACGACCGCGTCCAGCTGGCCAAGCTCGGCGCCGAGCTCAACCGCAGGATCGTGCAGGGCTGGATGCGTGCCGGAGTGAGCGTCATCGACCCGGCCACCACCTGGATCGGCGTCGATGTCACGCTCGGGCGCGACGTCATGATTCATCCGCAGACCCAGATCTATGGTGCCAGCACGATCGGTGACAACGTCGTTATCGGGCCCGACACGACCCTGACGGATGTCGAGATCGGCGACGGTGCCGCCGTCATCCGCACGCATGGGTCGCTGGCCGTTATCGGCGCGGGGGCCACCGTGGGTCCGTTCTCGTACCTGCGTCCCGGCACCGAGCTAGGCGTCAAGGGCAAGATCGGCACCTTCGTCGAGACCAAGAACGCGCAGATCGGCGCCGGCTCCAAGGTGCCCCACCTGACCTATGTGGGGGACGCCACGATCGGTGAGCAGTCCAACATCGGTGCGTCGAGCGTCTTCGTGAACTACGACGGTGTCAACAAGAGGCACACGTCGATCGGCAGCCACTGCCGGACCGGTTCGGACAACATGTTCGTGGCGCCGGTCACCGTCGGTGATGGTGCCTACACCGGCGCCGGGACGGTCGTCCGCAGGAACGTCCCACCGGGCGCACTGGCCATCAACGTATCGCCGCAGCGCAACATTCTCGGCTGGGTGCACGAGAAGCGTGCCGGTACTGCCGCAGACCTGGCCGCCGCTGCCGCCGAGGGCTCGCCCATCGTTCGTGAAGACCCCGCCACAGCCCCCGAAGGGAACGTCAGCGCATGAACGGCCTGAAGCGCGCGACCGAGAAGAATCTGATGATCTTCTCCGGCCGGGCCAACGTCCAGCTCGCCGAAGAGGTGGCCTACCAGCTCGGCACGAACCTGGTGCCGACCTCGGCCTACGAGTTCGCCAACAGCGAGATGTATGTGCGCTACGAGGAGTCGGTGCGTGGCTCGGACGCCTTCGTGCTGCAGAGTCACGCTGCCCCGGTCAACGAGTGGATCATGGAGCACCTGCTCATGGTCGACGCGCTCAAGCGTGCCTCGGCCAAACGGATCACCGTCGTCATGCCGTACTACGGCTACTCGCGCCAGGACAAGAAGCACCGCGGTCGTGAGCCGATCTCGGCCCGGCTCATCGCCGACCTGTTCAAGACCGCGGGCGCCAACCGGCTGATGTCCGTCGACCTGCACACCGACCAGATCCAGGGGTACTTCGACGGCCCGGTCGACCACCTGGTGGCGTTGCCGATCCTTTCCAAGTACGTCCGTAACAAGTACGGCACCGAGGAGCTGGCCATCGTCTCCCCGGACGCCGGCCGGATCAAGGTCGCCGAGCAGTGGTCCAAGCGGCTGGGCGGTGTGCCCCTGGCATTCATCCACAAGACTCGCGACATCACCCGGCCCAACGTGAGTGTCGCCAACCGGGTGGTCGGCGAGGTCACCGGCCGCACCTGCATCCTGGTCGACGACATGATCGATACCGGCGGGACGATCACCAAGGCGGCCGATGCGCTGATCGCGGCAGGCGCCGCCGACGTGATCATCGCCGCGACCCACGCGATCCTGTCCGGACCGGCCGTCGACCGGCTCAAGAACTGCCAGGCCCGTGAGGTCATCGTGACCAACACCCTGCCGATCCCGGCCGAGCGCCAGTTCGACAAGCTCACCGAGCTGTCGATCGCCCCGCTGCTGAGCCAGGCGATCCGGGCGGTCTTCGAGGACGGTTCGGTCACCAGCATTTTCGAGCAGACCGACTGACCTTCGGCTTGCCGGATTTCCATAACCCTCGCTGCGTCGCCTAGACTTGCCGGGTTGCCTCGGCGAGGGACGCTGCATGACCGATGCTGATCTGAGTCTTTGCTGGCTCGAATCAGCCTGGTGCAGTGCTCCGTGATCGACGCGGTGGCGCCTGACGCCCAGATCTTCACCGGGTCAAGTGCGCCTGCCACGCCGGTCACCGGCGTCGTGCCGCGCCCCGCGTCGAGGCCCACCGCACAGTCATGACGCAGACACCATCACGCAGACACCATCACCGCATCACGATGGCCCAGATCACCCGTTACTGCCGCACTGAACGGCACGCGGATCGCCAACACAGGAGCCCCCCATGCCGCAGTCCAAGTCAGCAGACGCGTCCAGGAACAAGCTGGTCGCCATACCTCGCACCTCCTTCGGCAAGGGCGCGGCGCGCACCATCCGCCGCGCGCACAACATCCCCGCGGTCATGTATGGCCACGGCACCGACCCGGTTCACATCAGCCTGCCGGGCCACCAGACGATGCTGGCTCTCAAGGTCGCCAACGCACTGCTGACCATCGAGATCGACGGCAAGGACCACCTGGCCCTGGCCAAGGACGTCCAGCGTGACCCGATCAGGCCGGTCATCGAGCACATCGACCTTGTTGTCGTCCGCCTCGGCGAGAAGGTCAACGTGGACGTGCCCGTCCACCTCGTGGGCACCGCCGAGGTCGAGACCGTCGTCTCGGTCGAGAACAACACGGTGGAGCTGTCCGTCGAGGCCACCCAGATCCCCGACCGGGTCGAGGTCTCGATCGAGGGCCTGTCGGCCGGCACCCAGATCCACGCCTCGGACCTCGTGCTGCCCACCGGCGCCGAGCTGCTGACCGACGCCGACTCGCTCATCGTCAACATCACCCAGGCGATCTCCGCCGAAGCCCTCGAGGCCGAGATGGCTGCCGAGCTCGAGGAGCTCGGTGGCGGGGCCGTCGCAGCCGAGGCCGCCGAAGGTGCCGAGGCTGACGCCGAGGCTCCCGCCGCGGAGGCCGACAAGGCCTGAGCCCACCGATCTGGGCCCGGTTCTGACTAGGGTCAGGACCGGGCCCACACCGGTTCCCACCCGAGACATGGTGGCTTTCCAGCCCGAGACGTGGTGGCTGAGGCCAAGAAATGGACGTGATGACCGCCTGGCTGATTGTCGGACTGGGTAACCCCGGACCCTCATATTCCGGCCACCGGCACAACGTCGGCGCCATGGTCGTGGACGAGCTGGCTTCCCGCACCGCGGCGAACCTGCGCTCGCACAAGGCCCGGGCGGCTTGCGCCGAGGTCCGGATCGACGCGCAGCGGGCGGTCATCGCCAAGCCGCTGACCTTCATGAACGAGTCCGGCGGCCCGGTCGCCGGGCTGCTGTCGTTCTACAAGATCGCGGTCGAGAACCTCGTGGTCATCCACGACGACCTGGACATCCCCTTTGCCGACGTGCGGCTCAAGCTCGGCGGTGGCGAGGGCGGTCACAACGGGCTGCGCTCGATCACCAAGTCGGCCGGCACCAGGGACTACCTGCGGGTGCGGGTCGGCATCGGGCGGCCGCCCGGGCGGATGGACCCTGCGGACTACGTGCTGCACGACTTCGCCAGCACCGAACGTAGCGAGCTGCCCCTGCTGGTCAGTGACGCCGCGGACGCCGTCGAGCGTCTGCTGGCGCAGGGTCTGGTCGCCGCCCAGCAGGAGTGGCACTCCCGATAACCAGGTGCCAGACGCGAGGTCTAGTTGGCCTAAACTGTTCGCATACCCCGTTGGCTCGTCGCAACGGGGCATTTGTGTTGCCGACCCATAGCCAGGAGCTCTTCCGCCCATGAGCCTCATCCCGCTGCTCGACGTCTTCGTCACCGACCCGATAGTGCGGGACATCCTGACCTCACCCCTGGCGTCGGCCGCTGACGGCCCAGGGACCCGGCAGGGCGCACAGGCCATGGACATCGCCATCTCCGCAGGCGCCCGCCCCCCGCTCATCGCTGCTCTTGCCGGTGCTCACGACCCTGGCGTCCGCCGCCCGATCCTTGCGGTGACCGCGACCGGGCGCGAGGCCGAGGACCTGGTGGCGGCCCTGCGATGCTTCCTGCCGGCAGACGTGGTGGCCGACTTCCCGAGCTGGGAGACGCTGCCGCACGAGCGGCTCAGCCCGCGCAGTGACACGGTCGGCCGGCGGCTGGCCGTCCTGCGACGGCTCACCCACCCTGACCCCGGCGACACGGCATACGGGGAGCTGGATGTGGTCGTGGCTCCCGTCCGCGCGTTGCTGCAACCGCTGGTCAAGGGGCTCGGGGAGCTGGCTCCGGTCGCGCTGAAGGCGGGCGACGAGATGCCTCTCGAGAAGGTCGTCGACGCGCTGGTGGACGCTGCCTACGTCCGCACCGACCTCGTCGAACGCCGTGGCGAGTTCGCTGTGCGGGGAGGCATCCTCGACGTCTTCGCGCCCACCGAGCAGCACCCTCTGCGGGTCGAGTTCTGGGGGGACACGGTCGAGGAGATCCGCTGGTTCAAGGTCGCGGACCAGCGCAGCCTCGAGGTGGCGCCGCACGGGCTGTGGGCCCCACCGTGTCGCGAGATCCTGCTGACCGACGCAGTCCGGGCCCGGGCGGCGGTCCTTGCCGGGCAGCTGCCAGGGGTCGCGGACATGCTCAGCAAGATGGCTGAAGGCATCGCGGTCGAGGGCATGGAGTCCCTCGCGCCGGCACTGATCGACGGCATGGAGAGCCTGCTCGACGTCCTTCCCCAAGGCGCGCAGGTGATCGTGACCGACCCTGAGCGGGTCCGCAAACGAGCCCACGACCTGGTCGCCACCAGCGCCGAGTTCCTTGAGGCGAGCTGGTCGAACGCGGTGTCCGGCAACGTCGTTCCCGTTGACCTGCAAGGGATCCTGGGCACGGCGTCCTACTGGCTGCTGGATGACGTCCGCGAGCATGCGCTCACGACCGGGCGGCCCTGGTGGTCGCTGACCAGCTTCGGCGCCGACGCCGACCTGGCGGCGGCCGAGGTGGAGCGGCTGAGCGTGCAGTCCTCCGACGTCGAGCAGTTCCGCGGCGATACCGATCGGGCTGTTGCGGCCCTTCGCCTATGGGCCCGGGAGGGCTGGCACACCCTGGTCGTGACCGACGGCCGCGGCCTGGCAAAGCGGGTCAGCGAGGTGCTCTCGGACAGCGACGTCGCCAACCACATCGAGGCTCAGGCGGGCACCCTGGAACGACTGCCCGCCGGTCTCGTGCAGGTGACCACCGGAGCGCTGGGCCACGGGTTCGTCATTCCCGATGCCAGGCTTGTGGTGGTCACCGAGTCCGACCTGACGACCGGCATCCACGCCGGAACCTCCACCAAGGACATGCGCCGGATGCCGGTGCGACGGCGCAACCAGGTCGACCCGCTGGAGCTGCGAGTGGGTGACTTCGTCGTACATGAACAGCACGGGGTGGGCAAGTTCGTCGAGATGGCCCAGCGCACGGTCGGCGGGGCGACCCGCGAGTACCTGCTGCTGGAGTACGGCGCGAGCAGGCGGGGGCAACCGGCTGACCGGCTCTTCGTGCCCACCGACCAGCTCGACCAGATCACCCGGTATGTCGGCGGCGAGGCGCCCACATTGCACAAGCTGGGCGGGGCGGACTGGGCCAAGACCAAGGGCCGGGCCAAGAAGCACGTCAAGCAGATCGCCGCCGGGCTGATCCGGCTCTACAGCGCCCGGATGGCGACCAAGGGCCATGCGTTCGGTCCCGACACGCCCTGGCAGCAGGAGCTTGAGGACGCCTTCGTCTACGTCGAGACCCCTGACCAGCTGAGCAGTATCGACGAGGTCAAGGCCGACATGGAGAAAGAGGTCCCGATGGACCGGCTTATCTGTGGCGACGTCGGCTACGGCAAGACCGAGATCGCGGTCCGGGCGGCGTTCAAGGCGATCCAGGACGGCAAGCAGGCCGCGATCCTGGTGCCCACGACGTTGCTCGTCCAGCAGCACTTCCAGACGTTCTCCGAGCGCTACGCGCCGTTCCCCGTCGTGGTCAAGGCGCTGTCCCGGTTCCAGTCCGATGCCGAGGCCAAGGCGGTCGTCAAGGGACTGGCCGACGGCACCGTCGACGTGGTGATCGGCACGCACCGGTTGCTGGGCAACGAGATCCGCTTCAAGGACCTCGGGCTGGTGGTGGTCGACGAGGAGCAGCGATTCGGCGTCGAGCACAAGGAGCAGCTCAAGCGCCTGCGCACGGCCGTTGACGTGCTGGCCCTGTCGGCGACCCCCATCCCGCGCACCCTGGAGATGGCAGTCACCGGCATCCGCGAGATGTCCACCCTGGCCACCCCGCCCGAGGAACGTCACCCGGTGCTGACCTTCGTCGGGGCCTATGACGAGAAGCAGATCATCGCTGCGATCCGGCGTGAGCTGCTGCGCGAGGGTCAGGTGTTCCTGATCCACAACCGGGTGGCCTCCATCGAGAAGGCCGCAGCCCGGATCCGTGAGCTGGTGCCCGAGGCACGCGTCGCCACCGCTCACGGACAGATGGCCGAGCACAAGCTGGAGCAGGTCGTCGTCGACTTCTGGGAGAAGCGGTCCGACGTCCTGGTCTGCACCACGATCATCGAGAACGGCCTGGACATCTCCAACGCCAACACCCTCATCGTGGAACGTGCCGACGTGCTCGGTCTGAGCCAGCTTCACCAGCTGCGTGGCCGGGTCGGCCGCGGTCGCGAACGGGCTTACTCCTACTTCCTCTACCCGCCGGAGAAGCCGCTCACCGAGACAGCGCACGACCGGCTGGCCACGATCGCCAGCCATACCGACCTCGGTGCCGGGATGGCGGTGGCCATGAAGGACCTTGAGATCCGTGGCGCCGGCAACATGCTCGGCGGTGAGCAGTCCGGCCACATCGCCGGCGTGGGCTTCGACCTCTACATCCGTCTGGTCGGTGAAGCCGTGGCGGACTTCCGGGGCGAGGGGGGCGAGGCTGCTCCCGCAGAGATCAAGATCGAGCTGCCCGTTGATGCGCACCTGCCTCACGAGTACGTGCCGGGGGAGCGGTTGCGTCTGGAGGCCTACAAGAAGCTCGCCACGGTCCAGGACCTGTCCGGGCTGACCGAGATAGAGGCCGAGCTGCAGGATCGCTTCGGCACCCCGCCCGAGCCGGTGCGCAACCTGCTCGAGGTGGCCCGCCTGCGCACGGTGGCCCGTACGGCCGGCGTGGCCAACATCGGCGTCCAGGGCAGCTACGTGCGTTTCGGGCCGCTCCAGCTTCCCGAGAGCCAGCAGCTCCGGCTCCAGCGGCTGTACCCGGGCTCGCTGGTCAAGGATGCAGTCCGTACGATCTTGGTGCCCAGGCCGATGACGGCACGGGTGGCCGGCCAGCCCCTGCGTGACACCGCCGTCCTGCGCTGGGCCAGTGACCTGATTGACGTGGTTCTCCTTGACAACCTGGCGGACGCGGCACGTGTCGCAGCCGGTCAGCACCGATGAAAGGAACGGCCTTGGCGCCCTCGCAGCACCTCCGATCCACGCTGGGCACGACCGGCACCTCGCGGATGGTATTCGCGGCGAGGTCCCTGACCGTGCTGCTCGGTGCGACCCTGGCGTTGTCAGCCTGCGGTTCCCAGGCCCCCGGCGCTGCGGCGATCGTCGACGGGAGCACGATCAGCGAGAAGGAGGTGCAGACCGTCTCGGCTGAGCTGAACACCATCGCCCAGGGTCAGACAAAGCTCACGCCGGGCATCGTCCTGGTCAACCTGATCCTCGCGCCGTATGTCCTCGCGGAGGCCAGTCGCACCGGCAAGACGGTGACGGACGCCGAGGCGCGCAAGGTCATCGCCAAGGTGCCGAACCCGTCGCCCGCCACGATGGACTTCGTCCGGATGCAGCTGGAGATCCCGAACCTGAGCACGGCGAGCAAGACGGCAATCCTGGCAAAGCTCGCCAAGGCTGACGTCAGCGTGAACCCTCGCTACGGCACCTTTGACCGTGCCAAGATCGCGCTGCTGCCCAGTGCCCCCAACTGGATCAAGACCAGCCCGTCAACGGTTGCCAAGTGAGCGCTGACGGCCCGGTGACGCTTCGCCGCCTCACCCTCCTGCTCAGCACTCCCCGGATCGCCCCCGGCCTGTTCTCCCGCGACGCCTGGACCGCTCTCGCGAGCGCCGCCCACGTCCTGGCCAGGGACGAGAACGAGAGCCAGCTCTATGCGATTCAGGAGTCCGGTATCGCGGCCACCTCTCTGGGCGAGCAGCAGACCGGCGCCCTGGCCCGTCTGCTGGTGGACCGGACCGACGACGGCGAGGTCGTCTGGATCGGTTCTGCGGACGGTGACCCGGGCCTGACCGATGCACTGGCCGCCGAGGTCAGCAGCCGTGAGGATCCGCCCGAGGTGGAGATCATGGTGGGCTCCTACGACGTCCCGGGCTCGAAGATGCTCGACCTGGTCGCCGTGATGGACCGGCTGCGTTCGCCCGGCGGCTGCCCCTGGGACGCCGAGCAGACCCACGAGTCGCTGGTCCCGTATGCGATCGAAGAGACCCATGAGCTGGTCGAGGCCATCGAGTCCGGGGATCGCCAGCACATGGTGGAGGAGCTCGGGGACCTCCTGCTGCAGGTCGTCTTTCACGCGCGGGTGGGTCAGGAAGACACCGAGTCGCCGTTCGGGATCGACGACGTGGCGAGCGGCATCGTCGAGAAGCTTGTCCGGCGTCACCCGCACGTGTTCGCGGACTCCCAGGCAGGCACGCCGGCCGAGCTGGCGGCCAGCTGGGAGCTGCTCAAGGCTGTCGAGAAGCCGCATCGGACCCTGCCCCTGGACGGCATACCCGAGGCTCTGCCTGCTCTGGCCAGGGCTGCCAAGGCGGCGGGGCGCCTGTCGACGGCCGGCCGTCTCGACCTGGCAGAGGCTGCTGCCGCTCGCGACGACCTTGGTTCGCGGCTGTTCGCCCTTGTTCTGGAGGCGCGCGAGAATGGTCAGGATCCGGAGGCTGCGCTACGCACAGTGGTCCGCTCGCTGGACGTCGCGCCCTGAGCAGCAAGGTATAGCCGCCGGCGGGGAAAAGCGCTGGTGCGGGTCGGTGACGAGTCGACCCAGCGGCACGCGTTAGGCTCAAGATGTTCCTATCCCGGCAATATGCAGGAGAGTCTTGTGGCCAGTATTGAGGCAGTAGTCGCGCGCGAGATCCTCGATTCGCGTGGAAACCCGACCGTTGAGGTCGAGATCGCTCTCGACGACGGGACCGTCGCCCGAGCAGCGGTTCCCTCCGGCGCTTCCACCGGCGCGTTCGAGGCGGTTGAGCGACGTGACGAGGACGCCAAGCGATACGGGGGCAAGGGTGTCGGGCAGGCTGTTGACGCTGTCCTCGACGAGATCGGGCCGGTACTGCTCGGCTTCGAGGCCAGCGAGCAGCGGCTCATCGACGCAGAGATGATCACGCTCGACGGCACCCCCAACAAGGGTTCGATGGGCGCCAACGCCATCCTGGGAGTCTCGCTGGCAGTGGCCCGTGCGGCCGCAGAGTCGGCGAACCTGCCGCTCTTCCGCTACCTGGGCGGCCCGAACGCCCACGTTCTGCCCGTCCCGTTGTTCAACATCCTCAACGGTGGCTCGCACGCCGACTCGAACGTGGACATCCAGGAGTTCATGATCGCGCCGATCGGGGCGCCCACCTTCCGCGAGGCACTCCGCTGGGGCGCCGAGGTCTATCACTCGCTCAAGTCCGTGCTCAAGGAGCGTGGGCTGTCCACCGGTCTCGGCGACGAGGGTGGCTTCGCACCGAACCTCGAGAGCAACCGGGCCGCCCTCGACCTGATCCTCGAGGCGATCGAGCGGGCCGGGTACAAGCCCGGCACCGACATCGGCCTCGCCCTCGACGTGGCCGCCTCCGAGTTCTGCACCGACGGCGTCTACACCTTCGAGGGCCAGCCGCGCACCTCTGCCGAGATGACGGCGTACTACGCCGAGCTCGTCAAGGCATACCCGCTGCTGTCCATCGAGGACCCGCTCGACGAGAGCGACTGGGACGGCTGGGCCACCATGACCGCCGAGCTCGGCGACGTCGTCCAGATCGTCGGCGACGACCTGTTCGTCACGAACCCGGAGCGTCTGGCCCAGGGCATCGCTGGCGGCTCGGCGAACTCAATGCTGGTCAAGGTCAACCAGATCGGCTCGCTGACCGAGACCCTGGATGCCGTGGACATGGCGCATCGTGCCGGGTATACCTGCATGATGAGCCACCGATCCGGCGAGACCGAGGACACCACCATCGCCGACCTCGCCGTGGCGACCAACTGCGGCCAGATCAAGAGCGGCGCCCCGGCCCGGTCCGAGCGGGTGGCCAAGTACAACCAGCTGGTCCGCATCGAGGAAGAGCTGGACGACGCGGCGCGGTATGCCGGCGTCTCAGCCTTCCCGCGGTACAAGGGCGCGACGGCCGCGGCCGTCGCCGGCGACAAGGCCTGAGAGGCTCAGCAACGGTGGCGACAACGCGACGACCAGGCGGTACGCCCAAGAACCATGGGCGTGCCGCTTCGTCGCGTGCTGGCGGCTCCACGGCTGCCAGGGGCCCGGCCACCCGGCCTGCCGCCGCGCCTCGCGGACGTCGGCCGACCGAGGAGCGGCACGCTCCGCGATCCGTCAAGAACCTGGCAATTCTGGCGTCGGTCTTCGTCGTCCTGGCGATCACGCTCATTCCGGCGTTGCGCTCCACGCTCAGTCAGCAGAGCCAGATCAATGCGCTGCGCGACCGGATCGCCCAGCAGCGGGGGACTGTCGCCGGCCTGCAGCAGGAGCAGCAGCAGTGGACCGACCCGGCCTACGTCGAGCAGCAGGCACGCGAGCGGCTCAAGCTCGTCCGGGTGGGGGACAAGCCGTTCACCGTGATTGACGGGGTGGCCGCCCCGGTGCTGGCTGGTGGGGCTCGGATCGCAGCCCCGGTCAAGACGTCCGCCAACACCCCCTGGTACGGCCAGCTGTGGCAGTCCGTGGTGATAGCGGACACCCCGGTGAACCCGGTCACCGGCCGGCCGACGTCGACCTCCCCCGGCCTGACCCCTTCGTCTCCATGAGTGGTCGCGTCGAGCAGGTCGGCGAAGCGGATCTCCGTGTGGTGCATCAGCAGCTGGGCCGGGTCCCGCGCGGCGTCGCCGCGGTGGCTCACCGCTGTCCCTGCGGGAGCCCGGACGTGCTGCGCACCGAGCCCAGGCTGCCGGACGGCACGCCGTTTCCGACCACCTTCTACGTGACCTGCCCGCGGCTCACCGGGGCGATCAGCACCCTGGAGAGCAGCGGCATGATGCGCGAGATGACCGAGCGACTCGGCGTCGAGCCAGAGCTGGCAGCGGCCTACCGAACGGCCCATCAGGACTACCTGCATCGCCGCGCCGAGCTGGGCCAGGTCGCCGAGATTGACGGTATCTCCGCCGGCGGGATGCCGAGCCGGGTCAAGTGCCTGCATGTGCTGGTCGGCCACTCCCTGGCCGTCGGTCCTGGCGTCAACCCCCTTGGTGACGAGGCAGTGAAGGCCCTCGGCCAGTGGTGGAAGGCCGGGCCCTGCGTTCCCCGCAGCGACGTCCAGAACGACCCCCAGAACGACCCCCAGAACGACCCCCAGAATGTCCCCGAGAGCGAAGCAGGCAGCGTGCGATGACCCGGGTTGGCGCGATCGACTGTGGCACGAACTCGATTCGGCTGCTGATTGCCGACGTCGACCCCGGCTCGGGGAGGCTGACCGACCTTCTCCGGCGGATGGAGATCGTCCGGCTGGGCCACGGAGTCGACAAGACCGGGGTCATTGCTCCCGACGCGATGGCCCGCACCCTGGCCCAGGCCCGTGAGTACGCCGCCCAGTGCGCGGAGCACGGCGTCGAGAGAGTCAGGTTCGTGGCGACCTCGGCGTCCCGCGATGCCCGTAACGCCCAGGAGTTCGTGGACGGCGTGCGTGAGGCATTCGGTTCCTTCCAGGTCACCCCTGACGTGGTGACCGGTCACCAGGAGGCCTCCCTGTCCTTCCAGGGCGCCACCGGCGACCTGCGCGCCAAGGGAGTTCCCGGTCCTTACCTCATGGTCGACCTGGGTGGCGGGTCCACCGAGTTCGTCCGCGGCACCGACGACGTGCAGCAGGCGAGGTCCGTGGACGTGGGGTGCGTCCGGATGACCGAGCGTCACCTCCGCAGCGACCCGCCGACCACCGCACAGATCGCCGCGGCGGTCGCGGACGTCGAGGCGGCCATCGACCAGGCAGCCGAGGACGTCGACTTCCAGGGGATCTCGACCTTGGTCGGGCTCGCCGGGTCGATCACCACGATCACCGCTCACGCGCTCAGGCTGCCCAGGTATGACCCTGAGCAGATCCACCTCGCCCAGATGCCCACGGCCCAGATGATCGAGGCCTGCACGTCCTTGCTGCGGATGCCCCGGGCGGAGCGGGCCGCGCTTCCGTTCCTGCACGCCGGGCGGGTCGACGTGATCGGCGCCGGCGGCCTGGTCTGGCGCACGATCGTCCAGCGCCTGGAACGAGAGGCCGGCATCACCGAGGTAGTGACCTCCGAGCACGACATCCTCGACGGCATCGCCCTCTCCATCGCCTGACCCCGGACTGCACCGTGATCGCCGACGAGCTGCCGCATCCGGTGGCCGGCGGGCTGTTCTTCTCACCGGTTCCCCCTGGCGCCGGCTGGCCCGGCGATCCGGCGACTGCGCTGACACCGGCGGCACGAAGCGCAGCTCAGGTGCGGCAGCTGGCCGGGAAGGCCGTGTCGGTTGCTGACCTGGATGCCGTCGTCTCGGTATGTCGTGCCTGTCCCCGGCTGGTGCGGTGGCGCGAGACCGTTGCCACTGAAGGCAGACGGGCCTCGTTCGCCGACCAGCCGTACTGGGGCCGCCCCGGTCCCGGCTTCGGCGACCCGGAGCCGCAGATCCTCGTCGTCGGCCTGGCGCCGGCCGCCAACGGCACCAACCGAACCGGCAGGATGTTCACCGGCGACCGGAGCGGTGACTGGCTGTATGCGGCGCTGAGCCGGGCCGGATACGCCAGCCAGCCGACCAGTACCCACGCCGGCGACGGCCAGTCGCTGACCGGGGTGCGGATCATCGCCGCGGTCCGGTGTGCCCCGCCGGCGAACAAACCGGACCTGACAGAACGGCATACCTGCGGGGCCTGGCTGGACCGGGACCTCGAGCTGACCGCACCCGGCCTGCGCTCGATGCTGGCGCTGGGTGCCATCGCCTGGGACGCCACCCTGGCCAGTGCCCGCCGGCTCGGCTGGGCGGTCCGGCGCCCCAAGCCCCAGTTCGCCCACGGGGCCGAGACCCTGCTGGTCACCACGGCCGGCCGGTCGATCCGGCTCGTGGGCAGCTATCACGTCAGCCAGCAGAACACGTTCACCGGACGGCTCACCGAACAGATGCTGGACGAGGTTCTCGCGGGTCTGTGAGTCGCGCTAACGTCGAAGGATGAGAGACGAGATCATCGCCGTCACCGTGCTGGGGCATGACAGGCCCGGGATCGTGGCGGACGTGACGGGGGCGCTGGCCGACCTGCACGGCAACCTCGAGGACTCCACGATGACTCTCTTGCGTGGTCATTTCGCCATGGTCCTGCTGGTGCACACCGGTGCCGGCGCGGCGGCGGTCGAGGCAGCCCTGCGCCCCCTGGCTGCCGGTGGCGCGCTGGTCATCAACGCCCGTGTCCTGGACGACGCGGCCAGCCGGCAGGGCCGGGGCCCGTCATACTCTCTGCGGGTGCACGGCTCGGACCGGCCCGGGATCGTGGCCACGATCACCGCCGTGGTCGCCCGGCACGGCGCCAACATCGTCGACCTCGGCACCCGTCTGGTCGAGGGGCTCTACGTCCTGACCGCCGAGCTGGAGCTGCCGAGGGAGACCTCCGTGGCCGGCCTGCAGGCTGAGCTGAGGGGCGCGGCCGACGAGCTGGGCGTCGAGGTCCATCTCTCGCCGAGCGACGACGACCTGTTGTGAGGCGCTCGTGAGCCCGGGCGAGCCCCGGGCGCTGCCGGCCATGCCCCCGATGCCGGCCATGCCACCGATGCCACAGATGCCGGCGGGCACCGTCCGTGACGTGGTCCGTGCGCCGGACCCGGTGCTGTCCAGGCCCGGCGCTGACGTGGACCCGGCGGACCCCTCCACGATCGGGCTGGTCGCTGACCTGCTGGCTACCCAGGCGGTCTCGCCGGGGTGCGTCGGCCTGGCCGCCCAGCAGATCGGTGTCGCAGCAAGGGTGTTCAGCGTCGACGTCTCCGGCCATCCCAAGACCCGCACGTGTCATGGAGCCTTTGCCTTGTGCAACGCCGTGGTCATCAGCGCCACCCGCAAGGAGCGCGGACGCGAGGGCTGTATGTCGGTCCCCGACTTCACCGGGGACGTCGCCCGGGGCCGGCGCCTGGTGGTCCGCGGCCAGCTCCCGCTGACCGGGGAGTGGGTGGAGGTCGTCACCGACGGTTTCGAGGCCGTAGCGCTGCAGCACGAGATAGACCACACCAACGGGCTGCTCTTTCTGGACCGGGTCACCGGGCCCCACGGCGTACATCCTCGCCGCACTTATCTGTAGCCTGACCTCTGTCCCCGTAGCCCAATGGCAGAGGCAGGCGACTTAAAATCGCTCCAGTGCGGGTTCGAGACCCGTCGGGGACACCGCTGTCAGAGACGTCGGCCGGTGCGTCGGGAACTTCCGGCGACCGGCAACCTTTGAACCTGTAGATAGATACCGGCTCTGAGAACAGATACCGTATCTGAGGAGAGAACCGCCATCGGGCGGCCCCACGCGCTGGAGGAAGAGAATGGCAAACCCGGTTTTCGACCGGCTCGACAAGCAGATCACCAAGGGCGACTACGCCACTTTTGATCGCGGGACCTCGGCCACCGCGGCGAGCGCCGGAAGCGGCGTGCAGGACAACCTCAACTCCCAGCAGCTCCAGGACCTCTACAACCAGCCGTCGGCGCGCCCGGTGCAGATGCGGCGGGTGACCCTGGACGACGTGGTGATGAAGACCCTCGGGCTCTTCAGCCTCCTGGTCGTCGTCGCTGCCGCCTCCTGGATCGCGACGGACAACTACGCCACGGCCCATCAGGGAGACACCGGTCTGGCCATGGCCGTGATGCTCGGCGCCATGCTCGCCGGGCTCGGGGTCGGCCTGGCCATCGCCTTCAAGAAGACCATCAACGTGCCGTTGATCGTGCTCTACTCGGCCCTGGAAGGCGTTGTCGTCGGCACGATCAGCGTCGTCTTCAACAAGATGTACCCGGGCATTGTCTCCACCGCGGTGATCGCGACGCTCTGCACCTTCGCCGGCATGTTCGTGGGCTGGAAGTTCGGCCTGATCAAGGTGACCGACAAGTCCCGCCGCATCTTTGGCATGGCGCTCATCGGCTACCTGCTCTTCGGCCTGGTCAACCTGGTCGTTGCGCTCCTGGGCGGGGGCAGCGGCTTTGGTATCGGCGGCACCGGCCCGCTGGGTATCGCCATCTCGGCGCTGGGTGTCGGCCTGGCGTCCTACTCGCTGGCCATCGACTTCGACTCGGTCGACCGTGCGGTCAAGGCCGAGCTGCCCGAGAAGTACTCCTGGCTGCTGGCCCACGGCCTGATCGTCACCCTGGTCTGGCTCTACCTCGAGATCCTGCGTCTGCTGGCCCGTCTGCGTCAGTGACCCTGCCGCAGACCCCGAGAACCCCCGTTTCCCAGAAGGTCTCGACAGAGCTTGAGCGCGTGGTCCGGCGGTGGCGTCAGCTGCCTCTGGACCACGCGCTGTCGTATGCCGGCCAGGTCCGCGCCCTTGCCCAGTCCCTGGCCGACCAGGTTGCCGCGGCCACCGGAGCCCCGCTCGCCGAGGTCCCCGACCACGGCCCGGCAACCCTGATGGACCAGCTCACCGTCCTGGTCTTCGACGCGAGCGCAGCAGGCCAGGAGGGTGAGGCGCTGGAAGCAGATCTGGCGAGCCTGCGCCGGGAGCTGCGCTGACCGGCGTCCCTCAGCTGAGGCGTTCGTAGATGATGGCCATGCCCTGGCCACCGCCGATGCACATCGTCTCGAGCCCGAACTGGCCATCGCGGGCAGAGAGGCCGTTGAGCAGGGTGGTCGTGATCCGGGCGCCGGTGGAGCCGAACGGGTGGCCCAGGGCGATCGCGCCACCGTGCACGTTGAGCTTGTCCGGGTCGATGCCCAGGTCGTCGATCGAGGCCAGCACCTGCACGGCGAAGGCCTCGTTGATCTCGATCAGGTCCATGTCGTTGATGGACATGCCTGCCCGAGCCAGTGCCAGACGAGATGACTCCACCGGGCCCAGGCCCATGATCTCGGGGGAGAGGCCGGTCACCGCGGTGGAGATGACCCGGGCCAGCGGGGTCAGGCCCAGCTCACGGGCCTTGGCATCGCTCATGATCACCAGCGCTGCCGCACCGTCGTTCAGCGGGCAGCAGTTGCCCGCGGTGATGGTGCCGGTCTCGCGGAAGACGGGCTTGAGCGCGGATACGGCCTCGAGCGTGACACCGGCGCGGGGGCCGTCATCGGCGGAGACGACGGTGCCGTCCGGCGTGGTGACCGGGATGATCTCCCTGGCGAAGAAGCCGTCCGCGATGGCCTTCTCGGCACGGTTCTGGCTGAGCACGCCCCACTCGTCCTGGCGGGCTCGCGAGATACCTCGGCTGGTGGCCACGTTCTCCGCGGTCTGCCCCATCGAGAGGTAGACGTCGGGCAGCAGCCCCTCTTCGCGAGGGTCGGTCCAGACAGTGTTGTCGATGGCCATCTGGGCGCTGCGGGCCTGGCTTGCCGCGAACTTCGGGTTCTGGGTGTCGGACTTGGCGCCGCCGGCCCCAGAGAAGTCGGTGTAGCGCGAGACGCACTCGACGCCGGCGCTGATAAAGACGTCGCCCTCGCCGGCTTTGATGGCGTGGAAGGCCATCCGGGTGGTCTGCACCGAGGACGCACAGAAACGGTTGACCGTGGCGCCGGGGAGGTGGTCGAGGCCGGCGAGCACTGCGACCACGCGGGCCATGTTCGCGCCCTGTTCGCCGGACGGCTCGGCGCAGCCGAGGTAGAGATCCTGGACCAGCCGGGGATCCAGGCCGGGGACCTTGGCAAGAGCGGCGGCGATCACGGTGACCGCCAGATCGTCGGGGCGGACGTCCTTCAGGGAGCCTTTGAACGCCCGGCCGATCGGACTGCGGGCGGTGGAGACGATGACGGCTTCGGTCATGATTCCTCGTTTCCTTCTCAGTGACACGGCAGATGAGGTGGTCGGTCAGGTGAGGTGGTGGGTCGGGTGAGGTGAGGCGGCTCCCTGAGGAGATACAGCACGATAAGGTCTTCACGGCGGGTGGTCTTCGACCTCGCCGTCGATGCTATTGGGGTGCGGCGGCTCTCGGGATGTGTGTTTCGTCTCCTGCCGGGGCACCGTTATCGGCCCTTTCGGCATCACCAGAGCGGGTATCGGCGGGTTCTGCCGCGTCGGCGAGCTCGCTGCGGTCGGTGACCGGTCGGCGGTGACGGCGAAGGATCATCGCCCACCGGCCTCGGGGGCCGCCTTGCTGGCCCCCCACCGCCGTTGCGCTGACCTCGGTGCCGGCTTCCCGGACCGCCTGCACGGCAGCCACTGCGACAGGTCCGACCCGCTCGCCGCGCCGTGAGTCCGGGCGGCGGTCGTTCGGAGTCGACCACAGGCCCATGGCATCGCAGACACTGGGCAGCAGGGCCGAGGCTACCCGCGCATAGCCGGCCGGGGAGGGGTGGAAACCGTCGTGGCTGAACATCTCTCGCTGGGACGTGGCGAACTCCGGGCCGAGCAGGTCGCCCAGGGAGACGGTACGGCCACCGGCCCCGACCACGGCGACGGTCTGGGCGGCGGCTAGATCCCGGCTCCAGCGACGAGCCAGGAGTCGCAGGGGCTGGGCCACCGGCTCGATGGTGCCCAGATCGGGGCAGGTTCCGACGATGACCTCGCAGTCGGTGGCCCGAAGGGCGCTGACCGTCTGCTCGAGGTGCCGGACGGCCAGGGACTTGTCGATGCGGTGGGTCACGTCGTTGGCGCCGATCAGGATGACCGCGACGTCTGGGTTCGCCACCTTCTCGAGGGCATTGTGGAGCTGCGGGCCCAGGCCCGAGGACTCGGCGCCGATGACGGAGACGTTGGTCAGCTCGACGGGCCGCCCGCTCAGCGCGGAGACGCCGTTGGCGATGATGGCGCCGACCGTCTGTTGCGCCGTCTCGGCGCCCATCCCGGCCGCGCTGCTGTCGCCGAGCACGAGGAGCTGGACGGGATAGCCCAGCCCGGAGCCGTATCGTCCGTCGTCGTCCGGGGCGCCTTCGAAGGGCTGGCCGACGATCCGCCGGGCCAGCAGCGCCTCGACCTTGAGCACGCCGTAGCCGACCACTCCGAGCGCGCCGATGCCCGCGGCCCCCACACCGCCCCCATAGGCTGCCGTGGCCGCGATCTTGCGTGCGCGTCGTGCCCTGCCCATGCCCCTCAGCCTCTGTGCTTATCGAGTCACGCTTATCGAGTCACGCTTATCGAGTCACGCTTATCGAGTCACGCTTATCGAGTCACGCTTATCGAGTCACGCTTATCGAGTTACTGTGTCATGTCTTGGCGAACTGATGGTGGTGTCGTCTTACGTTAACGGCCTGGCCCCGGCCTTCGTGCCCGGCTGTGCCGCGGCAGATGGGCCGTCTCCGGCCAGGTCGGGAGTCTGAGAGCATAGCCGGGTGAAGTACGCCGAAAACATCGCCGACCTGGTCGGGAACACGCCCCTCGTCAAGCTCAACACCGTTACTGACGGGATCGCCTGCACCGTGCTGGCCAAGGTGGAGTACCTCAATCCCGGTGGGTCGGTCAAGGACCGCATCGCCGTCCGGATGATGGATGCTGCGGAGGCCTCCGGTGAGCTCAAACCCGGTGGCACCATCGTGGAGCCCACCTCTGGCAACACCGGGGTCGGGCTGGCCCTGGTCGCCCAGCGCCGCGGGTACAGATGCGTGTTCGTCTGCCCCGACAAGGTCAGTGAGGACAAGCGCAACGTCCTCAAGGCGTATGGCGCCGAGGTGGTCGTGTGCCCGACGTCCCTGCAGCCGGAACACCCGGACTCGTACTACTCGGTCAGCGACCGGCTGGCCAGGGAGATCGAGGGGGGCTGGAAACCCGACCAGTACTCCAACCCCGAGAACCCGATGAGCCACTATCTCTCGACCGGTCCGGAGATCTGGGCCGACACCGAGGGCAAGGTCACCCACTTCGTCGCAGGAGTCGGCACCGGCGGCACCATCACCGGCACCGGCAGGTATCTGCGCGAGATCTCGTCCGACCGCGATGGCGGCAGGGTCCAGATCGTCGGCGCGGACCCCGAGGGGTCGGTCTACTCCGGCGGCACCGGCCGTCCATACCTCGTCGAGGGGGTGGGCGAGGACATGTGGCCGGCCGCCTACGACCCCTCCCTGGTGGACCAGGTCATCGCGGTCTCGGACGCCGACTCCTTCGCGATGACCCGGAGGCTGGCCCGCGAGGAGGGCCTGCTGGTCGGCGGTTCCTGCGGTATGGCGGTCGTCGCCGCCCTGCATGCGGCCCGCGACCTGCCGGCCGACGCCGTTGTCGTGGTGCTCCTGCCAGACGGCGGCCGGGGCTATCTGTCGAAGATCTTCGACGACGCCTGGATGTCGTCCTACGGCTTCATGCACGAAGACGGCGGACGGACGGTCGGCGAGGTTCTCAAGGGCAAGTCCGGCGACCTGCCCTCGCTGGTGCACACACACCCGACCGAGACGGTCCGCGACGCCATCGAGATCCTTCGCGAGTACGGCGTCTCGCAGATGCCTGTGGTCACCTCGGAGCCACCCGTCGTGCTCGGCGAGGTGGCCGGTTCAGTGGGCGAGCGCGACCTGCTGGCGGCGCTCTTTGCGGGCACGGCCCACCTGGCGGACCAGGTGGGCAAGCACATGAGCCCGACGTTGCCACTGGTTGGTGACGGGGAGCCGGTGTCGACGGCTCGTCACGTCCTGGAGACCGCAGACGCGATTCTGGTGATCAGCGGCGGCAAGCCGGTCGGCGTGCTGACCCGCGCTGACCTGCTGGGCTTCCTCGTCGACTGAGACGTCCAGCCTCTGAGGCGGCCCGATGCCGCGTGGCCCGCGTGGCCCGCGTGGCCCGCGATGCCGCCTGGCCAGCGGTCCAGGTGGCTAGTGGTTGAGAGTGGCCCGTGGGCTGTGTCTGGTCTCGGACCATCTCGCCGCCAGGCCGGAGAGGGTGAAGCCCACCAGCACGCAGGCCGTGTTCTGGAGCGGGTCTACCGGCACGAGCAGGAGCATGCTGCTGCCGTGAGGCGCAGGTTCGAGACCACTCGCGACGTATCCCAGCAGCCCGAACGAGATCAGCGCGGCTCCGAGGCCGGAGGTGGTGGTGCTCAAGAGGGCCGTTGAGGTGCTCCGGGGTTGCCCGGGCACCGGGACCTTCGACGTGCCTTTGGCGCGCTCGAGCGGGGAGAGCAGGGTCGCGACCACGGCCAGGACCAGGCAGAGACCGAGCAGCCAGAACGGCCTGGTCAGCCACCACAGCCCGGACCCAGGCGCCGGCAGGTCGACGCCCAGACCGACCAGGGCCAGGAACGCCAGCACGAGCACCGACAGGTGCCAGAGATAGACGGTCATCGCCATGGATGAGAACCGGACGACAGCGGCCCACGGCATTGGCCGCCGGAGCCAGGCTGAGGCCCGGTCGCGCACCAGCATGGCCAGGGCCATCTGCGCCACGGACAGCACCAGCAGACAGATGGTCGGCGGAGTCATGTTGGACGTCTCGTCCGGCATGCCGACCATGCTCATCGGGTACGGGCCCCAGGTCGTCAGCGCCACCAGAGCGGCAAAGGCGCTAGCCACGATGATCCACAGCGTTCGTCGGGAGAGCCGGGCGAACGAGCCATCGGCGTACCAGAATCCGAGCTGCTGGGCGAAGAGCCAGACGACTGCCAGGTTGAGGTAGCCGACGCTCTCCATCGTCAGGCCGAGACGGAACCAGTCGATCACCACCGCGGCGACCATCAGGGTGACCAGGGCTACTCGGGGGCTGGCCTCATGCCAGAGCGCCATCGCGGGCGCGAGCGCGGTCGTGGCGACGTAGACCCCCAGGAACCACAGCGGCTGGCCGAGCAGGAACCCGATGACGTCGACACGGTTCTGGCTCATCCCCAGCGCACCGGCTGCCGGCAGTGCCAGGTGCCAGAAGAGGACGAAGACCAGGGTCGGCCGGAGCAGGCGGACGAGCCGGCCCTGCAGGTACTCGCAGTACCCGCCGCCGCGACGACGCAGGCTGCGCCAGACCGTGATGTTGGAGAATCCCCCGGCGATGAAGAACAGTGGCATGACCTGCAACAGCCAGGTCGCGAGCTGAAGCGCCGGGATCGAGGTCAGCGCGTTGGCGCCGGTGATCTGGTCGCCCTGGACGACCACGGTCGCCATCAGCCAGTGGCCGAGCACCACGACGAGCAGGCTGCCGGCCCGAACGGCGTCGATGAACCGGTCCCGGTCCGGCGGCGTGGCCGCACTGACCCGCGCTGCAAAGCTCAGGGGTGGCGGCTTGGCTGGCATCCTCTCATTCTGGCCGCAGGCAGGGCCGAAAGCATGAGCAACCATGCTCAGATCGGCCGTCCCTCGTCGGTGCCCTGTCGTCCCGTGTCGGTGCGCTGTCGTTCCTCGTCCTTGCCGTGTGGGAGCGTCCGGCACCGATCTCCCTGGCCCACATGGTCCCGGAGCCTGCCGCCGGTAGGTCTTCAGCCTCGAGCTGACCAGCTCTGCCGTGGCCGACCTTGCGCCGGCCTCGTGGACACTGTCACCGTGAACTTCGGGTTACGGCCCGCGACACGGGTCGGCCCGACCGCGCGGGTCAGCTGCGGTTCGTACGGCAGGTGGGAGTTGAAGACGGTCCACAGCTGGCCTCCCGGCCGCAGGACCCGGCCGGCGGCCTCGAACAGCTTCACCGAGGCGTCGGAATGCACGGTCGTGCCCAGGTGGAACGGGGGGTTGCACACGATCAGGTCGACGCTGGCATCCGGCAGCGTCGACAACGCGTCGTCGCGCAGGACGGTGACCCTGCCGGCCAGCCCGTTCGCTGCCATGGTGGCCGTGGCCGAGGACACTGCCGCTGCCGACTCGTCCGTGGCCAGCACGCTCAGCCCCGGGCGGGCCCTGACCAGGGCCACGGCGATGACGCCGGTGCCGCACCCCAGGTCCACGGCAGAGGTGGCGCCGGGGTGCATCCGGCCGAGAAACGTCAGCAGGAAGCGGGTTCCGATGTCGATCTTGGTTCCCGCGAAGGCCGCGCCGTGCGCGCAGACCCACAGGTCCAGGTCGAGGTGATGCTGCCGGAGCGGGTAGGCCGTCGCCCCATCTGCATCGTGCCCGCGGCCGGCCCCCGGCCGCGGGCCGCTGGCGATCAGGACGCGCGACTTCTGGCGCGCCAGGGACGCTCGCACGTCGGTGAAGCTGTCGCCCAGCACCTCGTTCATGGCTCGGGTCATGTGCTTGACCCGTCCGCCGAGAAACAGCGTGACGTCCCGGCCGGCGTGGCCCGCGGCCAGCTGGCTGATCTCACGCAGGGCATCCAGACTTTTGGGGAGCTGGCCGATGACGACGACGGCGCGGGTGAAAAGCTCTGCAGTCAAAGGGAGCTGGCGGAACCCGGAGGCAGTCCCGACCCTGGTGGCATTGTGAGCCAGGGCGTGCTCGCCGGTCAGTGAGTCCTGATGGACCCGGACGTCCCGAGCGCCATGCAGAGCCATCGCGCCCAGGGTCATCGCGCCATGGCGGTCTCCCACCACGGTGACCCGGCCCGGCCCCTGCCCGGTCCCGTCGGCCGCAGCGGTGGCCATCAGGGCGGTGGCGGCCTCGGCCAGGACGAGTCGGTCGGTGGCATCGACCGCGACCAGGTTCTCAGCCTCGAGATCCGGGAAACGTCGCAGGACCTCGAAAGAGAAGGCTTCACCCGACGGCTGCCGGTCAGGCTGGTGGACGGACATCCGTCTGGGCCGGCGCCTGGTCCTGACGGACCAGGCCCACCGGGCAGGTCATCCCGTTCGGGCCGTGGTTGCAGTAGCCGCCAGGGTTCTTGTACAGGTACTGCTGGTGGTAGCCCTCGGCGTAGTAGAACGGGCCCGCGTCGCGAGCAGACCGTATCTCGGTGGTGATGACGCCAAAGCCGTGGTCCTGCAGAACGACCTGGAATGCCTTGCGGGTGGCCTCAGCGGCTGCTTGCTGGTCGGGCGCCGACCAGTAGATCGCGCTGCGGTACTGGGTGCCCAGGTCGTTGCCCTGGCGGAAGCCCTGCGTCGGGTCGTGGTTCTCCCAGAACTCCTTGAGCAGGAGCTCCGCCGAGGTCAGCGCTGGGTCATAGGCGATGAGCACTGCCTCGGTGTGTCCGGTGCGTCCGCTGCAGACCTCTTCGTAGGTGGGGTTCGGGGTGAACCCCCCCATATAGCCGGCGGCGGTGGTCAGCACGCCGGGCAGCCTCCAGAAGATGCGCTCGGCGCCCCAGAAGCAGCCCATCGCGACGTACAGCACCTGGGTGCCGTCCGGCCAGGGACCGAGCATCGACGCGCCGAGCACCTCATGGCGCTCCAGGATGTCGGGCAGGGGCGTACTCCGGCCGGGCAGAGCGTCGTCAGCAGTGGTCAGGGTGCGCTTCGTTGATCCAAACACGTCTCCAGTCTCACACGATTCGACCGAACGGGGGACCCCCGGGAGGAGGGATAGCCGATCCGGTGCCCGGTCTGTCAGGATCGGGCTGTGAGGACGTCATGACTCTCGGGGAGTGCGGCCCGGCCGGACCAGGGGTCGGGGAGGCCGGACATGGCACAGGATCGTGAACCCGACGCAGTGACGATCCGCGCTGTCGCGACGCGGGCCGGAGTCTCGACGGCCACAGTCTCCCGGGTGCTGATGGGAAGCGGTCCGGTGTCCGGGGCGGCCCGCGCCAGGGTGATGGCCGCCGCCCGCGACCTTGGCTACTCGAGGCCCGCCCGGGCTCAGGCAGCTACGCAGACCCGCCACGATGCCTACGGGCTGGTGCTGGCGGACCTGACCAGCTCCTATCATTCGGAGCTGGCGATGGGTTTTGGGTCGGCGGCCGCAGAGCTCGGTCAGGGTGTTGCCCTCCTGGTGGTCCGCCGTCGCCATGACGCCTCCGATGCGCTGCGTGAGCTCGGCAGACGGGTCGACGGCCTGGCTGTCGGCGCCAACACGGTGCCCGACCCAGTGGTCCACGACCTGGCGCGTGGGCAGCCTGTGGTGCTGCTCGGCCGCCACGAGGTCTCCGGCTGCGACACCGTTCGGGGCGAGAACCTGGCCAACGCCGCTCTGCTCACCTCGCACCTGCTGGGCCATGGCCGCTCGCACCTGGTCTTCGTCGGCGATCCGGACATCTCGCTCGATGTGGCTCAGAGGTACGCCGGGTTCCGCACGGCTCATGTCGTCGCAGACCTGCCCCTGCGTCGCCGTCCGCTGCGGGTACCTCTGCTCGAGGGCGCCGGGATCCAGGTCGCCGACGAGATCCTGCGGCGCCGGGTCAAGGTCGACGGGCTCGTCTGCGCCAGCGACGACCTCGCCCTGGCGATCATGAAGCGTCTTCAGGACCACGGGGTGAGCCTCCCCGAGGACCTGGCGGTCGTGGGATGGGATGACATCCTGGCCGCGCGGTACGTCTCCCCGGCACTGACGACCGTGCGCCAGCCGATCCGCGACCTCGGCCGGCTCGCAGCCGAGGTTCTGCGGGCCCGGGTCAGCGGGCAGGATCCGGTGGGCGGCGCCCGGCTGGTCCGGACCCAGCTGGTCATCCGCTCGTCCTGTGGCTGTCCGGTGCTGTCACCCTCCGTCGATGGCTGACCGGGCATCCGGGTGGCTCGCGTAGCCTTGTCGCCATGACTGCCACACCGTCACAGGCCCCGCATCCCCCCCTCTCCGACGCCGGGTTCAACACCCGGGCGATCCATGCCGGGCAGGAGCCCGACCTCGCGACCGGGTCCGTGGTGCCGGCGATCTACCAGGTCTCGACCTACAAGCAGGACGGCGTAGGCGGCCTGCGGGGTGGCTACGAGTACAGCCGCTCGGCCAACCCGACCCGTACCGCGCTGGAGAGCTGTCTCGCGGCGATCGAGGGCGGTGGCCGCGGTTTCGCCTTCGCCTCCGGCCTGGCCGGGCAGGACACCCTGATCCGGTCCCTTCTCCACCCGGGTGACCACGTGGTCGTTCCCGCCGATGCCTATGGCGGCACCTACCGGCTGATGAACAGGGTCGCCCTCCCCTGGGGCGTCGAGCACTCCATCGCCACCATCTCCGACCTCGACGAGGTGCGGGCCGCGATCCGCCCCGGCCAGACCAAGATCATCTGGGTCGAGACGCCGACCAACCCGATGCTGGGGATCGCCGACATCACCGCGCTCGCTGCGGTGGCTCACGACGCCGGAGCCATCCTCGCGGTGGACAACACGTTCGCCACGCCGTACCTCCAGCAGCCGCTGGCGCTGGGCGCAGACGTTGTCATGCACTCGACCACGAAGTACTGCGGCGGGCACAGCGACGTGGTCGGCGGTGCTGTGGTCACGGCGCGGACGATTGCCGTGCCCGGGTTCGAGGATGCCGGGGAGCGCATCGCCTTCCACCAGAACTCGATGGGCGCGATCGCCGGCCCGTTCGACGCCTGGCTGGTCCTTCGCGGCCTGAAGACGCTCGGCGTGCGGATGGATCGCCACTGTGACAACGCCGAGAAGGTCGTCGAGTTCCTGCTGGGACACCCGGCCGTGACCGCCGTGCACTACCCGGGTCTGAGCTCGCATCCGGGTCACGACGTGGCCACCCGGCAGATGAAGCGCTACGGCGGCATGGTCTCCTTCCAGGTGGCCGGCGGCGAGCAGCAGGCGGTCGACCTCTGCGGCGCGACGGAGGTCTGGACCCTTGGTGAGAGCCTCGGCGGGGTCGAGTCGCTGATCGAGCACCCGGCTCGGATGACGCACGCCTCGGTCCGCGGGACCGAGCTCGAGGTGCCCGCTGACCTGGTGCGCCTGTCCACCGGGATCGAGAACGTCGAGGACCTGGTCGACGACCTCGACCGCGCACTTGCCAAGAGCGCCGCTTGACCGCGGTCCTCTGTGTCGACTTCGGGTCGACCTTCACCAAGGCTGTCCTGATCGACACCGAGGGCACGACGAACGCCGGCCTGCTGGCCTCGGCGTCTCTTCCGACGACCATCAGCACCGACGTCCTTGACGGCTACCGGTCGATCTGCCGGTCTCTGGCCGCGGCCGGCCACCCGCCGGCCGCGGAGGTGCTGGCCTGCTCCAGCGCCGGGGGCGGCCTGCGGCTGGCGGTCGTGGGCTATGAGCGTTCGGTCACGGCTGAGGCCGGCCACCGGGTCGGGCTCAGTGCCGGCGCCAAGATCGTGCACGTTGCTGCCGGGCCGATGACCACGGCTGCGGTGGCGGCGCTGCGGGCCACCCGGCCTGACGTCATCCTGCTGGTGGGCGGGACCGACGGCGGCAATGCAGAGGTGCTGCTGCACAACGGTTCCCGGCTTGCCAGGGCCCGGATGCGGGCCCCGATCGTGGTGGCCGGCAACGTCGAGGCCCGGGCCGAGGTCGCGCTCGCGCTGGAGTCGGCTGGCCGGCGGTTCATCCTGACCGACAACGTGCTCCCTCAGATCGGCGAGATCAACCCCGGCGGCGCCCGCGCGGCCATCCGCCAGATGTTCCTGCGGCACGTCATTGGCGGCAAGCACCTGTCCAGAGGCCCCGAGTTTGCCTCGATGGTGCGGGCGGCCACCCCCGACGCGATGCTGGCTGGGGTCGAGGCGCTGGCGGCCGCCGCTGACGGGGACGTGATGGTCTTCGACATCGGCGGGGCCACCACCGACGTCTACTCGGTGATCAGTCCCGAAGGCGAGGACGCCACCCTGCGCAAGGAGGTGGTGGCCCCGCTCTGGCACGCCCGGACGGTCGAGGGCGATCTGGGGATGCGCTGGAACGCCCTCGGTATCGCCGAGGCGGCCGGTGCCGAGCACCTGCTGTCCGGCACCGATACCGTCGACCTCGAGTCGCTGCGGCGGTGGGCCGAACACGTCGAGGCCGGCCCGGCCTGCCTGCCGCAGGATGAGCGGGAGGCCGAGCTGGACCTGACCCTGGCGCGGGTGGCCGCCCAGACCGCGGTCCGGCGCCATGCCCGCCCGGCCCACCCCGGGGAGTCAGCCCGTCCGCTGGCCCGGCTGGCTCACGTCATCGGCTCCGGCGGGGTCCTCAGGCACAGCACCAAGGCACGCCAGGACCAGGTGCTGCGGGCCGTGACCACTGATGTCGGCGGCGGCTGGAAGGTCCCGACCCAGGCAGCCGTCACGGTGGACTCGGCATACCTGCTGTTCGCTGCCGGCCTGCTGGCGGAGGCGCAGGGTCATGGTGCAGAGGTCGCTGCCAGGGTTGCCCGGCGGGTCCTGGTTTCGGAGACTGTGGACTTTTCCTGACGCTGGCGCGGGTAGCCTTCACGCATGGCATCAACGTCTCCAGTGCTCAGGGCAGGGCTGCCCGTCACCGTCGACGACGTGCTTGCTGCCCGGGATCTGCTCAGCGGCATCGTCAGCCCGACCTCCCTGGAGTTCAGCCAGGCGCTGTCCGACCGGGTCGGCGGTGACGTCCACCTCAAGTGCGAGAACCTCAACAGGGCAGGGTCCTTCAAGATCCGTGGCGCCTACACCCGGATGTCCCGGCTGACTGCGCAGGAGAAGGCCCGTGGGGTGGTGGCGGCCAGCGCCGGGAACCACGCCCAGGGCGTCGCACTTGCGGCCAAGCTGCTCGGCATCGCCTCGACCGTCTTCATGCCGCTGGGCGCGCCGATCCCCAAGCTGATGGCGACCCGCGGGTATGGCGCCGAGGTCGAACAGCTCGGCACCAGCATCGACGAGTGTCTCGTGCGGGCACGCCAGTTCGAGGCAGAGACGGGCGCTGTCCTGATCCATCCGTTCGACCACCCCGACATCGTCGCTGGTCAGGGAACCTGCGGGCTGGAGATTCTCGAGCAGTGCCCGGACGTAAGGACCATCATCGTCAGCGCGGGTGGCGGCGGGCTGCTGGCTGGTATCGCGACCGCAGTCAAGGCCAGGAAGCCCGACGTCCGGATCGTCGGGGTCCAGGCGGAGCTGGCCGCGGCCTACCCCGCGTCGCTGGCCGCCGGCCATCCCGTGCCGCTGACCTCGATGGCCACGATGGCCGATGGCATCGCCGTGGGCTGCCCTGGAGAGGTGCCGTACGCCATCGTCCGCGAGCTGGTCGACTCGATCGAGACGGTCAGCGAGGACACGCTCTCCAGAGCCGTGCTGTTCCTGCTCGAACGGGCAAAGCAGCTGGTGGAGCCGGCTGGCGCGGCGGCGGTAGCGCGGCTGCTCGACGCAGGCAAGGGCGTGTATGACGGGCCTGTCGTCGCTGTCCTGTCCGGCGGGAACATCGACCCGCTGCTGCTGTTGCGGATCATCCGTCACGGCCTGGTCATCGCCGGGCGATACCTCCAGTTCCGGGTGCGCGTCCCTGACCACCCGGGCGCCCTGGCGGGGCTGCTGGCCGACCTGGCCGGCGCCGACGCCAACGTGGTGGACATCGAGCACGTGCGCACCAGTGCGACGCTGCGGGTGGACGAGGTCGAGATCGCCGTGCAGCTCGAGGCCAAGGGCACAGCGCACTGCGAAGAGATCCTCAGCACGCTGCGCAGCCAGGGATATGTCCTGACGTTCAGCTGAGTTCTCTGGTCACGGTCCTGGCTCCATGACAGAGTTCTGCTGTGACAGATGCTGTGAGGGCCCGGGGACTCGTCAAGCACTACGGCGAGGTCAAAGCCCTGGATGGCATAGACGTGACGGTGCCGACTGGTTCCGTCCTTGGTCTGCTGGGTCCCAACGGCGCCGGCAAGACAACCGCTGTCCGTATCCTGGCGACACTGCTCACCCCCGACTCCGGCACCGCCGAGGTGGCCGGCGTGGATGTGCTGAAGAACCCGCGGGAGGTCCGGCGACGGATCGGCCTCAGCGGCCAGTACGCAGCCGTCGACGAGTACCTGACCGGCTTCGAGAACCTCGACATGATCGGCCGGCTCTACCACCTCGGCCGCAAAGCGAGCCGTGATCGCGCCCGGGAGCTGCTGGCGCAGTTCCGTCTGGAGGATGCCGGCGACCGGATGTCGAAGACGTACTCGGGTGGTATGCGCCGGCGACTGGACCTCGCCGGCGCTCTGGTGGCCGACCCGCCGGTCCTCTTCCTTGATGAGCCGACGACCGGGCTCGACCCCCGGGGCCGGGTCGACATGTGGGAGGTCATCCAGGGACTGGTCGCCGGGGGCACCTCGCTGTTGCTGACCACCCAGTACCTCGAGGAGGCGGACGTGCTCGCCGACAACATCGTGGTGATCGACCACGGCAAGATCATCGCGGAGGGCAGTGCCGACCAGCTCAAGGCTCAGGTCGGCGGCGAGCGTCTCGAGATCACCGTGGACGATGCGGCCCAGCTGGCTGCCGCCGGCGTGCTGCTTGAGCCGCTCGGGGTGGGCAAGCCCATGCTGGATGTCCACCGGCATTCGCTGATCATGCCGGTCAGCGGCGGGGCGGCGGTGCTGACCGACGCACTGCGCCGTCTGGATGCCGCTCAGATCGTCCTGGACGACGTGGGCCTGCGACGCCCCACCCTCGACGACGTCTTCCTTTCGCTCACCGGCCATGCGGCCGAGCCGGCAGACGACGGGCCGGCCGGCGAAACGGTTCAGGAGGCCTCCCGATGAGCTATCTGACTGCTGTTGGTGACGGCCTCGTGGTGGCCAAGCGCAACCTGATCAAGATCAAGCGTGTCCCGGATCTGCTGGTCTTCACCACGCTGCAGCCCATCATGTTCGTCCTTTTGTTCGTCTACGTCTTCGGCGGAGCGATCAAGGTCCAGAACAGCAACTACAAGGAGTTCCTGATTGCGGGGATCTTCGCCCAGACGGTGATCTTCGGTTCGGTCATCACCGGGGCGGGGCTCGCCGAGGACATCCAGAAGGGGATCATCGACCGGTTCAGGTCACTGCCGATGTCACCGTCTGCCGTGTTGTTCGGGCGCACGCTCTCGGACGTCGTCAACAACATCATCGTCGTCGTCGTGATGTCGCTGACCGGTCTGGCCGTCGGCTGGCGGATCCACAGCTCGTTCGCGGAGGCGCTGGGCGGCTACCTGATCCTGCTGGTCTTCGCCTACGCGTTCTCCTGGGTGATGGCCATGATGGGGCTGCTGGCACCGGGTCCGGAGGTCGTCAACAACGCAGCCTTCATCGTGATCTTCCCGCTGACGTTCGTGGCCAACACCTTCGTGCCCATCGCGACCCTGCCGGGGCCGCTGAGAACGTTCGCCGAGTGGAATCCGGTCTCGTCAGTCACCCAGGCTGCCCGCGAGCTGTTCGGGAACATCCCGCCGAAGAGCCCGACGCCGCCGGGCTGGGCCTTGCAGCACCCGGTGACCTACACCCTGATCTGGGCGGCGGCGATCCTGGCCATCTTCGTCCCGCTGACGACCCGGCAGTTCCGCCGATCGGTGAGCCGCTGACCGGCTGACCGGCTAGGCCGCGTACGGCTTGGCGCCGAGGACCTTGACCTCGATCTCCTTGCCGCTGGGTGCCCGGAAGGTGGTCACGTCGCCGGCCTTCAGGTCGAGGATGGCCTTGCCCAGCGGGGACTTCTCGCTGTAGACGTCGATGGCCGAGTTGCCCGCGATCTCGCGACTGCCTAGCAGGAAGGTCAGCTCGTCGCCGGCCAGGTTGACAGTGACGACCATGCCGGGCTCGACGATTCCGTCATCTGCCGGGCTGTGCCCGACGGTGGCGCCTTCCAGCAGCTGGGTCAGCTGGCGGATCCGGGCCTCCATCTTGCCCTGCTCCTCCTTGGCCGCGTGGTAGCCGCCGTTCTCCTTCAGGTCGCCCTCGTCACGGGCCGCCTCGATCTTCTTGGAGATCTCGGATCGTCCCTCACCCGAGAGCTGTGTCAGCTCGCCCTTGAGCCGGTCGTAGGCTTCCTGGGTCAGGTACGCAGCAGGCGTCGCGGTGTCGGTCACGTCTAGCTCCTAGGGGTGCGGGGTTGGCAACGGTCCGCCATACCAGCGGGATTCGTAGCCCAAGTAAGCGGGTCCGGACTCCCGATCTGATGACCGGCAGAACCCAGACCCTGGTGCGTTTCATCAAGACTAGCAATCTTCTCCGCAGGCGGGCAGGGCCCCTGCTCAGCCGACTGCGCTCAGCCGACGGTGCAGACCTTGATCACACCCGTGACTGCGCGGGTGGTCGTACGGACCCGGGTCGTGCGTTTGACCGACGAAGCATCCGAGCCCGGCACCTGAACCTCGATCAGGCCCACCGTGGCGAAGCTCCGGTCCAGCGCCTGGACCACGCAGGTGACGTCGCGACCGATCGGCCGGCTGACGAGGTAGGTCACGTCCACGGTCCGGTCATCGACCACGTGATAGCTCAGGACGGTCCAGCTCGGTTTGCCGACGGTGCTGGCCAGTCCCCACCAGACGGCCACGCCACAGCCGAGCAGGATACCGATCGTGGCGATGACCCACCATCTGGCGGCGCCGGGGGCGGGGCGGGGGATCGGCACGGGCCAAGACCTTTCGGGGGATCGTCGACAGGAAGTGAGCACGGCAGCAGGTGAGAAGATGAAGTTTCAGACCAGTATTGGGACCATAGTCCGGTATGACGGTGACTGTCCGGTTGACCTGAGCAGGAGAGCACGTGGAGCAGAGACTGAGACTCATGGCGGTGCACGCACACCCCGACGACGAGTCGAGCAAGGGCGCGGCGACCATGGCCAAGTACGTGGCCGACGGCGTTGACGTGATCGTGGTGTCATGCACCGACGGTGAGCGCGGGGATGTTCTCAACCCGGCCCTGAAGAACGACCCGGAGATCCGGCGCAACCTGCCGGAGGTGCGCCGCCGGGAGATGGCCAGGGCCCAGCAGATCCTCGGGGTCGGTCATACCTGGCTGGGTTTCGTGGACTCCGGGCTCCCCGAGGGCGACCCGTTGCCGCGGCTGCCGCAGGGGTGCTTCGCGCTGGAGCCGATCGAGGTCACGACCGAGGCGCTGGTCCGGGTCATCAGGGACTTCCGGCCGCACGTCATGACGACGTACGACGAGCACGGTGGCTACCCGCATCCGGACCACATCATGTGCCACACCGTGTCGATGTCCGCTTTTGACGCGGCAGGGGACCCGGGTGTCTACCCACACGCCGGTCAGCCCTGGCAGCCTCTGAAGATCTACTACAACCAGACGCTGACCAAGGCCAGGATCCTGGCGTACCACGAGGCGATGGGCGCGGCCGGGCTGGAGTCCCCCTACGGCGAGTGGATCGCGCGCTGGGAGGATCGTGGCGAACGCACCATCACCACCAGGGTCCAGTGCGCCGACTACTTCGAGGTGCGCGACCAGGCGCTGCTGGCGCATGCCACCCAGGTTGACCCCGAGGGCACCTGGTTCACAGTGCCGCTGGCCATGCAGAAAGAGATCTGGCCGACCGAGGACTTCGAGGCTGCGGTGTCCTACGTCTCGATCGGTGAGCTGGAGTCGGACCTCTTCGCCGGGCTGGGCACTCCAGGGCAGGCCAGCGCACTGGCGACCTCGGCAGATCTGCAGATCGCGTATGACGGACGGAAAGAGGCCTGATGAATGCCGAGAGTGTCGACGTCACAGCTGGGCTTGGTGGTTTCCTGGCTTTTTTCCTGCTCGCCGTGGCTCTGTACTTCCTGATGCGCAACATGAATGTCAGGCTGCGCAAGCTGGACTATCGCGAGGAGCAGGAGGCCAGGGCTGCCGAGACTGACACGCCCGGCGACCGCCCCGATTCCTCCGGTCCGGAGGGTGGCCTCAAGGACGGCCCCGACTTAGGCTGACCTTACGGCGCGGGTGCCGTGCCGGTCACTCAGCGGACGGAGATCACAGTCATGAATGGTCGCGTGGTGCACTTCGAGATTCCCTTTGACGATGGCGATCGGGCTGGGGCCTTCTATCACAACGCGTTCGGCTGGGACGTCACGCCAATGCCCGAGATGAGCTACACGATGGTCTCCACCGGGCCCACCGGCGATCAGGGACCCAGTGAGCCGGGTTACATCGGCGGCGGGATGATGTCCCGCGACGAGCTCTTCCGGGGACCCATCGTGACGGTCGCCGTCGACGACGTCGACAGCGCCCTGGCGAAGGTCGAAGAGCAGGGCGGCAAGATTGTCAGGCCGCGTCAGGACATCGGCGAGATGGGCTCCATCGCCTACTTCACCGACCCTGAGGGGAATCTCATGGGTCTGTGGTCGATGGCACCACAGGGCGGCTGACCGACCCCTGGCAACGCCCTCCGCTGGATGGGTCCGTGACGGGTCAGGCCATCGGGCCTGACCCGTAGACCGCCATCGACACTGCTATGTAGTGGACGACGAACGCGGCAACGGTCAGCACGTGGAAGATCTCGTGGAAGCCGAACCATCGCGGTGAGGGGTCAGGGCGCTTGGTGCCGTAGACCACTGCGCCGAGGGTGTAGAGCAAGCCGCCGACCGCGATCAGGATCACGACGGCTGCCCCGCCTGCGTGGTAAAGCGGCTTGAGGTAGAACACGGCGACCCAGCCGAGCGCGACGTAGATGGGTGTGTAGAGCCATCGCGGTGCGCCGACCCAGAAGACCCGGAACAGCACGCCACCGATCGCACCGATCCAGGCGATGAGCAACAGGCTGCGGGTCTGGTTCGGCGGGAGCAGCAGCAGCGCGAAGGGCGTGTAGGTCCCGGCGATGATCAGGAAGATGTTCGAGTGGTCCATCCGCTTGAGCAGGCCCCTGACCCCGTCCGACCAGGTTCCGCGGTGGTAGACGGCAGAGGTGCCGAACAGCATGGCTGCGGTGATGGCAAAGATGATGGCGCCGACGCGTGCCTTTCCGGCCGGGGCCAGGCTCACCAGGACGATGCCGGCCGCAAGGACCAGGGGGAAGCTTCCTGCGTGAATCCAGCCGCGCAGCTTGGGTTTGACCGCAGCAACAGCCGCGACCGCCGAGCCCAGGGGGTTCCGGTCGGACTGGGGGGGTGTGGAGCTCATGGGACAACGGTAACCTACGGAACCGTAAGTTACTAGCGCGTAACTTGTGATGCCCCTCGCTGCCAGTGCCATGGAGCCGGCCAGACCCGGAGTAACGTTGAAAGCGAGATCAAGGAGGCTGGCCGTGGGGCTGCGTGACGTGCTGCTGGGCGCCTACGAGCGTCGACTCGCTGCATCCCTGAGGCAGCAGAAGCTGCCCCGTCACGTCGGTGTCATGCTCGACGGCAACCGCCGATGGGCCAAGGCAAACGGCGCCAACACGGCGCAGGGGCATCAGGCCGGCGCGGACAACATCTCGCCGCTGCTCGGCTGGTGCGAGGAAGCGGGCGTCGAGGTGGTCACCCTCTGGCTGCTGTCGACGGACAACCTCAACCGCCCGGTCAAGGAGCTCGAACCGCTGCTGGCCATTATCGAGCACGTGGTGACCGACCTCGCTGCCTCCAGGCGCTGGCAGCTGAACCCGGTGGGGGCCCTCGACCTCCTGCCGGTGGAGACGGCCCGCTGCCTCAAGGACGCCGCCGATGCCACCCAGGACGTCAACGCGATGATCGTCAACGTCGCGGTCGGCTACGGCGGACGCCGCGAGATCGCCGACGCCGTCCGCGCGATGCTGCTGGAGCACGCGGCCAAGGGCACCTCGATCGAGGAGCTTGCCGAGGTGTTCGACGTCGAGCACATCGCCGACCATCTCTACACCAGGGGCCAGCCTGACCCGGATCTGGTGATCCGCACCTCGGGAGAGCAGCGCCTCGGCGGCTTCCTGCTCTGGCAGAGCGCGCACAGCGAGTTCTACTTCTGTGAGGCCTACTGGCCGGACTTCCGGCACGTCGACTTCCTTCGGGCGCTGCGCGCCTACGCCGAGCGCGAAAGGCGATATGGCTGCTAGCGCCCGGCCGCGTCAGCCACTCGGTGAACCGCTGCCGAGGAATCGTTGAACAGCGAACGGCGAGTCATTGAACAGTGTCCGGCCTGTCGTGGATGGCCACCATCAGACTCCCCGCGGCGCGTGCTGCGTGTCGTCAAATATGTGATGACAGTCAACCCTTAGAAGGCTTAGCCTCAGCAGTGATGCACGGCACCCGTCGTGCGTTCGGGAGGCCCGCCATATGGAGCGATCTCAGCTCCGGACGGAGGGCCGGTATCGGTCCCACCGTCTGACGTGGGCTCGGTCCTGGCACCTCGTCCGCGAGTAGATGCACAGCCGAACATGCTGTGCGCAGGGGAGTCGCAATGGCCACGGTTCGTCGTCCTTCGACCAGTTCAGCCGCCAGCCTCAGCCGCGCCGAAGCAGTTCGCGGCAGCACCGGATCTGCGCGCCGCGAGACCGGCGACACGACTTCTCCCCCGACGGAGGCCGTCCCCCGGGCAGGTGTGAAGACCTACGTGCTCGATACCTCCGTCCTGCTGTCCGACCCGCGCGCGATGCTGCGCTTCAGCGAGCACGAGGTGGTCCTGCCCGTGGTCGTGGTGACCGAGCTCGAGGGCAAGCGTCACCATCCGGAGCTCGGCTTCTTCGCCCGGCAGGCCCTTCAGCTGCTCGACGAGATGCGTGTTCAGCAGGGACGCCTCGACTCACCCATCCCGGTGGGGCAGGACGGCGGGACCCTGCGTGTCGAGCTCAACCACACCGACCTGGCTTCGCTGCCGACGGGCTTCCGGCTCGGTGACAACGACTCGCGGATCCTCGCCGTCGCGAAGAACCTGAGCCTGGCCGGCGCCGATGTGACGGTCGTCAGCAAGGACCTGCCGATGCGGGTGAAGGCATCGGCCTGCGGGCTGGACGCAGAGGAGTACCGCGCCGAGTTCGCCGTTGACAGCGGCTGGACCGGCATGGCTGAGCTCAACGTCTCGGTCGAGGAGATGGACGTGCTGTACGAGACGGGTCGCCTGGAGACCGACCAGGTGCTCGAGCTGCCGTGCCATACGGGCCTGGTGCTGCTCTCGCCTCGTGGTGGCGGCCTGGGGCGGGTGGGCCCGGACAAGATGGTCCGCCTGGTGCGCGGAGACCGGGATGCCTTCGGCCTGCACGGTCGCAGTGCGGAGCAGCGAATCGCTCTCGACCTGCTGATGGACCCCGATGTCGGCATCGTCAGCCTCGGCGGGCGGGCCGGGACCGGCAAGAGCGCTCTGGCGTTGTGTGCGGGGCTCGAGGCGGTCATGGAGCGTCGCCAGCATCGCAAGGTGGTGGTCTTCCGGCCGCTGTTCGCTGTGGGCGGTCAGGAGCTCGGTTACCTGCCGGGCTCCGAGACCGAGAAGATGGGGCCCTGGGGGCAGGCGGTCTTCGACACCCTGGGCGCTCTGGTCTCCACGGAGGTGGTCGAGGAGATCATGGACCGGGGGATGCTGGAGGTCATGCCGCTGACCCACATCCGGGGGCGCTCGCTGCATGACTCCTTCGTCATCGTGGACGAGGCGCAGTCCCTGGAGCGGAACGTGCTCCTGACGGTGCTGTCCAGGATCGGCCAGAACTCCAAGGTGGTGCTGACCCATGACGTCGCCCAGCGTGACAACCTGCGGGTGGGCCGCCATGACGGTGTCGCAGCGGTCATCGAGGCCCTCAAGGGGCACCCGCTGTTCGCCCACATCACCCTGACCCGTAGCGAGCGGAGCCCGATCGCGGCGCTGGTGACGGACCTCCTGGAGGGTCTCGAGATCTGAGGATCCCGGGCTGAGGGCGTTTGACATCTGAGGGTGGATGTGTCTGCCGATGCCCCTGTGTGTTATGTGGCTGGTTGGTCGATTTGTCCTGCAGCGATTTGGAATTCGCGGAAATCTTTGGCACGGTGGCGGGCAACGACTTGACCCTGAGGCGCACACAGACCACCAGATCTGGTGGTCTTTTTCTATGCGGAGGTTGCATGTCCACGGCTTACAAGGGGAGACACGCCGGGGGTCCCCTCCGGACCCCGGCCGCAGACAAGGCCCACGCTCAGACCAGGCCCCCAGGACGATTCCACACCCTTCGCCGGCCGGTCGCCTCCGCCGCCGCGATTCTTGCGGTTGCCGGTATCTCCGCGGCAAGCTCGTCCGAGGCCCTGCCGCACGACTCGGGCCTGGCGTTCACCGCCAGCCCGATGGCAGTGGCACAGGCTGTGGCGCTCTCCCGGGACCAGAAGGACACCAACGTCGCGCTGGCTGCAGCCCGTCGCTCCGGCGTGCAGCGTGCCTCAGCGCTGACCCATGCGCAGAAGGCCGCAGCCGACGCGTCCGCCAGGGCGCACGTCCTGGCGGCGGCCGAGCTGGTTCGGACCCGTGCGGCGGCTGCCGAGCGGGTGGCTCGCGAGAAGTCACGCCAGGGCCTCATCGACCGGGCCCAGTCGGACCCCAAGGCTGTCGGGCGCCTGCTGGCCGCCGACCGTGGCTGGGGAGCATCTGAGTTCTCCTGCCTGGAGAGCCTGTGGACAAAGGAGAGCGGCTGGCGCTGGAACGCCAACAACTCGAGCTCGGGCGCCTACGGCATCCCCCAGTCGCTACCCGGCTCCAAGATGGCGTCGGCAGGCAGCGACTGGGCCACCAACCCGGTCACCCAGATCAAGTGGGGGCTGGGGTACATCGCGAACAGGTATGGCACCCCCTGTGGCGCGTGGGCCAAGTCCCAGGCGTCGAACTGGTACTGATCCCGACCTTCTGCCCTCCGCGACGAAAGCGGCCCGCCCGAACCTCGTAGGTTCGAACGGGCCGCTTCGGAGTGCCGGTGACTACAGGAAGATGCTCACCAGAATGTAACCCACCACGCACGACGTGAACACCGAGATCAACCCGGGGATGATGAAGGAGTGGTTGATCACAAACTTGCCGATACGGGTGGTCCCGGTCCGGTCGAACCCGATGCAGGCGAGGTCTGACGGGTAGGTCGGCAGGATGAAGTAGCCGTAGGACGCCCCGAAGAAGGCGATGAGCATCGCCGGCTCCACACCGAGGGCCAGACCGATCGGCGCGACGGCCACCAGGGCTGCCGCCTGGCTGTTGACCAGCTTGGAGACGACGAAGAGCACGATGGCGTACGTCCACGGCTGGTCGTGCATCACCCCGGACAGGGACGACTGCAGAGCGCCGAGGTGTGCGGAGAAGAAGGTGTCCGCCATCCAGGCAACGCCAAAGACCGCGAAGATGGCCGTCATGCCTGCCTTGAAGACCGTGCCGTTGTTGATCTCGGCCGGCTTCACCTTGCAGAAGAGCAGGATGAGGGCGCCCGCGACAAGCATCGCCATCTGGATGACGAGATTCATCGACAGGGACGTGCTCTTGCCCTCGACCTCGAAGGTCGGACGCAGGTTCTCGAAAGCGCCCATCACCACCACGACGGCGATGCCGGCGAAGAAGATCCAGGTGGACAGGAAGGCCTCGCGGGAGAATTTCCTGCCTATCAGGGACGCACCGCTGGCATTGCCCGTGCCGCTGCCGGCTGCGGGACGGCTGGAGGCACCCTTGCCGCCACCTGACGCGCCGTGACTGCTGCCGGGCGCTCCGGCGCCGACCAGCTCCCGGGTCTGCAGAGCGGTGTCCTGGCCGCCGTCTGCCTCAGTGCCGTAGATGTACGCATACTGCTCGGGATCGGCGATCTTGGCCTGGAACTCCGGGTCGTCGTCGAGGTCCTTGCCCCGGCGCATGCTCCACAGTGCGGCTAGCAGCACGCCGGACAGCGAGGCGGGGATGGAGATCATCAGGACCTGGGGGATGGAGTAGGCCTGGCCGACCCCGCCGTCCGCAGCGAGGATCGTCACCAGTGAGACGGTCGCCACAGAGACCGGCGAGGACGTGATACCCATCTGGGAGGCGACCGAGGCGGCTGCCATCGGTCGTTCCGGGCGGATGTTGTTCTTGATCGCGATGTCGTCGATGATCGGGAACATCGTGTAGACCACGTGGCCGGTGCCACACAGGACGGTGAGCGTCCACGTGGTCAGCGGCGCCAGGATGGTGATGTATTTCGGGTGCTTCCGCAGGATCTTCTCGGCGAACTGCATCATCACGTCGAGGCCGCCGGCGCTCTGCAGCACCGACGCGCACCCGATCACCGCGAGGATCGTCAGCATCACGCTGACCGGCGGTTCGCCGGGCGTCAGCCCGAAGACGAAGACGAAGATGACGGTCCCGATGCCGGAGATGAGCCCGAGCCCGATGCCTCCGTAGTGGGTGCCGAGAAGCAGGCAGGCCAGGATGACGACGATTTGCAGTGTGAGGATCATTGAGATCAATTCTGTGGCGGCTGATGCCTGCCACAGGTCGCAGCAGGGGAATTCGGGGCCCTAACCGGACCAGGCAAACCGCCGCTGGTCTACCAAGGTCATTTTCGCAAGAGAGCAACAATCCAGTCAGGACGTACGTCCTGACAAGAATGTGACGAGACTCACCGGTTCCGCTGATGAATCTGCGGGTTTGCCTGCCCTCAGCGGGTGGGGCCGGGCCGGGTCATCCGGAGTACGTCCAGCGCCTCGTCGAGCTGTTCCTCGGTCAGGTCGCCCGCGTCGAGGTGGCCACGGGCGATGACGATCTCCCGGATGGGGCGGCCCTCGCGCACCGATTCCGTGACGACTGCGGCCGCCGCGTCATGGCCGAGGTACCGGCTCAGCGGCGTGACGATCGCCGGCGAGCGGTGGGCCAGGTCAAGGCACCGCTGCTCGTCGGCGGTGATCCCGTCGACGCATCGGTCTGCCAGCAGGCGGCAGGCGGCGCTCAGGAGGGTCAGCGACTCAAGCAGGTTGCGCCCGATCACCGGCAACATCACGTTGAGCTCGAAGTTCCCCGAGGCACCGGCCGTGGTGATGGTCCCGTCGTTGCCGATGACTTGGGCGCAGACCATCAGGACCGCCTCGGGGACCACGGGGTTGACCTTGCCGGGCATGATGCTCGACCCGGGCTGCAGGGCGGGCAGGTGGATCTCGCCGAGTCCGGCCCGGGGCCCCGAGGCCATCCAGCGCAGGTCGTTGCAGATCTTGGTCAGGCTGACTGCCAGCACCTTGGCGGCGCCGCTGAGGGCGACCAGGGCATCCTGGGCGGACTGGGCCTCGAAGTGGTTGGCGGCCTCCCTGAACGAGCTGCCGGTGGCCTCGCTGAGCAGGGCGATCACGGCTGCCGCGAACCCGGGTGCGGCGTTGAGCCCGGTGCCGGCGGCGGTTCCTCCCAGCGGTAGCTCAGCGGCCGCCTCAGCGGCTGCCAGCAGTCGTTCAGCGGCCAGGTCCACCTGGCGGGCATAGCCCCCGAACTCCTGCCCCAGGGTGACCGGCACGGCATCCATCAGGTGTGTTCTGCCCGCCTTGACGACGTCAGCGAACGCGTCCTGGCGACCGTGCAGGGCGCTCGACAGGTGACTCAGGGCCGGGGCGAGCCGGTCACGGGTGGCCAGCACGGCGGCGATCCGGATGGCACTGGGGAACGTGTCGTTGCTGGACTGACCCGCGTTGACGTGGTCGTTCGGGTGGATCTGCAGTCCGGTGGCAAGGTACGCGACCCGGGCGACCACCTCGTTCATGTTCATGTTCGTGGAGGTGCCCGACCCGGTCTGGAAGACGTCGACGGGGAACTGGTCGTCGTACCGGCCGGCGGCGATGTCATCGGCCGCGCCGGCGATGGCTGAGGCGATCTCCGGGGTCAGCACCGACAGCCTGGCGTTGACCCGGGCGGCTGCTGACTTGACCCGGGCAAGGGCGTGCACGATCGGCATCGGCATGGTCAGCCCGGAGACGGGGAAGTTCTGCACCGCCCGGGCCGTCTGGGCGCCCCACAGCGCGTCAGCCGGCACCGCTACCTCGCCCATCGAGTCGTGCTCCATCCGGTTCGAGTCGCTCATCGAACCATGATGGCCGATCTACAGCTTGCGGAGCCGGATCCGGCGGACGCTGTGGTCCTCGCCCTTGGACAGCACGAGGGTGGCCCTGCCGCGGGTGGTCAGCACGTTGTCGATCAGGTTCCGCTCGTTGATCGAGTTCCAGATGCCGACGGCGACCTCGCGGGCCTGAGCGTCGGACAGCCCGGCATAGCGGTGGAAGTAGGAGTCCGGGTCCGTGAAGGCGGTCTCGCGCAGCTCCAGGAACCGGTCGACGTACCAGGCCTTGATGAACTCCTTGCGGGCATCGACGTACACGGAGAAGTCGAAGAAGTCGCTGACCGCCATGCCGGTGCGTCCGTCGGCCAGCACCCTGGGGGCCTGCAGGACGTTGAGGCCCTCGACGATGAGCACATCGGGACGGCGCACCACGAGCTGCTCGCCGGGGACGATGTCGTAGGTGAGGTGGGAGTAGACGGGGGCGGCGACCTCGTCCTTGCCGGCCTTGACCTCTGCCACGAACCTGAGCAGGCGCCGGCGGTCATAAGACTCGGGGTAGCCCTTGCGCTGCAGGATGCCCCGGCGTTCAAGCTCCTTGTTGTTGTACAGGAAGCCGTCGGTCGTCATCAGCTCCACCCGTGGCGTGCCCGGCCACCGGGCCAGCAGCTCCCGCAGGATCCTGGCCGTGGTGGACTTGCCGACGGCCACCGAGCCGGCCACCCCGATCACGAACGGGGTCCGTTCCGGCTGCTCGCCCAGGAAGTCGGCGGTGATCCGGTGCAGGCCCTCGGTCGCGCCGACATAGAAGTTGAGCAGGCGCGACAGGGGCAGGTACACCTGCTCGACCTCGGCCAGGTCCAGGCGCTCGCCAAGGCCTCGCAGACGGGTCACGTCTGCCTGGGTCAGGCTCAGCGGGTGATGGTCGCGCAGCCGGGCCCAGGCCGCACGGTCGAGCTCGACGTACGGGGACAGCAGGGAATGGGTATGGGGCTGGCGCACCAGACCATTGTGTCGGAAGTACGGTGTCCTGTCGGAAGCAATCCGGCTGACGTCCGCCCACCCGTCTTTGGACGGGGACCGTAAACCTCCGGTTAGGCTGACCCCCATGTGCGGAATTGTGGGATACGTGGGACCTCAGGTCGACGGCAAGGCCCAAGAGGTCGTCATGGAGGGCCTGGCCAGGCTGGAGTATCGCGGCTACGACTCGGCGGGCATCGCCCTGGTCTCCGGCGAGCGCGTGGTGACTACCAAGCGTGCCGGGAAGCTCGCCAATCTGATCAGGGCGCTCGCCGAAGAGCCCCTGCCCGACTCGAGCACTGCGATCGGGCATACCCGCTGGGCCACTCACGGGGCGCCGACCGACGAGAATGCGCACCCTCACCGCGGTGGCGTGGACGGCAAGCTCGCGCTGATCCACAACGGCATCATCGAGAACTTCCACGGCCTGCGGGCCGGCCTGATCGAGGACGGCGTCGAGTTCCTGAGCGAGACCGACACGGAGGTCGTCGCCCAGCTCCTTGCCCGCTGCTATGACAAGGTCGGCGACCTCACCGAGGCCATGCGCCAGGTCGTTGCCGATCTGAACGGCGCGTTCACCCTGCTGGCGGTCCACGCGGACCAGCCCGGGGTCGTTGTCGGCGCCCGCCGGAACAGCCCGCTGGTGGTCGGGATCGGCGACGGCGAGACCTTCCTTGGCTCCGACGTCGCGGCCTTCATCGGCTACACCCGCGAGGCGCTCGAGCTGGACCAGGACCAGATCGTCACCATCACGACGGCCGGCGCCACCATCATCAACTTCGACGGAACCCCGGGCCACGGCAAGACGTACCACGTCGACTGGGACGCGGCCGCCGCAGAGAAGGGCGGCTACCCGAACTTCATGGCCAAGGAGATCCACGACCAGCCGCAGGCCGTGGCCGACACCCTGCTGGGCCGCACCGACGAGTCAGGCGCCCTGGTGCTGGACGAGCTGCGGATGGACGAGGCCGAGCTTCTCGCCATCGACAAGATCGTGATCATCGCCTGCGGTACCGCCGCCTATGCCGGGATGGTGGCCAAGTACGCCATCGAGCACTGGACCCGGATCCCCTGTGAGGTCGAGCTGGCCCACGAGTTCCGCTACCGCGACCCGGTCGTCAACGACCGCACGCTCGTGGTCGCGATCTCGCAGTCCGGCGAGACCATGGACACCCTGATGGCGGTCAAGCACGCGCGTCTGCTCGGCGCCCGGGTCATCGCCATCTGCAACACCCATGGCTCGACCATCCCGCGTGAGTCGGACGCGGTGCTCTACACCCACGCCGGCCCGGAGATCGCGGTCGCCTCGACCAAGGCGTTCCTGGCCCAGATCACCGCCTGCTACATCCTGGGCCTGTATCTCGCCCAGCTGCGCGGCGGCACCTACGCCGACGAGGCGCATTCGGTGATGAAGGACCTGTGCGAGATGCCGGCCAAGATCCAGACCGTGCTGGACGACCTGGACCGGGTCCGTGAGATGGCGCGCTTCATGGCTGACACCCGGTCGGTGCTGTTCCTGGGCCGCCACGTCGGCTACCCGGTGGCCCTGGAGGGGGCTCTGAAGCTCAAGGAGCTCGCCTACATCCACGCCGAGGGCTTTGCGGCCGGCGAGCTCAAGCACGGGCCCATCGCCCTGATCGAGGCCGGCCAGCCCGTCTTCGTCATCGTGCCCTCGCCGCACAGCGAGCACGGACTTCACGACAAGGTCATCTCCAGCATCCAGGAGATCCGGGCCCGGGGGGCTCGCACCATCGTGATCGCCGAGGAGGGCGACGAGGCCGTCGTCCCGTTCGCTGACGAGGTCATCCGGGTCCCGGTGACGCCGACCTTGCTGGCTCCGCTGGTGACGACCGTCCCGCTGCAGGTCTTCGCCTGCGAGCTGGCCTCGGCCAAGGGGCTGGACGTCGACCAGCCGCGCAACCTGGCCAAGTCCGTCACGGTCGAATGAGAGTCGCTGTCGGATGATCATCGGGGTCGGCATCGACGTGGTCGACGTGGCGCGCTTCGGCGAGACGCTACGACGGACGCCACGCCTGCTTGAGCGGCTGTTCGTCGAGTCGGAGCGCTCGCTGGGGCTCAACTCCCTGGCGGCCACTTTCGCTGCCAAGGAGTCGCTGGCCAAGGCCCTGGGTGCGCCGGCCGGCCTGCGCTGGGCAGACGCCAGCGTGCTGCGTGACGAGGACGGGCGCCCGCATCTGAAGATGTGGGGCACCGTCCGGGCCCGCGCCGATGTGCTCGGCGTGAAGGGGCTGCATGTCTCGCTCTCACATGACGCCGGGATCGCCTCGGCGGTTGTCATCGCCGAAAGCTGAGGTCACCATGATCCGCGCGTATGCCGTGTCGTCGGTTCGTGAGGCCGAGGCTGAGGCGGTGACCGCAGGGCTGCCGGAGAGCGAGCTGATGTCGCGGGCGGCCTCGGGCCTGGCCGCTGTCGCCTCTGCCCGGCTGGGCGGTCCGGGTGGCCGACGCGTGGTCGCGCTGGTCGGCGCCGGCAACAACGGCGGGGACGCGCTGTATGCCATCGCCTCCCTGGCCCGCGACGGTGCGTCTGCTGTCGTGCTGTCCGTGGCGGACACGATGCACGAAGGCGGCCTGCGGGCGGCTCGCGATGCCGGCGTCCTGGTGCTCACGGCGGTGGGTTCCGGCGCGGGCCCGGCCGACCTGGTCTCATCGACCTTGCGTGAGGCCGACCTGGTGATCGACGGGATCGTCGGGATCGGCGGACATCCCGGCCTGTCCGCCGAGGTAGAGGGCCTGCTGCGGGACGTGAGTGACACGGCCTACGTGCTGGCGGTGGACCTGCCCAGCGGGACGGACCCGGCCGGCGAGGTGCCGACCCAGTCCTGCGTCTTCGCCGACGAGACGGTGACCTTCATCGTGGCCAAGCCGGTGCACCTGCTGCCGGCCACCGAGCCGGCCGTCGGGCGCCTCACGATCCTGGACATCGGCGTGGAGATCGGCGGTCAGCCCGTGGTCGAGCGGGTCGCCGCCGACGACGTCTCCTGGTTCTGGCCCCAGCCCGGGCCGGGTGACGACAAGTACTCCCGGGGTGTGCTGGGCATCGTGGCCGGTGGTGAGGGGTACACCGGCGCGGCCCTTCTTGCGGTCACCTCGGCGGTCTGCTCGGGCGTCGGCATGGTCCGGTATGTCGGCCCGCCGACGCCGACCCTGCTCGTCCGGGGGCAGGTGCCCGAGGCCGTCATCGGCCAGGGCCAGGTGCAGGCCTGGCTGGTCGGGCCCGGCGTGGACGTCAACGACGAGTCCGAGCACGGCGTGGCCCAGCGGGCCGCGGCGCAGTCGGCCCTGGACTCCGGCCTGCCGTGTGTCGTGGACGCCGGCGGCCTCGACCTGATCGCCGGGGACCAACGCACAACCCCCACCCTGCTCACGCCGCACGCCGGCGAGCTCGCGACTGTGCTGAGCCGGCTTGACGGCAGCCCCGGCAGCATCGACCGGGAGACGGTGACCGCGGCTCCGCTGGCTCACGCCCGCCGGCTGGCCGACCTGACGAACTGCACGGTCCTGCTCAAGGGGTTCACCACGCTGGTGGTGCCCCCTGGCGCCTCGGGCCTGGCGTCGCGCTCCCAGGCGGATGCGCCGTCCTGGCTGGGGACGGCCGGATCGGGAGATGTGCTGGCCGGGCTGGCCGGGACCCTGCTTGCCTCGGGGTTGTCGCCGCTCGACTCGGGCAGCATCGCCGCGCTCGTCCACGGCCTGGCCGGGGACGCCGCCAACCCCGGCGGACCGGTGCGCGCCCTGGGCGTAGCACACGCCATACCGGGGGTCGTTGCCGGGTTAATGGTCCGCCGGAACGCTCGATCCTGAGACACTATTGTCTATGACGCAACAGATTCATGGGTTGGCTCCTGCTGGCGTGACATCGCCGCTTCGTCGTGAGACGGCCCGGGCGACCGTGGATCTGGACGCGATCTCCCGCAACGTGGAGGTCCTGCGTGAGCACGCGGGGTCGGCCGCCGTGATGGCTGTCGTGAAGGCCGACGGGTACGGTCACGGCTTGGTTCCCACTGCCCGCGCTGCCGTGACCGGTGGCGCATCCTGGCTCGGCGTGGCTCAGCTGAGCGAGGCGATGACCCTGCGTGCGAGCGGGATCGCCACGCCGCTGATGTCCTGGCTGCACATTCCGGGTTCGGACTTCGCCGGTGCCATCGCCGCCGACATCGACCTCTCGGTCTCGGCGCTGTGGTCCTTGACCGAGGTCGCCGACGCGGCCCGCAGTCTGGGGCGCGCGGCCCGGATCCACCTCAAGGTCGACACCGGGCTCGGCCGCAACGGCGCGTTCGGCGACGACTGGCAGACCCTGCTCCCGGCGGCGCGACGCCTCGAGGCCGAGGGGCTGGTCCGGATCGTCGGCGTGTGGTCCCACTTCGTCTATGCGGACGAGCCGACCCACCCCACCGTCCGGCTTCAGGAGGAGCGGTTTGCCGAGGCTGTCAGTGACGCCGAGCGGGCCGGCTGCGACCTCGAGGTCCGGCACATCGCGAACTCCGCCGCGATCCTGACGAACTCCGGCGCAGCCTTCGACCTGGTACGGCCGGGGCTGGCCGTCTACGGGCTGTCGCCGGTTCCGTTGCTGGGCAACCCGCAGTCCTTCGGGCTGACGCCGGCCATGACGGTGACCGCCGACCTTGCCATCACCAAGCAGATCCCGGCCGGCCAGGGACTCAGCTACGGACATCAGTACGTCACCCGGCAGGAGACGATCGTCGGTCTGGTGCCGATCGGCTACGCCGACGGCATCCCGCGCAACGCCACCAACGTCGGGCCGCTGAGTGTGGACGGCACCCGGCATACCGTCGCGGGGCGGGTCTGTATGGACCAGTTCATCGTCGACCTCGGCCCCGCCAGCCGGGCCCAGGCCGGCGATCCGGTCATCCTCTTCGGGTCCGGCGAGTCGGGGGAGCCGACAGCCCAGGACTGGGCTGAGGCCACCGACACGATCTCCTACGAGATCCTCTCCCGCGTCGGGTCCCGGGTGCCCCGGATCTACGTCGGGGGCGGGCAGTGAGCCGCCGCCGTACCCTCACCGGGATCGGCATCGGCCTGGCCGCGGCCGGCACCACCGCCGCGGTGGGTATCGTCGCCGACCGGCTTGCCCGTGCGCTCCAGACGGCGAGAGCGCTGGACTCTCCGGACACCTACGAGGAAGAGGCCACGCACAACCTCGTCGTGATCGCCCACGACGGTGTACCGCTGCATGTCGAGATCGACGATCCCGGGGGCCCGGCGGCGGGCACGGCCAACGACGCGGCGGTGCTGACGGTGGTGTTCAGCCACGGATACACGCTGAGCCTGCGCAGCTGGGTGTTCCAGCGGCGGGCCCTCAAGGCGGCCGGCTACCGGGTGGTGCTCTGGGACCAGCGTGGCCACGGCCTGTCCGGAGCCGGGTCCAAGGAGTCCTACGAGATCGACCAGCTCGGGCACGATCTGCACACGGTGCTGGCAACCGTCGCGCCGCAGGGCCCGCTGGTTCTGGTCGGCCACTCCATGGGCGGGATGACCATGATGGCCCTGGCAGAGCACTACCCGGACCTGGTCAGGGATCGCGTGATCGGCGCGGCGTTCGTGGCCACCAGCCCCGGAGGTATGTCGGCCGTCTCCTGGGGGCTCGGCAAGGTGCTGGGCAAGGCGGTGCACCGGCTCGGGCCGTTCGCCATCGGACGTCTCGCGGGTCGCGAGGGCCTGGTCAACTCGGTGCTCAAGGCGGGACGCGAGGTCGAGGAGTACTTCGTCGACCTCTATTCCTTCGCCTCGCCGGTGCCGCTGAGCCTGGTGCGGCTCACCGCCGACATGATCTTCCAGACCCGTATGGAGGTCATCTCGGACTTCATGGAGACGTTCGACAAGCATGACAAGCGTGCGGCTCTCGAGCCCTTCATCGGTGTCGAGACCCTGGTGGTCAACGGGGTCCAGGACATGCTCACCCCCCCCGAGCACAGCGAGGAGATCATCAGGCTGATCCCTGGTGCCGAACACCTCCTGGTCAACGATGCCGGTCACCTGATCATGCTGGAGCATGGCGACGTGGTCAGCGAGCAGCTGGTGGCCCTCATCGTGCGGGCGCAGCGTGCCGCCATCGTTCACCTCGACCAGCACGACAGGCCGCGGGTACGCCGGACGATCACGGACCTCGCCAAGAGGCAACGGCTGAAGGCACTGCAGGGACGTCGCCGCAGTGTCTCCTGAACGGCTCCCTGCTGAAGGACCGGCGACCGGCACCGTGACCGGCGACGCCGCCCACCCCGCACGCCGGGTGCTGCTGCCGGCCATCGAGGACACCCGGGCCTGGGGGGCCAGACTCGGGGCTCTGCTGCGCGCCGGGGACCTGGTCGTGCTGACCGGTGGTCTGGGCGCCGGCAAGACCTCGCTGACGCAGGGCATCGCCGAGGGACTCCGGGTCCGGGGCCCGATCACCTCGCCCACCTTCGTCATTGCCCGCGTTCACCCATCGCTGGTCGGCGGCCCCGACCTTGTTCATGTCGACGCCTATCGGCTGGGCGGCCTCGCCGAGCTGGATGACCTGGATCTGGATGCCTCGCTAGAAGAGACCGTCACTGTGGTCGAGTGGGGCCACGGGGTTGCCGAGCAGCTCAGCGAGGACTATCTCGAGGTGACGTTGAGCGGGCACGACACCAGGACCGTTGACCTGATCGGCCATGGTGACCGGTGGGCTGGTCACGACTCCGGCGCGATGCTGGACGAGCTCGTCTCGTTACCCTGAACCTGTGCTCCTGCTCGCGATCGACACCGCCACCACCGCCATCACCGTCGCACTTCACGACGGCGACGGCGTGATCGCGGAGTCCAGCACCCTGGACGCCCGACGGCACGGGGAGTTCCTGGCGCCGGGGATCGCCGAGGTCCTGGCGAAGGCCGGTCGCACTGCCGCTGACGTCAGCATCGTCGTCGCCGGGACAGGTCCCGCTCCGTTCACCGGGCTGCGGATAGGCCTGGTCACGGCGCGTACCTTTGCCTTTGCCCGCGGCATACCGGTATTCGGGGTGTGCAGCCTGGATGCCCTGGCCCACCAGGGGTGGCTGGAGGACGCGGCCGGGCTGGGCCAGTCCTGCGTCGTGGCAACGGACGCGCGGCGCAAGGAGGTCTACTGGGCGCGCTACGACCTCAGCGACCAGGGGGCGGCGCGCAGGGGCGAGCCGATGGTTGCCAAGGCGTTGTCGATCGCCGAGGACGTGCGGGGCCTGCCCGTGATCGGGCGGGGCGCCGTCTTGTACGCTGACTGGTTCGGCCCCCGTCTGGGGCCTCTCGATGTCAGTGCCGGCGCTCTGGCCGACCTTGCGGCTCGGCGGCTGGCGGCCGGTGAGGAGCTGGCTGCGGCCGATCCGATGTACCTGCGACGTCCGGACGCGATGACCCTGGCCGCACGCAAGGCGGCACTGTCATGAAGGCGGCCCGGTGATGGCAGTCCCCGGGGCGGCCTTGCGCGAGATGACCTGGCGGGACATCCCGGCCCTTTCCGCCCTGGAGGCTGAGCTGTTCGCCGATGATGCCTGGTCGGAGCAGACCTGGTGGGCCGAGCTGGCTGGTCGCCCGCGGCGCGCCTACGTCGTCGGTGAGCGCGGTGGTGCCGTGGTCGGCTACGCCGGCGTCGACCGCGGCGGTGAGGTCGCAGACGTGATGACCATTGCGGTGGCGCCGGCAGCCCAGGGACAGGGACTGGGCGCGGTGCTGCTGGGCTGGCTCGTTGCGCAGGCCCGGCAGGCAGGCGCCGAGCACCTGATGCTCGAGGTGCGCGCGGACAACCCGATGGCCCAGCGGCTGTACTCCGCGACCGGCTTCGAGACGCTGACGGTCCGGCGCAGGTACTACCAGCCGGGCGACGTGGACGCACTCATCATGAGACTGAACCTGTGGGACAAGACAGCTGAGGACACCGGCGTTGATACGAGCATGGGCACCAGCGAGCACACCGCAGCGGACACGGCCAGGGAGGTGTCGACGTGACTGACGGACCCCTGGTCCTGGGCATCGAGACCTCCTGCGACGAGACCGGTATCGGCATCGTGCGTGGTCACACCCTGCTCGCGGACGCGGTGGCGAGCAGTGTCGAGGAGCACGCGCGATACGGCGGCGTGGTCCCGGAGGTGGCCAGCCGCGCCCATCTCGAGGCCATGGTGCCGATGATCGACAAGGCCTGCCGGGACGCGGGCATCCGACTGGACGAACTTGACGCGATCGCCGTCACGGCCGGCCCCGGGCTGGCTGGCGCCCTCCTGGTGGGGGTGGCGGCAGCCAAGGCGCTGGCCGTCGCCCTGGGCACGCCTCTCTACGGCGTCAACCATCTGGCAGCCCACGTCGCCGTCGACATCGTTGAGCACGGTCCGCTGGCCGAGCCGACGATGGCGATGCTGGTATCCGGCGGCCACTCGAGCATCCTGCTGGTCCCCGATGTCACCAACGACGTCCGGGCACTGGGGAGCACCATTGACGATGCGGCCGGCGAAGCCTTCGACAAGGTTGCCAGGGTGCTGGGCCTGCCGTTTCCCGGCGGACCGCACGTGGACCGGGTGGCGATCGAGGGCAACTCTGCCTTCGTGCACTTCCCCCGGGGCCTTACCGCAGGCCATGACATGGAGCGCCATCGGTTCGACTTCTCGTTCTCCGGTCTCAAGACGTCCGTGGCCCGCTGGGTCGAGGCGCGCGAGGCGGCCGGGGAGCCGGTGCCGGTGGCCGACGTGGCTGCGAGCTTCCAGGAGGCGGTGGTCGACGTGCTGACCCGCAAGGCCGTTCTGGCCTGTCGGGAGCATGGGGTGGACGATCTGCTGATCGGGGGCGGGGTGGCAGCCAACACGCGTCTGCGCGCCATGGCCCAGGCACGCTGCGATGCCGCCGGGATCCGGCTTCGCGTCCCGCGACCGGGGCTGTGCACCGACAACGGCGCAATGGTGGCCGCGCTGGGTGCCGCGATGGTGGCCAGAGGGCGTGCTCCCTCTGAGCTCGAGCTGCCCGCCGACTCGTCGATGCCGGTCACCCTGGTGCGGGTGTGACCCCGCCGCAGGGGCGGATGACTGCGGCGCAGAGCAGATGACCCCGCCTGTGCCGGTCATCCTCGATGTCGACACCGGGGTTGATGACGCCTGCGCGCTCCTGCTGGCCGCCCTGCACCCTGATCTGGACCTGCGCGGGGTGACCTGTGTCGGTGGCAATGCCAGCGTGGACGAGGTCGTCGGCAACACCCTGAAGGTGCTCGACACCGCTGGCCGTACGGAGGTGCCGGTTGCCCGTGGAGCGGCCAGACCGCTGCTCGAGCCGGTCAGCCACGCCCGTCACGTCCACGGGGAAGATGGGATGGCCGATCTCGGCTGGCCCTCGCCGGGCGCTCACCCCGATCCCCGACATGCGGTCGAGCTGCTGCGGGACCTGCTGGGCCAGGCTGCCGCGGGCGGGCCGGATGATCGGGTCACCCTGGTGACCCTGGCCCCGCTGACCAACGTTGCTCTTCTGCTGCGGACCCATCCCGAGGTCGCCGGCGGCCTTCGCGAGATCGTCTTCATGGGTGGTGCCGCCAACGTCGGCAATGCGACTGCCTCCGCCGAGTTCAACGTGTGGCATGACCCCGAGGCTGCAGCCATCGTCCTTGAGTCGGCGGCCGAGCTCGACATACCGCTGGTGATGTACGGCCTGGACGTGTTCTACGACGTGAGGGTCACCCGGGAGCAGGCAGCCGCGCTGATCGCGGTCGGTGGTCGTAGCCCGGCCGAGCTGGCCGGTCGGCTGGTCGACTTCCAGTGCGAACGTTTCGGGCGGCCAAACGCAACCATCGGTGACGCGGGAGCCGTGTGCGCGGTGATCGAGAGGGCGGGTCTGACAACGACGCGACTACCTGTCCGGGTGGAGCTGGCGGGGTCCTACTCACGGGGCCGGACCATCGTCGACCGTCGCGACTGGGCGGGCGATATCGCGCACGACCCGCACGGGCCGGGACCGACCCCGGTGGAGGTGGCACTGTCGGTGGACGGGTCCCGGTATGCCGGGTTGTGGCTGCAGGCCGTGAGGTCGGGGACTCGCTGATGGGCCGGGTGGTGGTGGTCGCTTCGCTCAGCGTCGACCTGATGACCCACGTCGAGCGGCATCCGAAACCGGGGGAGACCGTGCAGGGGACAGGCCTCGAACCGCTGGCGGGGGGCAAGGGCGCCAACCAGGCGGTGGCAGCCTCGGCAGCCGGCGCCGCGGTGGTCATGGTCGGCGCGGTGGGCCCGGACCAGACAGGATCGGCCTATCTCGCACGCTTGTGGGCCCTCGGCATTGACATCGCCTCGATCCGGGTCGCGCCCGGCTGGCCGACCGGTCATGCGCTGGTCACCGTCGATGACGGCGGCGAGAGCTCGATCGTCGTGGTTGCCGGCGCCAACGCCGCGGTGCGCACCGATGATCTCGGGGTGCTGGACTCTGCTGGACCCGGGGACGTCGTGCTGCTGCAGCTGGAGGTCCCGGTGGAGGTGGTCACGGCGGCCGCCAGGCGTGCCTCCGCCAGGGGCGCCAGGATCGTCCTGAACATGGCGCCGTACGCCGCGGTGCCCCCTGACGTCGTTGCCCTGGCCGATCCCCTGGTGGTCAGCGAGCACGAGGCCCTCCTGCTGGCTGACTCAGAATTCGTGCCGGCTTCGCTGGTGGTGACCTTCGGCGCTGCGGGTGCCGCCTGGGACGGCGAGCGGCTGACCGGTCCGGAGGCCGACCCGGTCGAGGTGGTCGACACGACCGGCGCCGATGACGCCTTCTGTGGTGCGCTGGTTGCGGCTCTGGTTGCCGGCGCCGACCGCCGCGAGGCTCTGCGGACCGCCCTGGCTGCTCGCGCCGACGCGGTCAGACATCGAGGGGCCCAGCGCGATCCCCGGCTCTGAAGTCGACCCCTGGAGCCAGCTCGCAATCCAGCCCCGGCCAGCCAGCTGAGGCACTGCTCCTGGTTTGCGTGGTGCTCGGCTGCGGTTGTGGCAGGATCGAGAGAGTGAATCCGTCGACCGCTCTGGCCACGGTCGTCGTGGACGAGCTGGTACGCCACGGGGTCCGTGAGGCCGTCCTGTGTCCGGGCTCCCGCTCTGCCGCCTTTGCCTACGCCCTGCAGGAGGCCGACCGCTCCGGCCGCCTACGGCTTCATGTCCGGGTGGACGAACGCTCGGCGGCCTTCCTGGCACTGGGACTCGCCAAGCTCACCCGCCTGCCCGTTCCCGTGTTCACGACCTCCGGGACGGCCGTTGCCAACCTCCACCCTGCCGTTCTCGAGGCTGGCCATGCAGCCGTTCCACTGATCATCGTGAGCGCGGATCGCCCGGCGGAGCTGCAGGGGACAGGGTCAAACCAGACCACGGACCAGAGCCGGCTGTTCGGTGCGTCGGTCCGCCTGTTCCATCAGCTGGGCGCCCCTGAACGTCGCGAGGGCCAGAACGCGGTATGGCGGTCTGTGGTGGGCCGGCTCTACGCGGCGGCCGTCGGACTGACCGGCCCTGAGGCCGGCCCTGTCCACCTCAATGTCCCCTTCCGCGAGCCGTTGGTGCCCAATCTGGCTGGCGGTGGCGGCTGGCCCGAGAGCCTGGAGGGGCGCGCCGCTGCAGCCCCGTGGGTCAGGGTCGCGCCCGCCAGGCGTTCGGCGGAGGCATTGATGCCCGTCCCCAGAACCCTCATCGTGCTGGGGGATCTGCCCGACCCGGACATGGCGCTGGAGGTGACGGCCCTGGCCAGGGTTTCTGGGTGGCCGCTCATCTCCGAGCCGTTCGGCGCTCGCGACGGCAGCGCTGGCGACCTCAGCGCCGAGGTTCCGCACGGTCCCCTGCTGCTCACTGCCGGTCGGTGGCTGGAGAGCGTTCTGCCCGATCGGGTTCTGGTCGTCGGCCGGATCACGCTCTCGCGACCAGTGGGAGACCTCCTGCGTCACCCGGAGATCTCGGTGGAGATCGTCGCGGCCCGGTTGAGCTGGCCCGATCCTTCTCACCGTGCCTGTGTGGTCCATCCCTTTGAGGCCGTGCCGGCGACCATACCGAACGGCCGGCAGGTCGACGAGGACTGGGCGCGACAGTGGTTGGATGCGGCTGAGGTGGTGTCCAAGGCTGCTGAGCCGATCATCGCGACGGCCTGGCCGAGCGGCCTTGCCATCGCGGCTACTGTCCTTGCTGAGCTGCCCTCCGAGGCCATGTTGTTCGTCGGGTCGTCCAACTCGGCCCGTGATGTCGACCTTGCCATGTCGCCCGCTGCGCGCAGTACGCCGCTGACCGTGGTGGGCAGCCGCGGACTTGCCGGTATCGACGGATGTGTGTCAACCGCGATCGGTCTGGCCCTCTCCCAGCCGCAACGACCGGCGTACGCGCTGATGGGGGACCTGACATTCCTTCACGACACCAATGGTCTGCTGATCGGTCCGGCGGAGCCACGACCTGATCTGACAGTGGTCGTCAACAACGACGACGGGGGAGGCATCTTCAGTCTGCTGGAGCCTGGTGAGCCCAGGAGAGCCGCTGACTTCGACCGCGTCTTCGGCACGGCGACCGGCGCTTCGATCGCCGACGTCTGCCGTGCCCATGGGGTGAGGCACACGCTGGCGACCACTCGATCTGACCTGAGCGCCCTGCTGAGGCAGCAGCCGGATGGCCTGACCGTCGTCGAGGTGAGGGTTGATCGTTCCCGGCACCGCGAGCTGCATGACGAGCTGACGGTGGCTGCGGCAAGAGCCTTGACCTAGCCGGCGCATCGAGCGAATCAGAACAGTGGTGGGCCGCTGAGAGCTGCTGCCCAACCCGTGGGCGGCTCACTCTGCCTTCGCGCAGGCCACTGGTGCGGTGGTGGTTCGGGGGTGGCGGGGGCCAGGGATGCTGCCCAGCTGATCTCGTCGAAGACACTCAGGTGTGAGGGAAGGGGAATGGCGGGGTTGATCACGTGTGCCATCCGCCGCCCGAGTCGCGCTTCCAGGCTTGATGTGTTGACAGACTGACTGTCGGGGTGGTCATAGACATACGGGTAGGTGGTGACCTTCCTGCCCGCAGCGGTGGTCCAGCGCAGTGTTCCGTCAGGCGACTGGTTGCTGTCCCAGAAGCCTGAGGTCTTCAGGTTGTGGTGTCCGCGGTGCAGCGCTGCCAGGTTGGTCTCAGCAGTGGTCCCACCGGCACTGCTGGTGTCTGCGTCAGTGTCACTGGCCGGGGTGGTCCACTCGATGGTGTGGTCCAGATCGGTCCGTTGGGCGGGAATCTCACATCCGGGCGCTCGGCAAGTCCCGTCGCGGATGGTGACCTGCTCGGCCATCGCTGCCGGAACCCGGTATGTCCCCGCAGCGGCCTCGATGGCACGCCCGGTCAGCGGGTCTGTGACCACCCTCTTCCAGATTGAACCTGCGGCCAACGCCAGCCGCCGGGCCTGCTGGGCGCTCACAGCCCCCCAGCCCGGGATCTGCCCGACGCCGCGGTCCGCGCCCAGCAATGTTGCCAGCGACACCACCAGGTTGACCGTGGCGGCCGGCGACTCGCCAAGCTGGGCGAAGGTCGGGTCGTTGGGGATCCACCCGCGCAGCAGCAGGTCAGTCGCCACGTCTGCACGGAGCTGAACCAGAGTCCGGCGGTCCCCTGCCTTGCGTAGCCTCCGGGCGATCCGGTCGACCCGGCCCACAGCGGCCGTGACCCGTGCCCCATCCCCGCTCAGGAACAGGACTCCGGTCCCATCGGGGTGGGGCTCGGCCGACAACCGTCGTGCCTTGAGCGCCTCGGCGTAGGTCCGCGCAGCCTCCCCGACCAGCCCGTTTGCCAGCACCAGCTGGGTGCGAAGGCGCGCGGCAAACGTTGCCTGGGACAACGGCGCCATCCCAGGCAGTGGCACCCCGTCCGGGCCGGTCAGCGGCCGCAGGACCCGGGTCGCGATCGTCGCTGCGGTGACTGCGTCCAGGTGCGCGGTGGCCTCGGTCAACACCGCGGCACGGGTAAAGGTCAACCGCCCGGCCTTCATCTCCGCACGGACCGGGGCCACTCGTTCTGCATCGCACGCGGCCAGCCAGACTCGTCGCTGACACTGGGTAACGGGCAGACCAGTCGCGACCTGAATCTCACGCGCAGCGGCCGAACGACAGGTCCTCAGGAAACGGGTCCACGCCCAGGCGCTCGGGTTCTCGGGGGCCAGATGCCCGAAGTCGGTCTCGAACCTGGCGACCATCGCCGACGTCGCAGCCATGGAGACCGAGTCCGCCCATGCCTTGACCGTCTCCACGGCCTCGACCACGCGCAACGCCTGCTCGCTGTCAACCCCAGACAGCGCGCCTGCCCTAGCCGCGCTGACCAGCAGGGCCAGCTGAACCATCACCGCAGGGGCGTTCACCGCTGGTGCCGCAGGTGCGTTCACCGCAACGGCGGCGTGCTCAGGCGTGCTCGTGCCGACGGCCATTCCAGGTCCTTTGTCTCTCAATTGAATCGAACGTGTGTTCTAATTCTAGTCGAACCACCAAGCGCCGTCAACACGTCAGCTCCCCCCGGCGAGGACGTGCGAAGGGGCAAGAGCGTCTAGAACTCGATGGCTGCGGCAGGGGCGAGGTCGCGGGACATGGCCCGCGACAGCAGGCTGACCGAGCCTGAGGTGACCTCTGTCACCAGACCCTGACGCGCCTGCGCGGCGATGCTTCGGGACCCCAGGTACGCGGCGCCCAGCGACTGGACGGGCAGGTGCAGGTCGGCCTCGTCCGTGGTGGGCGTACAGGTCGCCACTCCGGAGGGGTCCACCACCAGCCGCCAGCTTCGCTGGTTCCATGGGCAGACGGGGTCGAGGACGCCAAGAACGACATCGCAGGGGCTGGAGTAGCCACGTGCCGACAGAGCCTCGCCGACGTCGACCAGGCGAAGCCACAGAGAGTCGAAGGTCTTGACGCCCATCCCGCGAGGGCCGCCGGCCCACCACAGCAGCGGGTCGTCGGCCCCGGCGCCGGGGATCGTGATGGAAGCGGTCAGGTCGAAGTCGACCAGGCGGCGAGCCAGAGCCAGCATCGTCGCGGGGTCGGCGGCCGCCCGCTCCCGGACGGTGACCTTTCCCTTGGGCCGCCATTCCTCGAACTTGGCCTCGCGGCTGAAGATCGCGTAGCCCGCAGGCTGGCCGTCGAGCTCGGCCAGGAGCAGCTGCCACGGCTCGCGCCCCTGGCGGCTGAGCGGCAGGTCGACCAGCAACGGCCGTGCCATCCGTTCCGGCCGGCTCACCGCGCCCAGCGTCTGTCGGGCACAACGAAGGTGCAGGTCGTGGATCGCACTGGCCGCGTCGTCGGAGTCTGCCGCGGTGATCCGGGTGGTGACCCGTCCGGCGGCAGCCTCCAGAGACGGCGCCGTGAAGACCGTGCCGCGCTCGAGCTCGAGCTCCAGATCCGCGGAGCTGATCCCGTAGCCAAAGCGGCCGTAGATCTGGACCTCCGCCGCGTGTAGCCCGCTCAGCGCGGCACCCTGCTCGTGCAGGCGGGCGAAGTGGTGGCTGATCATCCCGCGCAGCACCCCACGGCGACGGTGGTCGGGGTGCACCGAGACCCAGGACAGCCCGGCCATCGGCACCTGGGCCAGGGTGTCCAGCGGCCCCGGTGCAGTGACCGCCATGTCGTATGACGTGTAGACCCCTGCCAGCTGATCCGAGCCTTCGCGGGTGGCGCCGAACGTGCGGGTCCAGTCGAAGTGGCTGGTGACAACGTCGGCCGGGTAGGCGTTCGGGTCGAAGAAGAACGCGGCCAGGTCGACGCTGAGCAGCCGCTCCCGGTCGGCAGCGGTCAGGGGCACGATCGAGATGTTCATGGGACGAGCCTTGCGGGCGCGGCATACCAGCGCAACTACATTTGTTGGCTCAGCCCTGGCTGCAGATACCGGCAGATACCGGCAGATATCGGCACTGCTCGCTCAGCCGGCGGTCAGCGCATCCCGCATCGGCACGAACTTGGCGTCGGACTCAGCCAGCTCTGACCCGGGGTCGGACCCCGCGACGATGCCACAGCCCGCGAAAAGTCTCAGCTGGCTCGGGTCGGCGCCGTCGTAGGCCCCGCAGCGCAACGCTATCCCCCACTCGCCGTCCCCTGCTGCGTCCATCCAGCCGACCGGTCCGGCATACCGCCCGCGGTCCATCTGCTCGAGCACGCCGATCGTTGCGGCGGCGGCCCGGGCCGGCGTTCCGCAGACGGCGGCCGACGGGTGCAGCGAGGCGGCCAGAGCCAGCGAGGTCGAGCCGTCGGTGAGCACTCCTGCGATATCGGTCGCCAGGTGCATCACGTTGGACAGGTGCAGGACGAACGGCGACTCCGGAACGTTGATGGACGAGCAGTGCGGGGCCAGGGCGTCAGCCACCGACCGGACGGCATACTCATGTTCCTCGAGGTCCTTGGAGGACCGGGCCAGCGAGGCGGCCAGCGCGAGGTCATGCTCGTCGTCACCGGAGCGCCGGATGGTCCCGGCCAGGACCCTGGAGGTGACCAGGCCCTTCTCCAGCCTCACCAGCAGCTCGGGGGTGGCCCCGACCAGCCCGTCGACCGCGAAGACCCAGGTGGTGTCATACCGCTCCGCCAGGCGGTTCAGGAGCCAGCGCGGGTCGATGGCCGAGCTGGCGTTCACTATCAGGTCACGCGCCAGAACTACCTTGTCCAGCTTGCCGGCGTTGATCTGCTCCACCGCACGAGCGACCACGGTGGACCACTGCACCCCGGAGAGGGCACCGTCGGCGAAGGTCACGTCGGGCGGCCCGAGCGGGGGAGAGGTCACTGTGGGGGCCAGGCTGCCCGGCAGGTGTGCGCCGACCCCGATCGTCGTCATCCAGCAGCGCGACCCTCTTCGCCCGACGAGCACCTCGGGCACCACCAGCGCCGCCCCCGCAGGGGAGTCGTCGGAGAACGAGAAGGACCCGAAGGCGACCGGCCCGGTACCCGGCAGGTGGACGTCGTCCCGGATCACGCCATGGTCCACCACGGAGCGCCACCAGGCTTGCGCCCGCGCGAAGCGATCAGCCCCGCTCGTCTGGAACGTCAGAGCCTGGCCCCAGCCCACCAGCCCCTCGCCGTGACGGACCCACGACGACACCTGGGCCGGGTCGATCGCCTCGGGCAGCAGCGAGAGCAGGTCGCCAGGGTCGTCGATCGCGACCGTTCGGCCGACCAGCGTGGGGATGTGCGCAGCCGACAGCCCGGGTCGAGTCGGCTCGGACTGCGGCAAGGAGGTCACGACAGCCAAGCCTACGACGGCCGCGGTCCGGAAACGTGCACGGACTGCCGGTGACGGGTGCGAGCCGATCAGCGAAGATGGCATCATGACCCGCGCCAGCCTCGACAAGCAACCAGGTGACGTCGCCGCGATGTTCGATGACGTCGCCGCGAAGTACGACCTGACCAACGACGTGCTGTCCCTCGGCCAGGATCGCCGCTGGCGCAGGCTCGTGCGTGAGACGGTGGGCGCGCAGCGGGGTGACACCGTGCTCGACATCGCGGCAGGAACCGGCACCAGCAGCGAGCCGTTCGCCGACGCCGGGATCCACGTCGTGCCGGCTGACTTCTCCCTGGGGATGCTGCGGGTGGGCAACCGGCGCCGGCCGGACCTTGCCTTCACCGCGGCCGACGCGCTCAGGCTGCCGTTCGCCGACGACTCCTTCGACTCGGTCACCATGTCCTTCGGGTTGCGCAACGTGGTCGGCACCCGTGAGGCGCTCGAGGAGTTCCTCCGGGTCACCAAGCCCGGCGGCTCGCTGGTCATCTGCGAGTTCAGCCACCCCAGCAACGCCGCGTTCCGCACGGTCTACTCCAAGTACCTGATGCGCTCGCTGCCCACGATCGCGCGCAAGGTCAGCTCCAACCCCGAGTCCTACGTGTATCTCGCAGAGTCGATCCAGGCCTGGCCCGACCAGGCGGGTATGGCGCGTCTGATCACCGAGGCTGGCTGGCAGGACATCGCGTGGCGCAACCTCTCGGGGGGCATCGTCGCCCTGCATCGTGCGACCAAGGCCCCGGTAGCGGAGGCAGGAACCCGGTCGACACCTTAGGCAGGGCGGTCCCGGGGTCCTGGCTGAGGTCCGTCAGGTGCGTTTCAGTAGGATGGAGACTTATTTCGAGCGTAGAGTTCGCCGAGTTCGTGAATATCTTCACAAGCGCCATCCCTTCTCAGTTTTCAGCACCGATCCCCATGGTGAGGCCCCTCCTGTGAGTCACAGCAACATCAGCACCGACACTGACAGCCCAGCCGGTGCCGGTGCTTCAGTCTCGGCGCAGCCGATCTCTGCGGCATCCCAGTGCGACCTGCACGTTCAGAGCGCTGACGTCATCATCGTCGGCGCCGGGCCCAGCGGTTCGGCCACCGCGGCCTACCTGGCGATGGCCGGGCTCGACGTCCTGCTGCTGGAGAAGGCTGCGTTCCCCCGCGAAAAGGTCTGCGGCGACGGCCTGACGCCCAGGGCGGTGCGCGAGCTGATCACCCTCGGCATCCCCACACCGGCCGAGGACGGCTGGATCAAGAACCACGGCCTGCGTATCGTCGGTGGTGGTCATCGCCTGGAGCTCCCGTGGCCCGACCTGGCGAGCTTCCCGCCCTATGGGCTGGTGCGGACCCGCAAGGACTTCGACGAGATCCTGGCCAGGCACGCGGTCAAGCACGGCGCCCGCCTTCACGAGTCCACCAACGTCACCGGGCCGCTCCTCGATGACCGCACCGGGGCCATCATCGGGGTACGGGCCAAGTCCATGGATCCCGAGGGCCGGCCCACCGGTGATGACCTCGTCTTCCACGCCCCGCTGGTGGTCGCCGCCGATGGCAACTCCAGCCGGCTGAGCATGTCGATGCACCGGCCCAGGCGCGACGACCGGCCGATGGGCGTGGCTGTCCGCACCTACTACACGAGCCCACGGCACGACGACGACTACCTCGAGTCGTGGCTCGAGCTGTGGTCGAAGGACCCGCAGACCGGCAAACGGGTCCTGCTGCCCGGCTATGGCTGGATCTTCGGCGTCGGCGACGGCACCTCCAACGTCGGACTGGGCATCCTCAACACCTCCGCCGCGTTCGGCAAGGTCGACTACAAGGACGTCCTCAAGCGCTGGGTCGACACGCTGCCGCCCGAGTGGACCTTCAACGACGAGACGATGACCGGCCCGGTCCGCGGAGCCGCGCTGCCGATGGGGTTCAACCGCCAGCCGCACTACGACCTCGGGCTGCTCCTGGTGGGTGACGCCGGTGGCATGGTCAACCCCTTCAACGGCGAGGGCATCGCCTACGCCATGGAGTCCGGCCGGCTTGCCGCCGAGGTCATCGCCCAGGCGTTCGCCCGGCAGAGCGACGCCGGCCGCGAAAAGGTCCTGCAGTCCTACCCCCGGGTGATGAAGGACTCACTCGGTGGCTACTACACGCTGGGTCGCGGCTTTGCCACCTTGATCGGTCACCCCGAGTTCATGCGCCTGGCCGTGAAATATGGCCTGCCGCGCACCACGATGATGAAGTTCCTGCTCAAGATCATGGCCAACCTTGCCGAGCCGCACGGCGGCGACGCGGGCGACCGGTTGATCAACGCACTGTCCAAGATGGCCCCGGACGCATGAGTTTTCGCGCCACCTCTAGGATTGTGCCGCTTGGGGAAGGGCTGGACGCCGGCCGGCGGGCTGGTCTTGGCGTCGCCTCTGCACCGACCGAACTCATTGCGCACATCAGCAACCGAAAGGGGAGCGCGCCCCGATGACGAACCCTTACGTCCCACTGTTGTTCCTGGCTGGTATTGGCGCCGCCTTTGCCGTCTTCTCGGTCTTGGTCAGTCCTTTTGCCGGGCCACGGCGCTACAACAAGGCCAAGGCCGATGCGTACGAGTGCGGGATCGAGCCGACACCGCACCCGCTTGGCGGCGGCAAGATCCCGGTCAAGTACTACCTGACCGCGATGCTCTTCATCATCTTCGACATTGAAAGTGTCTTCCTGTACCCGTTTGCGGTGACCTTCAGCAAGCTGGGCCTGTTCGCCCTTGTCGAGATGGTGCTGTTCATCCTGACCGTGTTTGTCGCGTACGCCTATGTGTGGCGCCGCGGCGGGCTCGAGTGGGACTGAGGAGGGACTGAACGATGGGTATCGAAGAAAAACTTCCGGCAGGCTTCCTGCTGAGCACGGTCGAGCAGCTCGCCGGCTACTTCCGCCAGCACTCGGTCTGGCCTGCGACGTTCGGCCTGGCCTGCTGCGCGATCGAGATGATGGCGGTCGGCACGCCTGACTACGACATCGCCCGGTTCGGGATGGAGCGCTTCAGCGCCACGCCGCGCCAGGCCGATCTGATGATAGTGGCCGGCAGGGTCAGCCAGAAGATGGCTCCTGTGCTGCGCCAGGTCTACGACCAGATGCCCGAGCCCAAGTGGGTCATCTCGATGGGTGTCTGCGCCAGCTCGGGCGGGATGTTCAACAACTAC
>JBBRZQ010000009.1:0-64652 GCA_038236535.1 Actinomycetales bacterium
ATCGCGGCAATCCGGCTGCGGCGGTCCAGGTGGCGCAAGCCACGGCGCCGCCGTGATCCAGCTTCATCCGGCGGCTGATCGTGGCATTCAGGTAGCCGCGCGCCTGACCACCGCTGTTTGCTGTTCTGCCATTGCCCATTCCGCATGGTCCCACTTCGGCACAGCAACTATCGCCTCTCACCCATCCGATCGATCGGGCTGCGGAACGTTCACGTCGCCCTGTCGGCGGTGGGCGCCACCTGATTCGTTCACCACTTCCCACTCAAGGTCATCGGGTTCCCCACGCACCATGCGGGCGACTGATCCGCCCATCGAGTGCGGTCGCCCGGAGATGTGCGCGCATCCACGCAAGGCCCAGCCCCTTCAAGGCAGATCGGGATCCGGGTCAACGAAGAAGTTGCGGGCGGCATCGCCCCGGATAAGTCCTTGGTCGAGTGGCCATTCGACTGCTCGACGACTGGCCCGAGCGTCATGGAAGTCGTGCCACGCAGAAACCAGGTCTGGGTACTCCTCGAACAGCTCGTCTTTGAACCGACGAAGGGCCCCGGCCTCTGATAGCCCGCTCCAGCCGCCGCCCAGCAACGTCGTCACTGATCCCCTCTGCGAAGTCAGCCATGTCCGCGTACCAAACCCAAGACGGGAGCGGATCGATCGGCATGAGATCCAGTTCATCGAGATCGATCGGGTTCTCCCCGTCGATCCCGGTGTCAGATGTCCAGAACGCGATCTGTCCGGTCCGCGGATCGATCAGCCATCGGTGTTCATAGTCGGTCTGATCCGAAAGCGCCATCGCAATCTCGTCCACGTCGAGCTTGCCTAGATCGAGCATCAGTTCAGCGTAGGCCGTATGCGTCGTCTCGTGGCCGAGAGAATTCTCGCCATGCTCCGTGCGATCGCTTTCAGCGCCCCGACCGCGCAATGTGCGGCTAACGCCTGACGTTGATGAACGGACGTATGTGGCCCAGGGGGATCGTTGCAGCGTCCCGCGTCTTTCGCGGCTGAAAAGACGCACTCGCTCCACCGCGCGGATCGCGCCATTGAGGACGTTTCTGTGAATCGCGTGAGCGTCAACGCTGTACCCCTTCCACTGGCCGCCAGATCGCACACCCGAGCGCTTCCTGCGTCGTCCCAGCGAGCGTGAGGCGTGGTTTGCCGAGCTTGGCGGCTACGTCGTCGGCAACGTCGCGATCCAATCAGTTGCGGACGACGAACTCGGGCAGATGTGGTCGGCCGCGCACGGTGTGAATATCGCTAAGCTGCGCTGCATCAGTGTCCTGTATGCCGATCGTCGCCTGTCGCGGCACGGCATCGGTTCGGCGCTGCTCGCCCGTGCCACCCAGCGGGCCCTTACTGACGGTGGGGCACCAGTGCTGGACGTTGTGGCCGGGCACCTTGGGGCGGTGAGCCTCTACGTGAGCCGGGGCTGGCAGGAGGTGGGGCGGTTTCGACCCGGGTGGCTCCCCGCGTCCGAGGAACCGGTCCGCGCGATGATCCTGCCGAGGCCGGAACAAGCGGTTCCGCCGTCATCCGGGTCTGCTCGCCCAGACGGCTTGCCGTCGACATAGCGCCCAGCTCGGGTTGGCGAATGACCCACTCCCGTTGGTACGCCGCGGACCCATCCCTCACCGGGGGCCGATGTTCACTCACCGCGCCATGAGCGCGCGCTCGTCGTCAACGTTTCCCTGGGGCCCCGCGCTCTCACCAATCGATCGTCGCCCGCTCGCTCCTTACGATTCATCCCCGTGGGTGCAGTCGAGCTTCAGGTATTGATTGTCCGGGGCTAAGTCTCCTGTTGTGCCGTGTAGATGCCACTGAAGACCTTGGCGATGACGGGGAGGGCTGACCGGGGCACGTGATCCATGAAGTGCCGCCGTACCGATGCGACGTGGACTGGGCCGGCTGCGTCGCACATGGACTCCCCGGCGGGCGTGATGTTCACGGCGACAAGGCGGCGGTCACCGCGGTTTCGGTGCCGGACGGCGAGTCCCCGACCTTCCATCCGCTCGATGCGATAGGTGATCACGCTTGCTTCGGTGCCGAACTGGGCAGCGAGGTGACCCATTGTCAGCCCCTGGGGTGTGTTGCGGAGCATGAGAAGGATCCCGTGGTCCAGCAGCGTCAGGTCCAATGCCTCACGAAGGTCGCGGTCCAGCGCGGCGAACAGGTGCATGCCGGCGACGACGAACGAGTGCCAGGCAGCCATCTGCTGCTCGTCGAGCCACCTGACGTCTTCAGCCACAACACAAGCCTACCGGAGAACCTTGAAATTCGAAGGACTCTTGGTTACGCTTCAGATCTGAAGAATCTACGAAGGAGACCGCGCCATGCCCGCAGCAATCCAGATCGTCCGGTTCCGTCCCAAATCAGAGGTTGCCCACGACGACATGATCGCCATGAATGAGCGCTTCCAGCGCGAGGTCGCACCGAAGCTTCCCGGACTCGAGCGACGTGAAGCCTGCGTCACCGACGACGGCGAGTGGGTCCTGGTACTTCGGTACGCCACCATGGAGCTCGCGACCGCCCCGCCAGCAGATCACGGCATGGAGGTCGCGGGGTCGTTCATGCAGATGATCGACATGTCGGCGATGTCCGTTTCTTATCAGACCGTGGTCAGCCAGTAGCGGGCATTGCTGCCAGGTCCCGCATGAACGCCATAGTCGAAACCGCCCGTTTTCAGCTCCGAGACGGCGTGACTCCAGCCCATTTCCTCGCCCTCGCCGAGCGGTTCACGACCGAGGTTGGACCGCTGGTCCCGGGCCTGGAACGACGGGAGCTTCTCCAGACCGCCGATGGCGGCTTTCTCCTGATCGCCCGTTTCGACAGCAGGGAACATTTCGACGGAGCGAAGGCCGCGATCGGTTCCCACCCCGCCGCTACCGCGTTCAGCGACGGCATCGACTTCGCGACGTTCACCCTCGAATGCCACGACGTCGTCCAGTCCGCCCACCTCACGCAGCATCGCCGGGTCGACTACGGCTCACAACGCACCCTCGGGGCGGGCGAAGGAACCGCGTACGACTGGTCGAAAGACCACGTGGTGATCAAGACGCCACTGGAGCTCACCGAAGGCCGTGTCACGCTCGTCGAGGACACTTTGAAACCCGGATTCCACCTTCCGCGCCACCACCACCGGCGCATGGTCGAGGTGTTCTACGTGATCGATGGCGAGGTCGTCTTCGCCTTCGATGACGAAACCGTCATCGCGACCACCGGGATGACGATCAACATCCCGCCCGGCACCTGGCACGAGGTGACCAGCGAGGCCGGTGCGAAACTGCTCACGATCTTCACCCCGGGCGGCTTCGACCACTATTTCGCCGAGCTGGCCAGGTCGAGCGAGACCGAACTCGACGACGACGCCACCGTGACCGCACTGGGCGAAGAATACGACTCGTGGAGTCGCTGATTCTGCTCGTACGATCACGTAGCGAAAACCAACGGGCTCCTGCCGCCTGCACCGCTAAGGCCGAAGCTCTTGGAGTCGCACCCCTGGACACTTCCGTATGCCGCGCCGCGGGTCTCCGATACCGCTGGTGCGCGGTGACTTCTTCACGGGCCAAGCATCCCGGATCGCGGACGGGTATCACCGCGTCTGCTTGAGCTTCCACACTGACGAGAACACCGACATCCCGTGCCGGACGGCAGCTGACGACGCGCAGAGATGACCTCGTGGCCCTGGTGGGTGTCGGTGAGCCCTTGCTCATGCGAGACACGCTTCGGTCGCGAATGACTCATACAGTGTTAAACAACGGTGGCGTTGTGTTGTCATCGGGCGTCAGCGCCAAATGCCGATCCTCATGCGACCCCGTGGGTGTCATCGGTTGCGCCACCCATGGCAGCTCAGTCTGCGGCGGTTGGAAGCTCGGACGAGCTGGCGGGGGCCCTCTGGTCGGCCCAGCTCACCCGAAACTGGCCGCCCCTCGCCATCGACTTCTTCCAGGTCAAGATGCGGCAGGACATAACCTCGCCTGCGCCATTCGGAACATTCCGGCGCCACCCCCGCCATCCGCCGGCAGAGCAGGGCTCCGGGTCTCACACCGCAAGAGAGGAAGGCGCCCTGGGTGAGCATGACGGCGTGCATAGGTATGCACGCAAGCGGACCTTGCCTTTGCCCACCGAACACACTCAATCCACCAGTTCCGCGTCTAGAGCTCATCGCCAGATCCGGTAAACACGCCAGAGGTCCTCGCCCGTGGCCGGTGTCCTGGATGCTGTCGATCCAGCCGGGCAGCCACTTTTCGAAGAGGAACAGGAACCGGTCCACCGGCGCCAGGATCCCGCAGCCGACGAGCAGGTCGCGGACATAGATGACCGAACGTCAGGGCTGCAGTGCGCCCAACCCGTCGTGCGTGAGCGGGACCTGGCCCAGAGCCAGTGCCCGCAGGATTGGTGGGACGTGGGGTTTGGTGAGCCACAGGATGCCGCTGCGGGGCCGACTCATCGCGCACACCGACTCGAAGAACGGGACCAGCTCGGGCCGGATGGCGCCGGTTCCGTCGTCCAGTATCACCGTGAGCCGGTCCTTCAGGACGCATCATCCGCAGATCCCGGCGTGGTGGAGCCAGGGCCACTTACGGTTTGCCACGAGCACCCGGCCCTGCCCCGGCGCCTGCGGCGAGAACCTGCAGCGATAGCCGTTCGGGTGTCCCGGTGACCAGGCGGTGGACCTGGGAGGGCGACAAAGTGATGCCCCTGGCGGCCAACAACGGGGCGAGCTCGGTGGTGGCGAACATGCCGTACTCGGCCATGACCTCGCGCAGTCGCCACTGGTAGCTGACCTGACGTTTCTTCACTGGCTTCCTCCTTTGGTCGTGCCGAGGGCCTCGGAAAACCATCCCATCAAGGGCCCGCCGCAGGGTGCGGGTGCGGTAGTCCGAGGACATGCGTGAGGGCCTGCTCGCCCTTGCGGTCGGCGCCGACTTGCAGGTGATGAGCTCGCTGATGGAGGCCGACGTCGCCGCGGCGTGCGGGCCGCGCGGCAAGCACGACCCTGAGCGCACAGCGGTGCGCCACGGCAGTGAGCGCGGGTCGGTCACCTTGGGCGGGCGTCGGGTCGGGGTCCAACGGCCGCGGATGCGTGCCAGCGGCGGTGGTGAGGTGCCCGTGCCTGCCTATGACCTGTTCAGCCGCAGCGAGATCCTGGGCCGGATGGCGATGACCAAGATGCTCGGCGGCCTGTCGAGTCGCCGCTACGCGGTCGGGCTCGAACCGGTCGGGCAAAAGGTCGAGCTCGCGGCTTCGGCGACGAGCAAGTCGGCGGTCTCACGCCGGTTCGTGAAGATGACCGAGACCTCGCTGGCCGAGCTGCTCGCCGCACCACTGGGGCAGTTGGACCTGGTGGCGTTGATGATCGACGGCGTCCACTTCGGTGAGCACCTATGTGTCGTGGCGCTGGGGATCGGCATCGACGGGATCAAGCATCCCTTGGGACTGGTCGAAGGCAGCACCGAGAACACCACCGTGGTCACCGATCTGCTCACCGACCTGCTCGGGCGAACCCTGGACACGACCCGCCCGATTCTGGTCGGTATCGACGGAGGTAAGGCGCTGCACGCCGGCATCGTGAAGGTTTTCGACCACCCGGTAATTCAACGCTGCCAGGCTCACAAAGTCCGAAACGTAGCCGACAAGCTGCCCGATGACCTCGCCAAGACGGTGGCCAACAAGATGCGGGCCACCTATCAGGCGCCGTCCGCGATCATCGCCGAAGCCCAACTCGAGGCGCTGGCAAGGGAATTGGAGCACACCCACCCCGGCGCGGCCAGCAGCGTTCGCGAAGGCCTGAGCGAGACGCTGACTGTGCTGCGCCTGGGTGTGCCACCCACTCTGGCCCGCACCCTACGCAGCACAAATTGAGTCAATGATCTCGATCTGCTGAAACCACTCGACCAACGTGAAGAACTGGCAGAGCGGAGACATGGCCCTGCGCTGGTGCGCCGCCGGCCTGGTCGAGGCAGGCAAGCAGTTCCGCCGGGTCAACGGCCACCTGCACCTGCCAGTGCTGCGAGCTGCTCTCCAGCGGCATATCGCCGAGCAGAGTGTCGGTGCCGAACGTCATGATGAGAACGTGAACGTAGCCTGATGATCATCGGGCCGCTACTGAAGTTCCACGGAACTAGGGACATCCTCTTCACAGCGGGTCCCCGCAGCAGAGCAGCGGGATCCTGTTCGTCAGCTCCAACCAGTGGCGTTTGACCCGTCAGTAGGCGGTGGGTATCAGCCGAGTTGCCAGCCTGCCATGAGATCGCCACTGGTCAGCGCACATATCTGGAGGCCGAAAGCCAGCCGGTCGCCAGCGAAGTGGAAGTAAAGGAAGTCGCTGCCCCTGGACTCCTGGCGGTGTCTCTGCGTGAACACCTCGATCAGCGCGTTATGCGCGGGTGCCATGCGTCGGAGTTCCCTGAACGCTGCGGCCGGATCCTCGTATCGATTCGCCTCTGTGATCCCCATCCCGACGAAAGCGAGCAAAGCGGTCTTATCGTGAAGGGGAGTCAAACCCCCAAAGAGTTCGTCTTGCCGTTGTGCCAGAGCCGCGAAGTCAAGGAAAAGGGGCCAGGCTGAACGTTGGGTCAGGCCGGCGCACGCCCCGCCCTCAGCGGCCGAGGACTCCCAGCGCCGTTCTTGCCCTATCTCTTCTTTCGAAAGCCGACCAGAGGTGCGGCTAAATTCTCCCGAGCCTTCATCCGTCCGGCGGGTGTGGAAGAGCCACCTGATTGCAGCCGACATGCGCTTCCCCTTCCCCCTCGACCAGTCTCCACTCCTCAAAATAGCTCTGTGAGCGGGTCTACGGCCACAGTTGGCCGGCTGCGCATTCGAAAAGTGGAAGGTCGCCAGGATCCTCGCCGATAACATGGCCACGCCCAACGACGTGCCCGCCGATACCGTAAACGCCATGCAAGCCATCACCAGGGACGTCAACACGATCACTGAATAGGGGGCAGAGGAGAATGAGGTCACGTTCAAGGTCAGGGCACACCGGGACGTTTTCCCATTGCGCCAAGCCACAATCGGGAACCCGTTGCGGAGAAATTGACGATGCTCACCGCCGCACCTGGTCGTCCCGTAGCCCGATCCGGTCGCTCGCCCGCGACGGTCAGTCGTGAGCTACGGCGCAACGGGTCCGCGCCAACGGCCCGGCGGGCGGGGAAGAATGCGCCGTAGCGGCACAGAAGCAGGCTGAGATGCGCGGTCGCAGGCCAAAGGCCAGAAAGTTCGACCACGCCGAGCTGGCGACCGTGGTGCGATCGAGGCTTCGTGTGAAGTGGAGCCCCGAGCAGATCAGCCTCCACCTCGCCGAGAGGTTTCCCGAACGGGCGGAGATGCGGGTGTGCCCCGAGACGGAGTCGTCACGGGCGAAACCAGACCCGGTCCTCGGGACGTCAACCCCAACGGCGCCGGGCATGCGGCTGTCGCCCGCGCTAATGGCTCAGATGCAGAGGGACGCCCGGAGTGGCAGCAGCTCGTAGGCGGGCCGACAGCCAGTCCAGACTCGGCCCCATCTCCAGGGACCACGACGCAAAGTTGTGACCGCCCGAAGGCAGGATCATCGTCTGCACCTGCAACGGCGAACGGACCTGTGAGAGGAACTTCTGGGTGTCGCGATACCCGTTGGGGCCGGCCTCCGTACGTGCGATGGCCAGGAACAGCGAGGCCGGCGGCGCCGGCAGGTGAGCCAGCCTCCACTCCAGGTCGTTGAGCTTTCGTATTTCGGACGAGCCACCCCACAGGTCACCGGTCGTGTTGTCGCGCAGGGTGTGGAAGTAGCCCGACAGTGCCACGGCCGCGGGAATCACGTCAGAGTGCATCATGGCGATCTTGACGGCGCAGTACCCACCGGTGGAGTCGCCCATCGCCCCCCAGCCGGTGGCTCGCACCCGGAACGCGTTCGAGATGGCAGCAGGCACATCCTGCGAGAAGTAGGTGAGCGCCTGAGGTCCAGCGGGGACGTCGGTGCACTCCGTGTCGCGCGGGAACGCCACAGCGGAACGCATCATCACCAGTACCAGAGGCGCTGCCCGGTGCGCGGTGATCTCGTTGAGCAGGTACTGCGGGTACTTCATCCCGCTGATCAGCCCGGCCTCACTACCGGGGTAGCCGGTGAGGACCTCGACGGCGGGGAACTGGCTGTGCGCGTATGCGGGCTGGAAGTACTGGGGCGGCAACCACACGCTGGCGGTGGCGCTCAGAGCCGACCTGGCACCATGAAGGTCTACCTGGACCACCCGGCCGAGGGTGCGCCACTGCGAGGGCGTGGACCACAGCGGATCGCGGTGGAAGCGCACCGCCGTCCGGTCCGAGCGTCCGTTCGCCGCTGCCTGACCCACGCCGAGAGCCTGCGGTACCGGCGCCACCGGAGTGCCAACGGTCGAGACGACGAGGTCGGACCATGAGGTGTAGAAGTAGCCGTAGTCGTTCATCGCGGCGGCGACGAGCATCACGGCCGCCAGCTGACAGCTGACCAGAAGCAGCGCGCGTGACCCGATACGTGTCACCCGTCGAGCGGGCAGACGGGACCACAGCAGGTAGGCGGCAATGGGCAGCCCTACCGTGAGGATCGAAAGAAGCAGCAGGAGCGGTTTCCCCAGCAGAGCCACGCTTCGACACCCCCACCACGTTGGTACTGAACATGATCAACCATCAGACGGAGACAGTCTGTGATGCCTGGCTGAAAGGAACCTGAAAGCGGCCTGCCTCGACAGACGGCCCGGAAGGCGGCCCATGGGCACGGCCTGGTAGCCCGACCCGAAGAGGCTGAGCCGTCAACGGGCAAGGACCGCCACGAAGTCTCGTGACGACGGCTGGAGGTAGCGGTAAGGGTTCGGGTGCTCGTTCGTGGTCAGCATGTGCGGGACCGCTTCGCCCTTGCGCGGGTGGGTGTAGGTGATGAAGTTGGTCCATGACTGGTTGATGTCGAGCTCCATGGCCCGAACGGCGCCCGCGTCATGCACGATATTGGCCAGGGTCCTGACCGACATCGAGGCACCGACGACGAACACCAGGGAGCCGTCCTTGCGGATCCCCACGGCTGAGCGCCACACGAAGGTGTGGTTGCCGACGGTTGCCCCCCACGTCGACGTGCTGGTGCTGTTCACGTCGGGGGTGATGTTTCCGTTGTCGACCAGCAGGCCGAGGTTCTGACGGACAGCAGCCACGTCTGGCCCAGGCGTCGACCTGCCCCACCTGACCACGTCGACGTGCCCATCCTTGTACAGGACCATGGACGCGGCGCCGCGGCGAAGCGGCACGGCGGTCTGGCCGTCCTGCCAGTAGCCGCCATTGGCGTCGTTCATCGTGAAGCCTGAGTTGAACGTCGCCAGCAGGGCGTCCCGCTGCGAATGCGGCACTGAAGAGGGCTGGGACAGGCCCGCGTCGCCGGGCACCCGGTAGCCGGGATGCAGGGCCATGGTGACCAGCTTCTGGTTGATCAGGGCGACCCCGACCAGATAGCTGGTGTGCTGCGCATCCGGACGCAGGAACGCGGCCCGGATCGCCGGCTCACCCTTGACGCTGACCAGCGGCTGCCAGACGCCCTCACCTGACAGCGCTGGCTGGGCTTGAGACGGAATGGGCCGGGGAGATGCCAGATAGCTCGATGACCTGCTGGGCCGGCTCGATGCCGGGCCCTTCGCGGCGATGCGTGGTATGCCACCGGCGAGGGTGCCGCCAACCTTGGGTGGGTCCAGCTGGTACTGGATCTGCTCCAGACCGCTGACCGCCCAGCCAAGCCCGTTGAACCGCGCCCACTCGGCCAGCCGCGCAGACGTGCTGTCGGTCCCCGGAGCCGTCAGGGCGCCACCGATCGACCAGGTCAGCCACAGCAACACGACCACCATCACCACGCCTGCTCGGCGCACCCAGAAACGGCGCCGGCCCGGCCTGGACGCAGCGGGGCGTCGAGGTGGCCGATACCCCTGCGGGTCCTCTGTCTTCAGGTCGCCTCGCGCAGCCAACTGAAGTCCCCTCCCCAACCTGCCGGATCAGCCGGACGACTGGCCGCAACAGAGAAGAGAATGCTTCACACGTCCCAATAGTTCCGGCAGCCTCTCAGCCACTCTCCGGGTGCTTGGATGCGGCAAGCGTCGTCAGGATCTGCTGGATCGCGTCGTCCTGGACCAACAGGTGCAGCTGAATCTGCTTGGCCTCCGCCAGCACCGCCGACGCATCGTTGTAGGTCGCCAGGGAGCGCGCGTCGGCGGCAGCAGCCTGCACGTTCTGCCCGACGATGATGATCGGCAGCAGGACGAGCTGCAGGAACGTCTGGGCGATCCACGCGATGATGATGATCCTGTCACCGCTGCGGAAGGCCGCCGGTGCACTTACCAGGGCGAGCAGGGTGAAGAGGTATGCCGTCCACATCGTGCCCACGATCACGGTGATCTTCAGCCCGAACCTGGCATTGAAACGCCCGATCGGTCCGGGACCGTGCAGCGCCGCGACCGCCTGGGCGACCTTGGGTGGTCCGGTCGCCTCTCGCTGGGTCACGTGGGGGTGCTGGACGTAGTCAAAGAGATCCCGCATACGCATCAGCATTGCAGAAATACGCCGCGAAGACGCCTGCGGCTCAGTTCTCGGCGACGATGGTGATGGGGGGTGATTCGTCAGTTCGCACAGACCTGGTCGAGCAGGCTGATCGGCGGTCATTCGCCTGGCCGAGAGCTCCGGGGCGCGCTCATTTCACCGGGTTGAGCTCGAGACGATAGGCCTTGAAGATGTCGATCGCCTCGGTCCAGTCCACCCGCCTCTGGTCATCGGTCCGGTCAAGCCCGCCGCTGGAGACGATCCCCCGGGCCTGACGTGCGTTGGCGCGGCCAGTAGCCGCCCAGACGGTCGCACCGCTGTCACCGTTGACCGAGCCCCAGCCGTGCACGACGTCCACCCCCTCGACGCCGCGGGCGTAGTAGCCGCCTATCGGGAACCACAGGTCCTGGCTGGTGACCTTGATCCCGCAGGGCGTGCTGTGGCCTATCGAGGCCGATCTCGCTCCCGAGTGGCAGACCCAGTCACCAAGGTACGAGTAGCCGACGCTGGTCAGCGGAATCCAGCGGTTGACATCGCTCTCATCGGCGTTGTTCTTGGTCCCGTCCAGGATCTCCGCATCCCAGCGGGTATTGCGCGAGGTGACCGTGCCGACGTAGTTGCCGATCCGGCGGTTCGACCAGGCCCAGGTGGTGCCGGCTGCGGTGTAGACCCGCTGCCCCACCCTGAAACAGTGAGCAGCGGTGACCATGACCGGGTGCTTGTCGCGTTTGCGCACCGCGGGAAGCCCGGTGGTGCAGTGTCCTGTCCCGTTGGTGATGACATCGCCGCCGATGAAGGGCGAGTAGTCGTGCCACTTGACGTTGTTCCAGGCCGCACTCTTGGTGTGCCGGGCCGATCCTGGTGTGAACGAACGGGTCACCCTGGGCACCACCGGCGCCGCAGAGACCCCGACGGTCGTGGCCGTCTTGTATGGCTCGAAGGCGGCGCCGTTGTCACCGGAAGCGATCGCCACCGCTGTCCTGTCCACCTCGATCCTGAGCCCGGAACCGTCAGGAGCCGGCGAGACGGCGTACACCGCATACGAATGCCGTTTGGCGAGAAAGGCTTTCAGAGCCAGGTCCATCGCAGCCAGGCTGAAGGTGGCCCGGTGAATCCGGATCAGCCCCGTGTCGATAGACGAATCGGCGGATCTCGCTGCCCGGACAAAGCTTTTGGCGCGCGCCGGGTCCGTGAGGTAGAGGTTGACCACGTCGTGATTGGCATCGATGCCCACGCTGGTGAAGACAGCCGCTCCCGTACCTCTGCCGACATCAACAAGAGCCCCGGCAACCGCCCGAAGCGGGTCCAGCAGGGCAGCCTGTGCCGCGGGAGCCATCGTCCCGATCTGTTGATCGGTCAGCACCTTACCCGAAGCCACCACCGCTCCCGCCTGAGATGAGAACGGGACCGCAATGGCGGTGGCGATGGCCACCGCGCTCGCACACAGCCCCAACGCCGCCCTCATGGACCTCTTCAATGACCCTCCCGGATGGACCGCCCCTCGCCTCAGCCCCTCACCTTGGACGGGTAAGCCGGCTGAAGCGGCGGGCGAGGTCACTGGAACCTCTCGAGAGTCGCACGAGATGGGAGCCCCGGTGCGGAGGCAGGGCGTTCGGTGTGTCGTGGCACCCGCGCGGACATGAGCGAAACGGTCTACAGAACCACCATCGATCCCTTCCGCAGACCGGCGCTATGAGTCGAGACCAGCGCCGGCCGTTCAGGATCGGTGCCAGCACCGCCTGGCAGGCGTCCAATGACTGCCACATCTCGCTGAGAGCAGACGGCGGGGGCGGCAGTGAACCATGATGGCCTGGTGAGCACGTTTGAGCGTGCGGCGATAGGGCCGCCGGAACGCACCCTGATGGATATTCTGCGTTCTACCGCGGACAGCCACCCCGAGGACCCGGCGGTCGACGACGGTCGCGCTGTGCTGACCTATCGGGAGCTCATGTCGGCCGTGGGAACCGTTGGCCGGCGCCTGGCGGCAGCGGGGGTAGTGCGCGGCGACCGGGTCGGCGTCCGGATGCCGTCTGGAGCCGCTGATCTGTACGTCGCGATTCTCGGGGTGCTGGCCGCCGGGGCCGCCTACGTCCCGGTTGACGCCGACGACCCGCAGGAACGGGCCGATCTCGTCTTCGGGACTGCTGGCGTCCGGGTGGTGCTGGGCGAGGACAACGAGCTGAAGACGTACGACGCCCGGGGCCGGCATGCTCATCCAGGGACCCTGTCCGGGGAGCCGGTGCCCGACGACGATGCCTGGGTCATCTTCACCTCGGGTTCGACCGGGGTCCCCAAGGGCGTCGCGGTCACCCACCGGTCGGCGGCGGCGTTTGTTGACGCCGAGGCCCGGCTCTTTGCCCAGGACTCTCCCCTGGGCCCGGGGGACCGCGTGCTGGCCGGGCTGTCCGTGGCCTTCGATGCCTCGTGCGAGGAGATGTGGCTCGCCTGGCGACACGGCGCCTGCCTGGTCCCCGCGCCTCGCGCCCTGGTCCGCACCGGCATGGACCTCGCGCCCTGGCTGGTGGACCGGGGAATCACCGTGGTCTCGACGGTTCCGACCCTGGCCTCGCTGTGGCCGCCGAACACCCTTGACGCCGTCCGCCTGCTCATCTTTGGCGGCGAGGTCTGTCCCCCCGAGCTCGTCGAGCGCCTGGCCGTGGGGGAGCGCGAGGTCTGGAACACCTACGGTCCGACCGAGGCGACCGTGGTGGCCTGCGCGGCCCGACTGAGAGCAGGGATGCCGGTGCGGATCGGCATACCCCTGGACGGCTGGGACCTTGCCGTGGTCGACGACCAGGGCAGCCCGGTGCCGGAGGGCCAGGTCGGTGAGCTGGTGATCGGCGGTCTCGGGCTCGCGCGCTACCTCGACGAGATGATGAGCGAGAAACGGTTCGCGCCGATGGCATCGCTGGGGTGGGACCGCGCGTACCGCAGCGGCGACCTGGTGCGCGCCGAACCCGAGGGTCTGGTGTTCGTCGGTCGCGGGGACGACCAGGTGAAGGTCGGCGGGCGACGGATCGAGCTGGGCGAGGTCGACGCGGCGCTGCTCACTCTGGAAGGGGTGGCAGGAGCCGCCGCGGCCGTTCGGACCACGGCGGGAGGCAACAGGGTATTGGTGGGCTACGTCACCCTCGTCCGGGGGGCCGAGCTGGATCGTCCGGCGGCCGTGGGCGCGCTGCGCACCACCTTGCCGGCGGCTCTGGTGCCACGGCTAGCGGTCGTGGACGACATCCCGACCCGGACCTCTGGCAAGGTCGACAGGGACAGCCTGCCGTGGCCGCTGGCCTCGATGCCAGCCGGCGACACAGCAGCCTCGCCGGAGCTGACCGGGACCGCGCGCTGGCTGGCGGACGTGTGGGTGGGAGTGCTCGGCACGGCGGCGTCCGGCGCTGCGGCCGACTTCTTCCAGGACGGCGGCGGCAGCCTGCTGGCCGCCCAGCTCGTGGCAGCCCTCAGAGAGCGCTACCCGGAGGTGACGGTGGCCGACGTGTACGAGAACCCGCAGCTCGGCCAGCTCGCCGATCGACTGGATGAGCTGGTCGCCGTGGACGCCGTCGGGCAACCCGCCCGAACGGTCGAGCCGCTACCGGTCCGGGCTCAGGTGGTGCAGCAGGTGTTCGCCCTGTCCCTGAGCGTGGTCACCGGTGCACGCTGGCTGACCTGGGTGGGCGCGGGGGCGAATCTCCTCGGCCAGGCTTCGGGCGCGCCGGGATGGCTGCCCAGCACGTCGTGGTGGTGGCTGCTGGCCGGCTGGCTGCTGCTGATCAGCCCGTGGGGACGGATGGGGCTGACCGTGCTGGTGGCCAGGCTGCTGCTGCGTGGGGTCCGCCCAGGCAGGTACCCCAGGGGAGGCGCCGTGCACCTGCGCCTGTGGTGTGCCGAGGCCGCTGCCGACGTGCTGGGCGCGGCGAACCTCTCCGGTGCACCGTGGATCCTCTACTACGCAAGGGCACTGGGTGCCCAGGTGGGTAGCGGCGTGGACCTGCAGGCCGTTCCGCCGATCACCGGGCTGATGACCCTCGAGAAGGGCGCCTCGGTCGCGCCCGAGGTCGATCTGAGCGGCCACTGGCTGGACGGGGACGTCCTGGTCGTGGGCAGGGTCAGGGTCGGTGCCGGTGCCAGCATCGGGTCGCGCAGCGTCCTGCTTCCTGGTGCGCGGGTCGGCCAGGACGCGGAGGTCGCGCCGGGCAGCAGTGTCGCCGGGTCTGTCCCTCCAGATGAGCTGTGGGCGGGATCGCCGGCCGCCCGGGTCGGTGTTGACCACCGCGACTGGCCGCGCGTGCACCCGCCGCGCCGGCGCCGCTGGGTGCCCGTCTATGCGATCACGTCGGCGGCCCTGGCCTGCCTGCCGCTGCTGTCTGCCGTGGCGGGTCTGGCCGTGCTGTGGCCCGCGTTGCGGGGGGCTGGCAGCGCGGCGGACGCCGTCCGTGCCACGGCGCTGCTGGTGCTGCCGGCCATTGTCGTCGGGTTCACGGTGAACGCGTTGCTGACGCTGCTGGCCGTCCGTGCGCTCAGTGTGGGGCTGCACGCCGGCTTCCACCCGGTGCGCAGCCGCACGGGGTGGCAGGTCTGGGCGACCGAACGGCTGATGGATGAGGCCCGCACCTACCTGTATCCGCTGTATGCCAGCCTGATCACCCCGGTCTGGCTGCGCGCGCTGGGCGCCCGGGTGGGCCGCGGCGTCGAGGCCTCGACGGTGTTGATGCTGCCGGCGATGGCCACCGTGGGCGACCATGCGTTCCTGGCTGACGACACCCTCGTGGGCTCCTACGAACTGGCCGGCGGGTGGCTTCGGATCGAGCGGGTCAAGGTCGGCAAGGGGGCTTTCCTGGGGAACTCCGGTATCGCCGGCCCGGGTCGCGTCGTCCGCAAGAACAGCCTGGTCGCCGTCCTGTCCGCGGCACCACGCCGGGCCAAGCCGGGAACGTCGTGGCTGGGCAGTCCGCCGGTGCAGCTACGGCGTCAGGCGGCCTCAGGCGACCAGAGCCGCACCTTCACCCCGCCGACCTCGGTCAAGGTGCAGCGAGCGCTGGTCGAGCTGTGCAGGGCGCTCGCCGTGGTGGTGTCGGCCAGCCTGGGCCTGGCCGTGGCCCTGACGCTGGTCACCGCGCTCGCGCGCTGGGGAGGACTGGTGACGCTGGCCATCGCGGGACCGGTCCTTGTTGTCGCCGGGATCGCGGCGGCGGTGGTGGCGACGGTGGCGAAGTGGGCGCTGGTCGGACGTCACCGGGCGGTGGAGCACCCTTTGTGGAGCTCATTCGTATGGCGCAACGAGCTCGCCGACATGTTCATCGAGATGGTGGCCGTGCCCTGGTTCGTTCGCGGCGCCCTGGCCACGCCCGCCTTCGTGCTCTGGCTGAGGTCCCTGGGCGCGCGGATCGGCCGCGGGGTCTGGTGCGAGACGTACTGGCTGCCCGAGCCTGACCTGGTGCGGCTCGGTGACGGCGCGACGGTGAACCGCGGATGTGTGCTGCAGACCCACCTGTTCCATGATCGGATCATGAGCATGGACACCGTGACCCTGGACGACGGCGCCACGCTTGGACCGCAGAGTGTCATCCTGCCGGCGGCCGCCCTGGGTGCCGGATCCACGGTCGGCCCGTCATCTCTGGTCCTTCGCGGCGACGAGGTCCCGGCAGGGTCACGGTGGGTCGGCAACCCCATTGCGCCGTGGAGATGAGAGGGCTCGCGCGCGGCCCCGCAGACGCTGACCGGTATGTGCCGGGCCACGGCGACCAGACGTACGACGTGCTGTCCTATGAGATTGAGCTTGACTACCGGGTGTCGACCAACCGCCTGGACGCCCGGGCGCAGCTCCTGGTCGTGGCCCGCGAGACGCTGAGCCTGATCAGCCTGGACCTGGTCGGCCTGGATGTCATGAAGGTGCGAGTGAACGGCAGCCGGCCGGGCCGGTACGCGCTGCGCGGCGGCAAGCTGCGCATCCGTCTCGTTGCGGCCGCCGCTGCCGGTGACCGCCTCGCGATCGAGGTCCGCTATGGCGGGCGGCCCGCCCCGGTACGCAGCATCTGGGGCGAGCTGGGCTGGGAAGAGCTGTCCGATGGCGTGATCGTGGCAGGAGAACCCGGTGGCGCGCCCTCCTGGTTCCCCTGCAATGACCGCCCTGGCAGCAAGGCGACCTATCGCCTGAGCGTGACCACCGAGTCGGCATACACCGTGGTGGCCAACGGACGTCTTTCCGGCCGGCGCTCCGGCGCGACCCGGACGGCCTGGACGTACCAGCAGACAGCTCCGATGGCGACCTATCTGGCGACGGTGCAGATTGGCCGCTACGAGGTTCGCGAGCTGGCCGGGTCGCCGGTCCCGCAGCACGTGTACGCCCCCCGGCGGTTGCGCGCCCCGGTCGAGTCGGATCTCGCACGACAGCCGGAGATGATGCGGGTGTTCGCCGATCTCTTCGGCCCGTACCCCTTCGACGCCTACACGGTCGTGGTGACCGCTGACGACCTCGAGATCCCGCTCGAGGCGCAGGGGCTGTCAATCTTCGGAGCCAACCACCTCGCCGGCAGACAGGAGCACGAGCGCCTGGTCGCGCACGAGCTGGCCCACCAGTGGTTCGGCAACAGCCTCACAGCTGGGCACTGGCGCGATATCTGGCTGCACGAGGGCTTCGCCTGCTACGCCGAGTGGCTCTGGTCGGAGTCCTGCGGCGCGGAGACGGCCGAGCGGATCGCCCGTCGACAGCACGCCCGGCTGACCGGCTTGGCGCAGGATCTGGTGCTGGCAGATCCCGGGCCCGCGCTGATGTTCGACGACCGCCTCTACAAGCGCGGTGCGCTCACGTTGCACGCGCTGCGGCTGACCCTCGGGGACGACACCTTCTTTGCGATGATCCGTGAGTGGGTCACCGAACACCGTTTCGGGACAGTGAGCACCGAGCTGTTCGAGGAGCACGCAGCCCGCTACGGGAGCACCGGGGGCCTCGGCCGGTGGCTGCACGAGCGCGTCCTGCCGCCTCTGCCGGTCAGCGGACGATAGTGGCGCTGGTGGCGCCCCAGACGGACGAGGTGGCCTGGACACGGCCCGGTAGTAGCGAGTGCGAGGAGCATAGGCGCGGTAGGTCACCACTCCGTCGGATGCTGCGCCGACGGTCTTCAGGTAGGCCCAGGTGCACGTGGAGCAGGCCCGGGACTGGATCGTTGCCAGGGTGGATCCCCGGGGGCGAAACGTCTGCGTCATAGGATCCGCCCGGCTTCACGTAGTAGGTCCCGAGGAAGTCACCTCCGGCGTTGGCGCGGCGAGATTGATCTATTAGCACGGGTGTCCGATGGCCCGGCTAGGCTCCCCGACAAGGGGAACAGCCCGTATCCCGCCCCGGGTCTGCGGCTGTGAAGATGCCCCGTTCGGTCGTGCTTTCTGCGGATGGGCCACAGATCGGACGAAGATGACCAGTCACAGGAGTGCAATGGTGGGCATGACGAATCAGGGCCAGCTCAAGATGCGGGAGTGGGAGCGCACACGCACCGCGCCGAGGACTGCGGGCGAAGCATGGTGACGACCGGCCAGCCAACGCTCCAGGAGCAGTCCGCGTTCCACATCACCGAGGCCTTACGTGGGTTGGCTCACCGCGACGCAAGGGCCTTCGAGGCGGCGTCTGCGAGGGTGGCTGACCCGTCACACGAGACTGCCTGGCGACTGATCACCGAACGCTTGCTGGCCGAATACCTGCAGTCTGTCGTCACGGGGGCCTGGGACCGGGGGTGGCAGCCTGCCGACCTGGTGCGCATCGTCTCCCGGCTGGGGAACAAACAGCTCGTCGCCCTCACAGGTGACGCGATAGCGGCCCAGATGCTGCGTTACGCCCCGGCGAGCATCGACCCGCGCTGGGCATCCCAGCTGGTTGACCTGGAGGTGCAGGTCTGGTGGGCGCCGGGCCAGAACCACCTGCGAGCGCGGGGGGAGGCGCAGCACACCGGGTGGGGTGTGCTGGTATCGGGTTCGTTGCAGGTTCTGGACCTGATCGCCAGCCTGCCCACGCTGGAGAAGCTGATCCCGATCCCCGGCAGCACGCCGGCGACCAGCGCCGCCGGACAGCCGCACAGGGCCGCCATCAGCGAGCGTGTGCTTGGCCGGATCAGGGCGCTGCTGGCCAAGGCGGAGTCAACGACGTTCCCCGCTGAGGCCGAGACGTTCACCGCCGGCGCCCAGGCCTTGATGGCCCGGCACAGCATCGACCATGCGCTGCTGGCAGCCCTCGGACAGAGGTCCTCGGACGAGCCGAACGGCCGCAGGATCGGGATCGACAACCCCTACGAGTCGCCGAAGGCGATGCTGCTCTCAGCGGTGGCCGGGGCAAATCGATGCCGCACCGCGTGGAGTCGCGACCTCGGTTTCAGCACTGTCGTCGGATTCCCCGCCGACCTGGACGCGGTCGAGGTGTTGTTCACCTCGCTGCTCGTTCAGGCCACCGGATCGATGATTCACGCGGGCTCCCGGACCGATGGCTATGGGCGCTCACGCACCCGTTCATTCCGGCAGTCGTTCCTGACCGCCTACGCCTCACGGATCGGCCAGCGACTCGCTGAGACCACGGGTGCACAAACCGCCCAAGCGGCCACCGAGCCCAGCGGCCGGAATCTGCTCCCGGTGCTCGCGGCGCGCAGCGACGCCGTCGACCAGGCAGTGTCGGCCATGTTCCCGGGGATGAAGAACCATTCGATGGCGTCGGTCACCAACAGGGAGGGCTGGTTCTCCGGTCTCAGCGCCGCTGACCGGGCCGCCCTGCACACCGACCGGGAGATCCCCGACTGAGGTCTGCTACCCGGTCTCGTCTGCCACCCTGTCTTCGTCTCCTACCCGGGTGTCGTCTCCTACCCGCGTGTGAGGGAGTCTGCGCTGCCCGGTGCTATCCAGAGGTCAAGGTGGCCAGATCGCCCCTCTGGACCTTCCCTGCCCAGTGGGCGTCCGATGCCCAGGCTGCGTGATCATCGAAGACCCAGGACGCCGGTGTGCCCAGAACGTAGGCGGACCCGATGGATCTGGTCAGCAGCGCCACCGACGCGCCAGGCTCCGGGATGATCCCCAGCCCCTGGGCGTCGTCGGTCCACAATGTCGCGATGGGGTCGCCGAAGCGGAAAAGGCGAATCCATCGGCCCTGACCATGGCGGCTCTGATCGTACTTCTGGGCCGGGCGGAGCTCGGCCTGCCGGTCCTCCATCAGGTTGCGCCGAGCTCCGGTGTCGGGGGCATCAATCACGACCGCCCTCTTCCCGGTTGCCACGTCAGCCGACGGCCGGACCTGAACCGGCCGGATGGAGCCGAGTCTGCGCTGCTGGCGCCGCTGGCTCTGGCTGAGCGCCTCGCGCAACCGGTCGGCGGGCTGGTCGGCGGGCTGGTCGACAATGGCCAGGCCCCAGGCGCCGTGGTGGCTGCCCTTGACCTTCGTCAGCCAGTCGTCCCCTCTGGCGTGGTCGACCAGCACGGTGAATACCCCGAGGGGAAGCCCCTGGTTCAGCCAGGAGTCGAACACTCCCCAGGGCTCGCGCTCGCTGCCCAGGTGTGTGCGCATGCGGAACCTCCAAACAGAGCGAAGACTGGTCAACCTCAGCGGCGAGCTGCTATTCGCCGGGCGCGGCGTACAACGCCTCGACCTCGGCGGCGTACTCCTTCATCACGTTGGTGCGCTTGAGCTTCAGCGAGGGCGTCAGGCAGCCGCTCTCCTCGGTGAAGTCGCCGGCCAGCACCATGAACTTACGGATCGACTCGGGCCTGCTGACCGCCTTGTTCGCGTTGTCGACTGCCCGCTGGAGCTCGGCCCGGACGACGTCGTTGGTGCGGGCGTCCTCCATCGACAGACCCGGCAGCTGGTTGTTCCTGGCCCAGGCGGGGAGCATCTGCTCGTCCAGGGTGATGAGTACGCCGATGAAGGGTCTCTGGTCGCCGACCACGATGCACTGGGAGACCAGGGGGTGGGCGCGCAGCCGGTCCTCGAGGAAGGCCGGGACGACGTTCTTGCCGCCGGCGGTGATCAGCAGCTCCTTCTTGCGACCGGTGATCGTCAGGAACCCCTCGTCATCTAGCTGCCCGATGTCGCCAGTATGGAACCAGCCGTCGACGAAAGCCTCGCTGGTCGCGGCCTCGTTGTTGTGGTAGCCCAGGAAGACGTTGCTGCCCTGGAGCAGGATCTCCCCGTCATCGGCAATCTGGACGGCTCCGCCGGCCACCGGGGTGCCGACGGTGCCGATCTTCAACAGCTCTGGAGAGTTCTGGACCGCCGGCGCCGTGGTCTCGGTGAGTCCATAACCCTCCAGAATGGTGAGCCCGATGCCCCGGTAGAAGTGCCCCAGCCGCGGACCCAGCGGTCCGCCACCCGAGAAGGCGTAGCTGACCCGGCCACCCATCGGGGCGCGAAGCTTGCCGTACACGAGCTTGTCGAACAGGGCATGCCTGGCTCGCAGCAGCAGACCCGGACCGCCATCCTCCTGGGCCTTGCTCCAGGCGATCGCCGTGTCGACGGCGGCCTTGAAGATGGTGCCCCTGCCCTCGTTGATGGCCTTCTGCTCGGCGGAGTTGTAGATCTTCTCGAAGACCCGCGGCACGGACAGGATGAACGTGGGGCGGAAGGTGCCGAAGTCGCTGATCAGGTTCTTGAAGTCGGAGTTGAAGCCCATCCGGACACCGGCCTGGACGCAGATGACCTCGATGAACCGTGCCAGAACATGGGCCAGCGGAAGGAACAACAGGGTCGACGCGTCCTCGACCTCAAGGACCAGCTTGAACCGCGCGGCCGTGTTCTCGGCGAGGGCCATGAAGTTGTCGTGGGTGAGCTGGCATCCCTTGGGACGGCCGGTCGTGCCGGAGGTGTAGACGATCGTCGCGACGTCGGCGCGGCAGATCTGGCTGCGCCGGGCTTCCACCGCCTCATCGGTGATCTCCCGGCCGGCCGCCCGGAGGTCGTCGAGCCCTCCGGCGTCGATCTGCCACGTGCACCGGAGCTCGGTCAGGTCATCGACATGGGCGTCAGCCAGAACCCGGGCATGGGTCGGGGTCTCCAGGATGATGGCCGCACAACCGGAGTCCTGGACGATCCAGCTGACCTGCTCGGTCGAGGACGTCTCATAGATCGGCACCACGATGGCACCGGCGGTCCAGATCGCGAAGTCGGCCAGCGTCCACTCGTACCGGGTCCTGCTCATGATCGCGACCCGTTGTCCGCGCCCGATCCCCGAAGCCATCAATCCCTTGGCCACGGCCTGGACGTCGGCCAGAAACTCGGCGTTCGTGACATCGACCCAGGAGCCCGACGACGGCCTGTTGAAGGCCACCGCGTCTGGGGCGCGGGCGGCGTTGCGGACCGGAAGGTCTGACAGGTTGCCGTTCACCTGAGGTGTGACCAGTGGGGGAACCGACATGCTTCTCACGAAAAGTCCTTAGACAGCTTGATCTGGTGGTGGGTTGGCGGGCATGGAAGATACGGAAGGGACGGAGGGTGCCGGGGGTGGGAACAGCGGGTGGTCTCAACCGCGGAGATGGTGAGTGATGCTCTGCTACTGCACGGTCAGGAACTCGATTCGGACCCGGAAGGAGGACACGGGCCACCGAGGTTCAGGAGTAGCAGGCGAATGACACCGACACCACCAAGGTCTGGGGAGGCGCGGCGCTTATGACGTTACACCGAAATGCCTGGATCGGCCTGACGTCCAGGTGAGCCGAGCAAGTGTCGCCATCAGCAGGTTCCGTTGCAGGCGGCGGGTTTTCGCCGGGTGTAAAGTGGGGTCAGTTGCGTCTCCTGGATCTTGGTGGCGTCGGCATCTGCTCGAGCTGCTCCTGGTCCTCGGTGGCCCGTGTCCGACTCTCTGGGACCACCGAATCGAGTTCGAAATCGTTCAGCAGTTGATCAGCCCGCTTCACCTTTCCACCGCTTTGGGCCGTCACTCCCGCCGATTCCCGGCCGGGCTCGCGCCATACATCACACCCGAGATCCGGACATCTGCGATCCGTGCACCCGGGATCCAGGACCAACCGGCAACCCGTCCGTCCGCAGGCCATCCCGGACGGCTCACCAGACACACCATCCGTGGCGTCACGCTGCTCGAGGTTGCTGGCCCGCTCGGTGAGGTCATCGAGGAACTGGACCGTGCGATCGAGCGGGCGCTGGCCGAGAGCCCGCGAGGCGTGGTCTGTGATCTCTCGAGGGCTCTCGGGATTGCCGGACCGGAGGCCTTTGAGGTGCTCGCCGCGGCAGGTCGCCATGTGCGCGACTGGCCCGGTATCCCGGTGGCGGTGGCCTGCCCGGACCAGCAGGCTCGCCAGGGCCTGCGAGCCCATTCGCTGGGGGAGCTCCTGATCGTGACGGAGTCGCTGTTCACCGGAATCACGTCGGTGCTGGCGGCCCCCACCCTGGCTGTCAGACGGCTTCGGCTCGCAGCCCATCCGACAGCGCCTCGCGCCGCCCGGGAGTTCGTTGCGCACACCCTGCAGGAATGGCGGCTGGGCTCGATCACTCCCGCCGCCAACCTGGTGGTCAGCGAGCTGGTGGCCAGTTCGACGATCGACGCCGGCACCGACATCGACGTGTCGCTCGTCTGGGACCGGGGGGCCTTGCGGCTGACGGTTCGAGACCACGGTCCTGCTGTTCCGAGGCAGCCACGTTCAGCCCTGGCGCTGCACGGGCAGACTCTCAGCGATCTCGCCGGTCTGGCCCGCACGTTCGGGACCCTGCGCACTGACGATGGCGGCAAGATCGTCTGGGTCGTTCTCGAAGCCCCGCGGCAGCCTGGTCGGCTAAGGAGCGTAGTCCCGCCGATGGGCGCCTCGAAGGCTTCGAAGCCTGCACTCAGGACCGCGAGCCCGGTCAGCAGTCAGTCTTCCGGCCGGGTGCGCCGAGCGCCCAGCATCCAATGGTGGCAGTCCCGCCCGGCCACGCCATCGTTGCGCCGGGGAGTATGACGAAACTCACCTAGTTTCAAGTTTTGTGGCTGCCTGGTCCCACGTAGTGTCCGCCCCGAAAGGGGAAACATACATGGATACGGGCACGACCAATGATCTGATCGAGCTGGAGCCTGAGTCAGGGGAGGGCACGTCAGGGAGGCAGTTCGGCAGGCAGGAGGTCAGTTCGCGCACTGACCGGGTGATACACAGCATCAGGGCCACGGGGTCCGCTGCGCCGGCTGAGGCCGTCGCTGCGGCAGCCTCAGCGCTCGCCTCCTCGGCCTGGGCTACGGTCGGGCAGGCTTGGTCGCTGGTCCGCCGGCAGGTGCAGACCGGCAGCGCGCCCGTTCTGGAAGAGCTCATGACGGTCGTCGCAAAGCCCCTGGCCCTGAAGCACCCCCACCAGCGGCCTCTGAAGGGGATCTCCGAGATCCGCACCTTCTTTCGCACCAACGAGCAGCCGATCTACTTCTTCTGGCCAACGGCGTTCAACCTGCTGGGTATTGACCGCTGGGTCCGGAATTTCCAGTACATCGCCTACTACGACTCCTGGGATGGCGGACATCCGCGCCTGTTCGTGCCCACCAACCGGCCGGACATCGCGTTCGAGTCCAGTGAGCAGATCGTCAACTACCTGCTTCGCGACCCCGAGGTGCAGGCCTACCTTTCGCGTCGGGGCGGCAAGCCCATGGTCGCCATGGTGTTCTTCGACGAGGAGACCGAGGAGATCTGTCGCGAGCTCGGCTACACGCTGATCCTGCCGCCGGACTCCTTGCGGCGCCGGCTCGACTCCAAGATCGTGACCACCCAGCTCGGCGCCGAGGCCGGCGCCCGGTCGGTCCCGAACGTCATCGGCCGGGCCTCAACCTGGCCTGAGCTCGAGGAGCTGGCGGTGGGAGCCGGACTTGGCAGCGACCTCGTGGTCCAGACGCCTTACGGTGACTCGGGAAAGACCACGTTCTTCGTCAAGTCCGAGCAGGAATGGGCCTCCCACGCGTCCAACATCATCGGGCAGGACCTGAAGGTGATGAAGCGGATCAACAACAACGCCGCGTGCGTGGAGGCCTGCATCACCCGGCACGGGACGATCGTCGGGCCGTTCATGACCGATCTCACCGGCTATCCCGAGCTCACCCCGTACAAGGGCGGCTGGTGCGGCAACGACCTGTTCCCCGAAGCGCTCACCACCAGGCAGCGGGCAGCCTCGATCGAGCATGTCCAGCGACTCGGCGGGCGGCTGGCCCAGGAGGGGTACAAGGGCTTCTTCGAGGTCGACGTGCTGATCGACACGGACACCGACGAGGTCTACCTCGGCGAGCTCAACCCGCGCATCTCGGGCGCCTCACCGATGACGAACGTCACCGCTGGCGCCTACGCCGATGTCCCGCTGTTCCTCTTCCACCTGCTCGAGTACATGGATGTCGACTACGTCATCAACGTGGAGGAGATCAACCAGCGCTGGCTGGAGCTCGCCGCGATCGATGTCTGGGCCCAGCTGATCATGAAGGAGCCGGTGGACTCGGTCGAACGGATCCTTGAGGCCCCGCGGACGGGCACCTACCGGCTGGCCGAGGACGGCAAGCTCACGTTTGCCCGCGTCTCGCACGACTGGCACCAGATCACCGACCAGGACGAGGCGTTCTACATGCGGGTGTATGCCCCCGGCGACTACCGCTTCAAGGGAGCCGACCTCGGCATCCTGATCACCAAGGGCCGGATGCAGACCTCAGCCGGGCTGACCGAGCGTTGCCGCCGCTATATCGACGGCATCAGGTCGTTCTACCTGTCCGAGCCGGTGCCCGAAGCGCCCATCAAGCTGCCGATCGCCTACGTCAAGTAGGCGCAGATCGCGGCGAAGGACCGCAACGTGTCGACCAGAGGAGTCACGTCCTGAGCCTTCGGCCAGGACGACAGCTTCACCCCGACGGTTCGGGTGGCCCGGTTCACGTAGACCATCTGCCCGTGAATCCCCAGACACACCAAGGCAGTTCCCTGCCCGCTGGGCACGAACCAGAACTTGTTGCGGTACCACCCGCCGGGCAGCACCGACTCGTTGTCGGTCTGTGCGAACGCCTCACGAACGTCCGTCTCGGGGTTGTGCGCGTCATGGAGCCACGCGGCCGGAACCACCGGCCAGCCGTCGATCATGCCGTCATCCAGAAGCATCTGCCCGAAGCGTGCCAGGTCACGCGGGATCGCCGAGACGCCGCCGTCGTGGATGGCTGAGCCCACCGGGTCACAGGTGATCTCGGCGTCCTGCTCGGCCCCTATCGGAACCCAGATCAGGGTCGAGATGAGATCGGCCATCCTGAGGCCGCTGGCCCGTTCACACACCCAGCCGAGCATGTCCGTATCGGCCGACCGGTAGGCGAAGGGGCCGCCATGGCGGTCTTCCCTGCTCAGGGTCGTCAGGTACTCATAGGTGCCCACCGGGTCGTCTGTCAGTCGTGGTCGCCAGCCCATCGAGCGTTCCATGATGCGTACCTCGGCCTCAGACGACGTGTACGTCTCTCGGAAGGCGACGCCGGTGCGCATGTCGAGCAGATGACGCACTATCGCGCCGCCATAGCCCGAGCCGGCCGCCTCGGGGACGTACGTGGTGACCTGCTCATCCGGATCGAGCAGCCCGCGCTCGGCCAGGATCCCGGCCACGCAGCCGACCAGCGACTTGGTCACCGACATCAGCAGGTGGGGAGTCCGGCCGGTCATCCCGGCGTAGTAGAGCTCGTCGACGATCTTGCCGTCCTGCAGGACCAGGAGGGCATCGGTACAGGTGGTCGAAAAGACCTCCTCGGCGGTCGTGGTCGTGCCATCGAGCCGGGTGACCGGCGCCGCGAGCGAGGAGCCCAATGCCGACGACTCGAGAGCGCGGGTCGTCTGGCGGTCGGCCGGGATCGCGTGCGTCGGCATGATCTCGCGCATGTGGCGGAACGCCCAGCGCAGGTTCGGCTCATCCTGCCAGGTCGCCAGGGTGACCAGTGACCCTCTGGCGGGCGGGAACCCGCGCATCCGTTCGCCCACGGTGTCAGCCGTATCCGTTGTGGCACCGAGTGAATACGTCGCCGGGACCTCCGCGATTTCCATGGAGGAACGCTACCTGAAGGTCTTCGCGCAGAGTGTTAACAACGCATCAACGTTAGCAACGCGATGGCATTTCAGCTGCCCTGTCGTCATACCGTCAAGTTTGTCTTGACGACGGGCGATCGTCAAGACAAACTTGACGCTATGACCATGCGACAGCACAGGATGACCTTCTACGGAATACGCGAGGACACGCCCGGGCCACGGTGGCAGGAGCTGTTTCGGGCCACCTGGCCCGCCTACCGCCGGTGGTACGCCTCCCAGGGCCTGCAGAGACGACCCGACCTGACCACCTGCCGGGCGGCCCTCACCCGGCACATGCCCGAGCTCGTGCCGACCTGGGAACGCCTCGTCGCCCTGGCCGGCGGTGACGAGGTGGCTGCGCGGATGCTCAGCCTGTGGGACCCCCCCGAGTTCGAACCAGGGTGCGCCCAGCTGGTTCTTCAACAGCCACAACGGCTGCTGATCAGGAACTACGACTACAGCCCGGACCTGTTCGAGCAGGTCGTCTTCTCCAGCCGTTTCACCGGCCGGCCAGTGATCGGGACCGGCGACTGCCTGTGGGGGCTCCTGGACGGGATGAACGCCGACGGGCTGATGGTGTCGTTCACCTACGGAGGCAGGCCCGGCTCCGGCCACGGCTTCGCCATCTCGCTGGTGGTCCGCTATCTGCTCGAGGTGTGCGTCAGCGTCAAGGACGCCCGCGCAGTACTGGAGCGGCTCCCGGTCTCGATGGCGTACAACCTGACTATCTCGGATAGCTCGGGCAGCACGGTCACCGCCTTCGTGGCGCCGGGCAGTGCGCCGGCGTTCTTCGACACCGCGCTGGCCACCAACCACCGCGGCCTGGTTCCCGAGTATCCGAGGCAGGCCGGCAGGATCAACAGCGTCGGGCGACAGGATGCCCTGATGGTTCTCGTACAGTCCGCGCCGGACGCGCAGCAGGCGACAGCGGCCTTCTTGGCTCGCCCGCTCTACAACACCGCCTATTCGCGAGGTTTCGGAACGCTGTACACGGCCGTCTACCTGCCGGAGGCCGGCGTCCTTGAGTACCACTGGCCGAACACGTCATGGCGGCGGACCTTTGCCTCCCCGGACGCCACGACAGACTTCGTCCTGACCGAGCCCGGCGGCGTAGCATGACGATCCGAGACTCACCGTGGGAGGGGGCCAGCAATGATGTCCAGGACAGGCGAGCCAGAGATCCCGACCGTTGCCGAGCTGACCGAGCAGGCTCGCACGGCGCTCGGGGCACTGGCAATGCGACCAGAGCTCGACGCCTTCCAGGAGCTGCTCGGGCTCAGCGAGTACGTCGGAGTCTGCGTCGGTCAGAGCGCCCGGTCAATGGCCGAGCATGGTTCCTGGTCCCAGGTGGCAGAGGCGACGGGCACCACCAAGCAGGCGGCCTGGTCACGGTGGCGGGGCTGAGCGGGGCCGGGCCAGGCAAGCCCGGGGTGGCCGCGGTGGTGGCGGGACCTGCCGGGGCAACCCGCCAGCCCTCACCCCACAACCAGCTGGTGCGGCGCGGTGACGTGGTCCGTGAGCTTGAGGTGGTGCCGGAGCCGATGGATGTCGGTGCCCTCACGGTGGACCGGGTCGAGGGTACGTCAGCGCCGGTGTCCTCGATCCTGGCCGACACGTTCACCGACGCCTGCGTGGTGCTTCAGGACGGTGCTGTCGTCTTCGAGAGCTACGGCGAGCATGCGCACCCTGAGCGCACGCACCCGTTGCTGTCGCTGAGCAAGCCGATCGTGGGTTGCGTGGCCGCCATCCTGATCGAGCGCGGCGACCTCGACCCGGAGCGTCTGGTCACCGACTACGTGCCGGAGCTGGAGGCGTCCGGTTATCGCGGGGCGACGGTCCGTCACGTCCTCGACATGCGCACCGGGGTGCGTTTCTCCGAGGAGTACACCAACCCGGTCGCTGAGATCCGGGAGCTGGACCGCTGGATCGGCCGGAGCCGGTGGAACGGCGGCGCGGGTCCGGCCGGGCTCTACCCCTACCTGGTGACGCTGGAGGCAGACGGCCCTCATGGCGGCCAGTTCCGTTACCGATCGGCCGAGGCCGATGTCCTCGGTTGGGCCTGCGAACGGGCCTCGGGCAGCGAGATGTCCGAGCTGGTGGGCTCACTGGTCTGGCAGCCGATGGGAGCCGGCCACGACGCCGAGCTCAGCTGCGACGGAAACGGCACCGCGATCCACGATGGCGGGCTCAGCGCCACGGCCCGTGATGTCGCCCGTTTCGGGCAGCTCTTGCTGGACGGGGGAGTGGTGCCGGACGGCGCGGGAGGCCGGCGTGAGGTGGTGCCGCTTCGGTGGATGCGGCAGGCCTGGGCGGTCGACGCGGACGTCCGCAGCGCCTTCGCCAGCTCACCGGCCGAGCAGATGTTCCCCGGCGGCTGGTACCGCAACCAGTTCTGGTTCCGGCCCGGCCCGTTCGGCGATGTCCTGGTCTGCCTGGGCATCTACGGCCAGATGATCCACGTCAGCAGGCGCACCCGCACGGTTTGCGTCAAGCTCTCCAGCTGGCCCGACGCACAGAACCCCGCCTATCTCCAGGACACAGTCCGGGCCTTCGACGCCATCGGCGGGGCTCTGACCCAGCGCGATGCCGGCGATGCCCGGCAGCGACTGCCCGGAGTCATCACGGGTCTGCGTCGCAGGGGCGGGGCCTCGCCACCGCACGACTCGGTGCTCTGACAACAGCACCGGTTGAGTCGCGCAGACCTGTGAGGGCCCTTCACAAAGGCGACATTTCCACCGCGCGCCGACGCGAATTCGCGCGTATTCTTCCCGCGAAACCTTGACTACATTGTTCTGCCTGTCGGCACACCATCTTTCCGGCTGTCGAAAGACGTTGTGCCGGCTTCGGACAACGTGCTCCACCACCGACACCGTGTTCTAGCTGTTGACAAGATCATTTTGCTCGCCAATTAACCCGTGCACACTTATGCCAAAAATTGGATGCTCATGAGCGAGCCCGCACATCTACACGCCGGCCTGAAACAACGCCACCTGACGATGATCGCCCTCGGCGGTGTCATCGGGGCCGGCCTGTTCGTGGGGTCAGGCGTTGTCATCAACGAGACCGGCCCGGCGGCCTTCCTCAGCTACGGGCTGGCCGGCGTGCTCATCGTCATGGTGATGCGGATGCTGGGGGAGATGGCCACGGCCGACCCGCAGACCGGGTCGTTCACCGAGTACGCACGCAAGGCGCTCGGCGGGTGGGCGGGTTTCTCCGCTGCCTGGCTGAACTGGTACTTCTGGGTGATCGTCATCGGGTTCGAGGCGGTGGCCGGCGCCAAGATCCTCACCTTCTGGTTTGCCGCACCGCTGTGGCTGATGTCCCTGATCCTGATGGTCCTGATGACGGCGACCAACGTCTTCTCGGTGACGTCGTTCGGCGAGTTCGAGTTCTGGTTCGCCGGCATCAAGGTGTCCACGATCATCGTCTTCCTTGCCCTGGGCTCAGCATTCGTGCTCGGATTCTGGCCGAACAAGGGGATGGACTTCAGCAACCTGACCGCTCACGGCGGGTTCCTGCCGAACGGCGGCAGCTCGATCGTCACCGCCATCGTGGTCGTCATCTTCTCCATGGTCGGGGCCGAGATCGCGACCATTGCCGCAGCCGAGTCGGACGACCCGAGACGCGCGATCGCCCGGGCCACCAACTCGGTGGTCCTGCGGATCCTGATCTTCTTCGTCGGCTCGGTCTTCCTGCTGGCCGTCATACTCCCGTGGAACGGCACCGAGACCGGGGCCTCGCCCTACGTCTCTGCCATCTCGGCGATGGGGATCCCGTTCGCCGACAACATCATGAACGCGGTGGTCCTCACGGCGGTGCTGTCCTGTCTGAACTCCGGGTTGTACACCGCCTCCCGGATGCTCTTCGTCCTGTCCGGCCGGGGTGAGGCCCCCTCCCAGATGAGATGGGTGAGCAAGCGTGGCGTGCCGGTGGTGGCAATTCTCAGCTCCACCGTCGTGGGTTACCTGTGCGTGATCGCCGCGGCGATCTCACCCGACACGATCTTCCTGTTCCTGCTGAACTCCTCAGGCGCCGTCATCCTGTTCGTCTACCTGTTGATCGCCATCTCCCAGGTGGTACTGCGTCGACGGACTCCGCCGGACGCCATGATCGTCAAGATGTGGCTGTTCCCCTGGTTGTCGATCGCGACGATCGTCGCCATCCTGGCGGTGCTCGCGCAGATGTACATGCAGGAGAAGGTGCGCCCCCAGCTCCTGCAGAGCCTGCTGGTCTGGGCGATCATGCTCGGGGTGTACTTCATCATCCGCTGGAGGCGAGGCGAGTCCGGTGCCGTCCACCCGGCAAAGGTGCACAAGGTCAACCGGGTCCTGGTGCTGGCCAACAGGACGGCGTCGGCAGCCGAGCTCCTCGACGAGCTGCAGAAGATCGACCGGGCCGGCGAGGCGAAGTACTTCGTCTGCGCACCGGCCAACTTCGTCGACACCGGGGTGACCGAGCTGACGGGTGCGGTCTGGGTCGACCAGACCAGCGTCGAGTCGGCGCGCACCCGGCTTGAGGACGCCCTCTCCACGCTGCGGGCCCAGGGGCTCTCGGCCAAGGGAGGCTTCGGCGACCGCCTGCCAATGCGTGCCCTGGAGTACGCCGTCGCGGCGTTCACCCCGGACCAGATCATCATCGCGACCTACCCGGAGGGCTCCTCCCCCTGGTTGCAGCACGACATCGTCGAGCGGGCGCGCCGGGCCTACCCGGCTATCCCGGTCACCCACGTGATCACGAGCCAGCCCGTCGTTCTGGTCTGAGCCGTTCGGCACGACCGGGTCTGCTGTCCGGACCCGATCGTGTCCGCACCGACGGACTGCACCCACAGCGCCGCACCCACGGCGGTGCACTCACAGCGCTTCACCACGGGGCAGCACCCACAGCGCTACGGCCACACTTCGCACAGGCGAGGTGTGGCCGTCGGGCTGTTGTCAGGCGCAGACAGGTAGTGGCTCAGCGGAAGGCTGCCTGGCCGGTCAGCGCCTGCCCGATGACCAGGATGTGCATCTCGGGAGTGCCCTCATAGGTCAGCACGGACTCGAGGTTGGCCATGTGCCGGATCACCGGATACTCCAGCGAGATCCCGTTGGCGCCCAGGATGGTTCGAGCCGTGCGGCAGATCTCCAGCGCCTTGTTGACGTTGTTGAGCTTGCCCATGCTCACCTGCTCGGGGCGCAGGCCCACCAGGTCCTTGCGACGCCCGAGGTGAAGAGCCAGCAGGGTGCCGGTGGTGAGGTCGACCGCCATACCGGCGAGCTTGTTCTGGGTGAGCTGGAACCCGCTGATCGGGCGGCCGAACTGCTCGCGCTGCCCGGCATACTCCAGAGCGGCCCTGAACGAGCTGCGCGCAGCGCCCATCGCGCCCCACAGGATGCCGTAGCGGGCCTCGTTCAGGCAGGACAGCGGGCCCTTCAGCCCGCGGACGTCGGGGAACACCGCGTCGTGCGGCAGGCGCACCTCGTCCAGCACCAGCTCACTGGTGATCGACGCCCGCAGCGACATCTTGTGCTTGATCACCGAGGCGGAGAATCCGGGGGTGTCAGTTGGCACGACGAACCCGCGGACGTCCTGGTCGGTCTGCGCCCAGATGACGGCGACGTCGGCCACCGAACCGTTGGTGATCCACATCTTTGAGCCATTCAGGACCCAGTCCGCGGTGTTGCTGTCGCCGTCGCGACGGGCCCTGGTGCGCATCGTCGCGGGGTCCGAGCCATGGTCCGGCTCGGTCAGGCCGAAGCAGCCGATGACTTCGCCGGCGGCCATCGCCGGCAGCCACTCCAGCTTCTGCTCCTGCGTGCCGTGCTCCCAGATCGCGAACATCGCCAGTGATCCCTGAACACTGACCAGTGAGCGAATGCCGGAGTCCGAGGCTTCCAGCTCAAGGCAGGCCAGACCGTAGTCGACTGCGGACATACCGGCGCAGCCGTATCCCTCAAGGTGCATCCCGAGCAGGCCGAGATTGCCCAGCTCCCGGGTCAGGTCGCGGATGCCGGGCAGGTCACCGGCCTCGAACCAGTCAGCGATGTAAGGGTCGATCGAGGACGCGCAGACCTGACGCACCGCGGTCCGTACCGCCTTCTCCTCGGCGCTGAGCAGATCGTCGATTCCGGCCAGGTCCATCGGGTCGGGCCGGACCCTCGTGGTGGATGGCTTAGTGCTCATGAGGGCACCCTTTCGGTTGAGTAGTTCGTACGGAGCGTGCTGCCGTGCGGTCCGGCCAGCCAGGCCCGGACGGCGTCACCGTCCGCTCCCAGACCGGGCGGGGGAGTGGGGCTGGTGACAAGGTCGGGGCTGAAGGTGATGGCCTGACGAACCTGACGGGTATGACCGGGGCCCACCTCGACGATGGGCGCGAGCCCGAGCCGTTCGGCCAGCGCGAACCCGTCGGCGATGGTGCCGACCTTGCCCGCCGGGACCTGCGCCGCCGTGAGCCGGCTCGCCCAGGTCGCGGCATCATGGGTCTGCAGGGCCGACTCGAGCGCGGCAACGAGCTCGTCGCGATGGGCCACCCGGGCTGAGTTGGTCACAAACCGTTCGTCGGCGCTGAGCTCGGGGGAGCCGATCAGCGCCGCGAACCTGACGAACTGGCCGTCGTTGCCGCAGGCCACCGCGAGCAGGCCGTCCTGGCAGCGGAGCGTCTCGTAGGGAGCGATGGACGGATGACGGTTGCCCATCCGCAGGGGCGCTTCCCCGGTCTCGAGAAAGCCCTGCGCCTGGTTGACCAGCGAGCCCAGCAGGCTGGACAGCAGGTTGATCTCGACCCTGGCTCCTGCGCCGGTCCGGGCCCGCGCGGCGAGCGCCGCCAGCACACCGATGGTGGCGTCCTTGCCGGCCAGCACGTCAACCAGTGCGACACCGGCTTTGGTCGGCTCGCCGTCCGGGTCGCCGGTGATGCTCATCAGCCCGCCCAAGGCCTGCACGACGAAGTCGTACCCGAGCAGGTCGGCCCCGGCCGCGGCGCCGAACCCGGTGATCGAGCAGTAGACGATGCCGGGGTTGACCGCGCTGACCTGTTCGTAGCCGAGGCCGAGGCGGTCCAGCGCCCCGGGCCGGTGGTTCTCCACCAGCACGTCCGCGCGGGTGGCCAGCCGGATGGCCAGGGCCTGGTCGGCGGGCTCCTTCAGGTCGAGGACGATGCTGCGTTTGGAACGGTTCACGCTCTCGAAGTAGGTCGAGGCGTTGGCGGACCAGGGGGGGCCCCAGGTGCGGGTGTCGTCGCCGGTGCCGGGTCGCTCCACCTTGACCACGGTGGCTCCGAGGTCGGCCAGGTTCACCGTGCACAGCGGCCCGGCCAGCACCCGGCTGAAGTCGGCCACCAGAACGCCCTCCAGCGGCCCGGCCATCATGACCAGCCGGCCTTGGCATGAAGTGCGGCGTGAAGTTGAGACGTCTTCTCGGCCGGGGGCTGGCTCTGCGCGGGAGTCGCTGCGCCGTCTGCCTTCTCGCGGTCCACCTGATGGTGTCGACCGTTGACCCGTCGGGGCAGTGACCAGGGGTTGTCCCTGCGCAAGGCCTCCGGCAGCACCTGGTCCGGCGCTCCCTGGAAGGCGACCGGCCGGGTGAAACGGTCCAGCGCCGGAGCGCCCACGCTGCTCGCATCGGGCCTGCTGGTCGCCGGCCACGGACCGCCGTGCTGCTGAGCCCAGGTGGTCGCGACTCCGGTGGGCCAGCCGTCGACGACCACCCGCCCGGCCAGGGCGGCCAGCAGCCGGACCAGCCAGGGCAGGTCAGCATCGTCGGCGCCGCCAGAGGCGATGGTTGCCGCCAGGCAGGGCTGAAGACGCGCCAGCATCTCGCGCAGCTCGCTGCGGTCGGCATACTCGACGACCACGGCCGCAGGCCCAAAGCACTCCTGAAGCAGCGGGGAGCCCGCCGTCAGGTCGCTGGCCCTGGCAGTGAAGACGGCTGGTATCGCGGCGAACCCGGCCGGGGGGCTGTTACCCTCGCCGATCACTGTGGCTCCCGCTGCGATCAGGGCGTCGCGGCCCTGACGGTAGGCAGACGCGATGGATCCGGTGAGCAGCCAGCCGCCAGGCAGATCCTGAACGGCCGCCGCGACCTGTCCCGCCGCGTCGCCTCCGGCCGGGGTCAGCAGGAGGCCGGGTTTGGTGCAGAACTGACCGGCGCCCAAGGTGAAGGACTGCGCGAAGCCCCGGGCGATCTCCTTCATCCGCGCCTGTGCCGCCTCTGGTGTGACGAGGACGGGGTTGACCGTGCCCATCTCGGCGAAGACCGGGATCGGGTTCTCGCGCAGGCCTGCTCGCCGGACCAGTGCCATCCCGCCGGCCTGGGACCCGGTGAACGCCACTGCCGCGATCGGAGCGGCATCCACCAGTGCCAGACCGGCGTCAAAGCCCACCACGAGGGCGAACACACCTGCCGGAGCACCAGATCCGGCCACCGCCGCCGAGGCGATCTCTGCCAGGCGCACGCTGAGCCGGGGGTGGGCGGGGTGAGCCTTGACCACCACCGGGCAGCCGGCGGCGATCGCCGAGGCCGTGTCGTGTCCCAGCACGCCGAAGCCGAACGGGAAGTTGCTGGCCCCGAAGACAGCGACCGGGCCCACGGGCAGCCGTACCCGCCGAAGGTCCAGGGCCGGCGCACTACCGGTGGCGCTGGTGCAGTCGATGGTGGCCTGCAGGAAGGCGCCTTGGGCTGCCACAGCCCCATAGAACCTCAGCGAGGCGGCCGTCTTGGCGAGCTCGCCGCTCAGCCGGGCCGCACCCAGAGCGGTCTCAGCATCGGCCAGCAGGACCAGCTCATCGGCCTGCTCCTCCAGCGAGGAGGCGATCGACTGCAGCCAGCGTGCGCGGGTGGCGGGCGCACTCGAGGCGATGCTCTCGGCGGCCTCGGCCGCGGCGTCAACCAGTCGGGTCACCTCGTCGGCAGTGGTGTGTGGAACCGCGGGCTGTCCGGCGCCGGTGCGCGGGTCGTGCCCGATGTCAACGGCGGCCGCGAGCGCCGGGGCGTCGCTACCGGCCGGCGCCGTCACGTCAGGCTCCGCAGCGCCTCGGCCAGGATGTCGAGCCCCTCGGCCAGCAGGTCCTCGCCGATCACCAGCGGCGGAAGCAGCCGGATCACATTGCCGTATGTGCCACACAGAAGAACGACGACCCCCTGTGAATGACATTGCGCGGCAACGGCTTTGGCCAGCAGCGAGGCCGGCTCGAGGGTGCCCGGCCGGACCAGCTCGATGGCCATCATCGCCCCGCGGCCGCGGACCTCGGCGATGGCGGGAACCTCCTTGGCCAGAGCCTCCAGCCTTGCCCGGATCAGGGTCTCCAGCCGGCGCGCCCGGGCGGGCAGGTTCTGGCTCTCGAGCATCTCGAGCACGCCCACGGCGGCGGCGCAGGCGAGGGGGTTGCCGGCATACGTGCCGCCCAGCCCACCATCGGGGACGGCGTCCATCAATTCGGCCCGGCCGGTCACCGCGGCCAGGGGAAGCCCGCCGGCGAGGGCTTTGGCGGTGCAGATCAGGTCGGGCACGATGCCCTCGTGGTCGCTGGCGAACATGTCACCGGTACGGCCCAGACCGGACTGGACCTCGTCGACCACCAGGACGATGCCATGACGGGCCGCCAGCCCGGCGACACCGGGCAGGAAGCCGGGGGCCGGAACGATGAAGCCACCCTCGCCCTGTAGCGGCTCGACCACGATGGCCGCGACATTCTCGGCGCCGACCTGCTCGAGCAGGCCGGCCAGCGCAGCCAGAGCCTCGGTCGCACAGTTCTCCGGGCCGGTGGGCCAGCGCAGCGGATAGGCGTACGGCGCCCGGTGCACCTCACCCGGGAAGGGGCCGAACCCCGCCTTGTAGGGGACCTCCTTGGAGGTCATCGCCATGGCGAGCAGGCTGCGTCCGTGAAAGGCGTGCTCGAAGACGACCACGTCGGAGCGGCCGGTGGCCACCCGGGCGATCTTGACGGCGTTCTCGACTGCCTCGGCACCGGTGGAGAACAACGCGGTGCGTTTCTGGTGGGTGCCGGGGGTGAGTCGGTTGAGGCGCTCGGCGACGTCGACATACCCCTCGTAGCCGGTGACCAGGAAGCAGGTGTGACTGAAGCGGGCAGCCTGCTCCTGGACTCGTGAGACGACCTCGGGGGCGCTGGCGCCGACGCTGGTGACCGCGATCCCGGAGGCCAGGTCGATGAGGTGGTTGCCGTCGACGTCGACGATGATGGCGCCGCCGGCGCGCTCGACGAAGACCGGCAGGCTCGTGCCGAGCCCCCTGGGGACGGCTTGCTGGCGTCGCAGCTGGATCGCCCGGGAGCTCGGGCCCGGGAGCTCGGTGACGAGCCTGCGAAGCTGTTGCGGCTGGTCGGCCAGCGAAGAGTGGCTGGTGGCTGACACGGGGCTGGGGGATGCCGTCTCAACAGCGGTCATGACGTCCTTCCGGTCTGCGCCCCGGTCTCTCCGTGGCATACGCGGACCTTAGGCCCAGCCGGCCCCCGCAAACTTCGTATGATCTGCTCATACCTGGAGCAACTTCGACATACTGTCTAAACTCGAAGGAGAAGGTCGTGCCGACACTCGCGGCCCTGTGCAGGGCACTCGGCCCGGACCTGGCTCCGGCCACCGACCAATCGGTCCCGGACGCCGAGGTGAGCGGGGTCCACGTCAGCGAGCTGACCGATCCCACGCCGTACCTGCAGGGCGGCGAGCTGCTGCTGACCACCGGGATGGGCCTGACCGGGCACGCGACCCAGGCACGTGCCTATGCTGCGCGCCTGGTCCGGCACGGCGTGGTGGGGCTCGGGCTCGGGCTCGGCCCGATCCACGACGAGGTGCCCGGCACCCTGCTGCGTGCCTGCGAGGCCGCCGGGCTGGCACTGCTGGTGGTGCCGGCGCCGACTCCTTTCCTGATGGTGGCGCGCACCTACTGGGAGCTGCTGGCCAAGGCCGGCCATGCCGAGCTCAGCGCCGCGCTGGGCGCCCATCGCGATCTCGTCCGTGCGGCCGCGGGTCCGGGCCCGGTGCCTGCAGTGGTGCGCACCCTGGCAGGCGCGGTGGAGGGCTGGGCCGCGCATCTCGCCCCTGATGGTCAGGTCCTCGAGGTGTGGCCGCGGACTCGCCGGGTCTCGGCCCGCGAGGCCGCACAGGAGATGAGCCGCCTGCGGTCCGCCGGACCGCACTCTTCGGCGACCTTCCCGATAGACGGGGACGACGTCGTGCTCCAGCCGCTGAGCAGCCGGGGCCGGCTGACCGGTTATGTGGTGACCGGCTGCCCGGGTCCGATGCGTGCCCAGGATCAGCAGCTCGTGCTGGCCGCGTGCTCCCTGTTGGCCCTGCAGAGTGAGCAGGCCCGCCGCGGAACCGCCGGCCCGCGCAGCTCGATCGCCTGCGTGGCCAGGCTGGTCACCAGCGGGTATGTCGATGCGGCGCGTTCACTGTCCGGTGACCTTGGCCTGGGCGCCCTTCCGTCCTCGGTCCGGATACTGGCGGTGGCGGGTCTGGGCGAGGGCCAGCCGACCGACCTGCAGGACGTCGTGGAGCAGGCCGTGCCACGTCGACGCCGCCAGGTGCTGTCGATCGGCGGGTCCGACGACCTGTGGCTTCTCCTGCGGGACAACGATGTCGCGCCCGTCCTGAAGGCGGTCCGCCAGTTCGCCGGCGCAAAGGCGCCTGGCCTGCGAGCGGTGGTCTCTGTGCTCGCACCACTGGGCAGCGCCGTCCGGCATGCTGCGCTCGTGCAGCAGGCCCTGACCGTGGTGCCGCCCGGTCAGGTGCGGGACCTCACCCAGCGCGACCACGACGTCGCCGCCGGGGACCCGGTCGATCTCGCGCCCCTGATCGACTACTCCCGCACAGATCTTGTTCGCGCGGTCGTGGCCTATCTGCGCCACCGGGGTCGCTGGGAGGACGCTGCCCGGGATCTCGGGGTTCACCGCAACACGCTCCGGCATCGGGTGGGCACTGCGAGCCAGGTTCTGGGCGCGGACCTGAACGATCCGGATGTGGCCAGCCGGCTCTGGCTGGCGTTGCGGGCCGCCGGCCTGGCCTGAACATGACGGAGAGGCCAGGGCACCCTGGAGGTGCTGACCTCTCCGCAGAGGTTCGGTGTCCCTGTCAGAAGCCACAGACCCTCAAGAGAACCTTAACGGAACCTTAAGGCAGTTTCCTGGCGAGCCGGACCAACAAGGGGTACCAGGGGTGGATAGGTCATGGTTCGCACCATGTCAGAATCCAGTTGCCCAGCTTCCCGCCCGCAATTTGACATGTTGGGCTGGCAGGGCGCCATAGTTCAGAGGCCGATTTCACACCGTAGTGAGGCGGTGCACGACTCCCGTGAATGGCCCGCTGTTTCATGGCGTTGCTGGCTGCTGCCAAGAATGAGAAGGAAGAAAAGATGTTGAGCCCCACCCGTACCCAGGTCGCCCAGATGGTCGACCACACGTTGTTGAAGTCCGAGTCGACCGCCGAGCAGGTAGCGGAACTGGTGGCCGAAGCCCGGAGACTGGGCGTCTACTCGGTGTGTGTCTCCCCGAGCCAGCTGCCTCTGAAGGACACCGGCTCAGTCAAGGTCGCCGTCGTGTGCGGCTTCCCGTCTGGAGCTCACAAGGCTGAGGTCAAGGCCGCCGAGGCCGCCCGCGCCATGTCTGAGGGGGCCGACGAGGTCGACATGGTCATCAACCTTGGCTTCGCGACCACCGACCAGTACGACGCCGTGCAGCAGGAGATAGCAGCGGTGCGCACCGCTGTCCCGGCCCCCATCGTGCTGAAGGTCATCATCGAGTCCGCCGTGCTGACCGACACCCAGATCGTGGGAGTGTGCCGCGCTGCCGAGTCCGCCGGCGCTGACTTTGTCAAGACGTCAACCGGGTTCCACCCGGCCGGCGGAGCGAGCGTCCACGCGGTCGAGCTGATGGCGAGCACGGTCGGCGGGCGCCTGGGTGTCAAGGCGTCAGGGGGCATCCGCTCCACCGAGACAGCCCTGGAGATGATCGCCGCTGGCGCGACCCGGCTCGGCCTGTCCGGGACTGCCCAGGTCCTGGCCGGCCTTACCAGCTGAGGTCCGAAGCCAGCTCTGCCCGGGCCTGGAGCTGCGGAAGGCCCCATCGTCCAGATGGGGCTTCCCCCCGGCGTCCTTCAGTACTGATCAGGAACAGGACACCTGGATGAGCGAGATGTCCATCCTCTGCATGTCCTTGCGGCCGTTGTCACGCTCGGTGTAGTTGCTCGCGTACTCACGGGCGGTCGGGTCCGCGGTCCGGTCCGCGATCAGGACCAGCATCCCGGCCTGGATATCGGCGGGCGAACCAGTCAGCAGGGCCTCCCTGACCACGTCGCAGCTCGTGAGGGCACCAGGAACGGTAGCGGCGGCGGGGGCAGCCGGTGCCGTGGAGGCGATGGAGTCCTCGACCGAGGTGAGCGCCACCGGTGAGGAGAGCTGGTCTACGGATCCCGCTGCCGCGAGGTTGACCATGATCGAGATGACGAACGCCGCCAGGGCGAGGATGATCGCCGCCGCGCACAGGCCCCTGCCGGCACCCTTCCTGCCGGACTTCATCAAGCCGAAGACCCCGAGAACCAGGCCGACAAAGGCGAGGATGTCGCCGCCGACGTTGACCAGGGGGATGAAGGCGCTGACAACGCCCAGGAGGGCGAGGATGAAGCCAGCCACGGCCAGGCCGTTGGAGCTCTGGGGATGAGCCGGCGCCAGAAGGTACTGCGGGGCGGGTGTCAGCTGGGCGCTCATGGCGGGTCCTTGCCGTGCTGGTCGCTGGCGGGCTGGGTGGCTGGGTTCCCAGCTGCCGGCGCATGATTGACGCTGCTGCGGCTGCGATTGCCTCCGCCACGGAGAATGATCCCTCGCACATCGGTGGCCCACATCGCCAGAGTTGATGAAACCGCCCGCGAAAATTGATGAGATCCTGACCCGATCCCGACGACTGCTGCGGCTCTGCCTGAGTCCGGCGCCGGCTCATAGCCTCAGCCCGACTGCCCGCAGGGCCCGCTCGAGCTGAGGGACCGCGACAGCAGCCGCCCCGGCCCGGCCGGCATCGAGCAGCTCCTCGACCCCGCCAGGGTCTGCCGCCAGAGCCGCATACCGCTGTTGAACCGGCTCGAGCAGTGCCACCACCGCATCAGCAGTGTCATTCTTGAGGTCCCCGTATGACGTGTAGCCGGCCGCGGCCTGCGCCGGCAGCCGGCCGGTGCAGGCCCCGAGAATCTCCAGCAGGTTCGTGACTCCGGGCTTGGTCTCCTCGTCGTGACGCACGTCGCCACCGGAGTCCGTCACGGCTCGCATCACCTTGCGGCGCAACACCTTCGGGCTGTCAAGCATGCGCAGCACCCCGGCGGCCTCGTCAGGGTCGGACTTGCTCATCTTGGCCGTGGGGGTCAGCAGATCCCGTACCCTCCCGGCTGCCTCCGCGCGGCGCAGCTCCGGCACGACGAAGGTCTGGCCGTACGTGGTGTTGAACCGGATCGCCAGGTCGCGGGCAAGCTCCACGTGCTGGTCCTGGTCGCCGCCGACCGGCACCGTGTGGGCGCCATACAACAGGATGTCGGCGGCCATCAGGCATGGGTAGGTGAAGAGCGAGGCCCGGGTCATCGGCTTGCCCCGTCCCTTCTCCTTGTACTGCACCATCCGGGAGAGCTCGCCGACATAGGCGGTGCACTCCAGCAGGTAGGCCAGCTGCGCATGCGCCGGGACCGTTGACTGGACGAAGACCGACCCGGCGGGCAGGCCCGAGGCCAGGAACAGCAGCGCGGTCTCACGAGTCAGGGTGGCCAGCCGGACCGGGTCCTGCCGGATCGTCAGGGCGTGCAGGTCGGCCACGAAGAAGAAGGCGGGCTGCCCGGTCGGCTCGGCGAAACGGCGAAGTGCTCCGAGGTAGTTGCCGAGGGTAAGACGGCCGGAAGGGGTGATGCCGGAGACAGTGGTCATGGGAGTGCCTTTCGTGGAAAGCCTCGCCGAAACCCCTGGCCTTCAATGCTGTTGACCGCTCACATCGTCCACACACAGCAAAGGCCGCCTCGACGAGGCGGCCTGGGTGCATGCAACAGGGAGGACCGCCGGTCAGGCGAGCCACCACTGGGTGCACACGATGTGGATCACGAGTCGACTGTACCGTCCCTGACACCCATCGGGCGAGAGATGCCAGAGGCGTCCAGCAGCCAGGGTGCCGGGGCACGGATGGGATCAGGCGTAGGGCACGACGTGCAGCTCCAGGAAGTCGTCGACGTGCAGGAGTCCGAGCACCGTGCGCTCCATCGCCCGGATCTCATGACGGGTCTGGTCGTGGAACACCCGGGGCGCGGTGAGCTCGATCCGCCGGCCCGCGCTGAGCAGCTCGCACCCGTCAGCGGCGAGGACGTTCTTGACCCAGTCCGTGTCCGGGCCGTAGGTCAGCGCGATGACGTAGCGGTCGTCGGGGCGGGCGAAGACGTTGATCGGCGTGCGATAGATCTCGCCCGATCTTCGTCCCCGGTGAACCACGACGCCGAGTCCTGGCAACCATCGGAAGAGTGGTCTGGTGACCTTGTTCAGGCCAACCTTGTTGACGTAGCGAATCCGGTCGGGAATTGGCATGACGTCAACCTACCGCCGCAGCGACCAGCGCATCTGGCACGATGCTGCCATGGGGATCTCCAGGAGTCTGCTGTCCGACGGTGAGTACATCGTGCTGAGCGTTCGCGGGCACGGCAAGGCGCTGATCTGGCCTGTCCTGGTGTTCTTCCTGGTCGTCGGCGCCATCATCACCGCCCTGATGCTCAAGCCCAACGACACGATCGTGGCCTCCGGGGCCGCCGTGGTGGCAGTCCCGGTGCTGGTCGTCCTGTCGCTGGTCCCGTTCCTGCGTTGGATGAGCACGACGTACACCGTGACGAACCGGCGGCTGATCACCCGCCAGGGGATCCTGAGCCGCTCCGGTCGCGACATCCCGTTGTTCCGGATCAACGACGTGGCCTACGAGAAGGGCCTGATGGACCGGCTCCTGGGATGCGGAACCCTGATCATCTCCGACGCCACCGAGAAGGCCGGCGTGGTCCTGTCGGACATCCCCAACGTGGAGCAGGTGCAGCTGCAGATCTCCGACCTTCTCTTCGCCAATGACGACGGGAACGACGACGACGGCAGCCGGGTGCCCGGTGAGCCACCCCGCAACAACCGCTGACCGCTGCCAGCATCAACCCCTGACCGGCGCCGGCTGACCACGCAGGTATGCCGCGCCCCTGGTCAGGGACGCGGCATACGAGCTGCTCGGACAATCTCCGCAGGCCGGGCTGCGTCAGACGAGCTGGGCCACCGACGCGGCCCGGCTCGCGGCTGCCTTGGCCACTGCGGCCTCGTGCGCCATGGCCACGCCGCCGTGCTCGCGCCACCAGTCCTGACCCGCCTGCGGCAGGGTGTAGATGGGGTCGTAGTAGACGAACTCATGGGACAGCGCCTCGGTGTCCGCGCCCTCGATCGAGGTCCGGTAGTTCTTGCGCCAGAACGACATCCCGTGTTCCTTGTCGTAGGAGTCGACCTGGTGCACCCAGCGCTTGCCGACGAACGGCACGTCGCAGACGATGCGGGGCGTGGCGAACCCCGGCAGGTAGCCCATCAGGTCGTGCTGTAGCTTCTGGGCCTCGGCGAGCGAGAGCCGCCAGTGCTCGGCGAACGGGATCATGTCGCACATGTAGAAGTAGTACGGCTCGATCGAGGCACCGTCCTTGAGCGCGAAGCAGAGGTCGAGGAGCTGCTCGACCGAGTCGTTGACGCTGCGCATCAGCACACCCTGGTTGCGCACGGCACGGACGCCGGCATCCAGCATCGCGTTGGTCGCGGCGGCGACGGCAGGAGTGACCGACTGGGCGCTGTTGACGTGGGTGTGGATGGCCAGGCTGACACCGCGCTCGCGGGCCTTGGTGGCAACGCGCCCGACACCCTCGACGACGTCGTCGGCCAGCCAGTGCTGCGGCAGGCCCATCAAGGCCTTGGTGGCCAGGCGGATGTCGCGGATGTTGTCGATATCGAGCAGCCGGTCCAGGAAGGACTCGAGGTTCTTCCATGGCATGTTGGCCACGTCGCCGCCAGAGACGACCACGTCGCGCACCTGCGGGGTCTTGCGCAGGTAGTCCATCATCGCGTCGTAGCGGTCGACCGGCTTGAGGTCGAACTTCAGCTTGCCGATGACCGGAGTCGAGTTGCCGACCAGGTCCATCCGGGTGCAGTGCCCGCAGTACTGCGGGCAGGTCGACAACAGCTCGGCCAGCACCTTGGTGGGGTAACGGTGGGTCAGGCCCTCGACGGCCCACATGTCGTGCTCGTGCAGCGAGTCGCGGGCCGAGTACGGGTGGCTCGGCCAGTCGGTGCGACGGTCGCTGAAGACCGGCAGCATGTAACGGCGGACCGGATCGGCATAGAAGGCGCGGGTGAAGTCCTCGCCGGCCCGGGGCATGGACTGGTCGGCACCGGTGGAGGGCACCATCGTGTTCATCATCTGCGGGGTCACCAGCATCGACATGGTGGCCCGCTCGGCCTGGTCCTTCTCGAGGTCGGCATAGAAGGCGTCAGTGAGCAGATCGCCCATCAGTGCGCGGAGGCCCTTGATGTTCTTGACGCAGTGGGCCCTCTGCCACTGGGCGCTGGCCCACTCGGTCGTCGTGATCTGGCGCCAACCGGGCAGACGGGTCCAGTCTGGCTCTACCAGCTCGTGGCGCAGGTAGGCGTAGGGCTGTTCGATCTTTGGGTGCATAACTGGCATGATACGGGAGAACTTGCGTTATTTGCATCACCGCACCGCAAGAACTGTTTATGTGGGTCAAATAGCAGGAGGAAAGAGTGACCGTGCCGGTCGAACGAACCGAGAGCTCGCCCGTGGGTCTGCATCGAGTCCTTGAGCCGTCCGGCGACCAGATCACCTTGCCGCAGGCCGCCCGCCGGCTGGACGCCTCTCCACAGATCTGGGCCGACGAGGTGCGGATCGACATCGAGACGCTGAACCTGGACGCGGCGTCGTTCCGCCAGCTCGCCGGGGTCCACCGCACCGCCGGCGACCAGATCGACGGGGGCGCGATGCGCACCGCCGTCCTGGACATCGTGCAGACCCGCGGCAAGATGCAGAACCCGGTCACCGGCTCCGGCGGCATGCTGATCGGCACGGTCGCCGAGGTGGGGGAGCAGAGCCCGCTCGGACTCTCCGTCGGCGACCACGTGGCCACCCTCGTCTCCCTGTCGCTGACCCCGCTGCAGATCACTGACGGGCTGGGCCGCTGGGACGGGCTGGGGGAGCGGGTGCCCGCTGCCGGCCACGCCATCCTGTTCGGCAGGTCCATCGCCGCGGTGCTGCCGACCGACCTGGACCCGGAGCTCGCCCTGATGGTGATGGACGTCTGCGGTGCCCCGGCCCTGGTCGCCCGGCTGGTCCGCGAGTACGTGGCGAGGGGATCGGCGCCTTCTGTGCTGGTCCTCGGCGGGGCCGGCAAGTCGGGTTCGATGTCCCTGGCAGCGGCCCAGGACGCCGGGGCCGGCCGGCGGGTTGCCGTGGTGCCCCACCAGAAAGAAGCAGACCTGCTCGAGGGTGTCGGGCTGGCCGACCATGTGGTCATCGCCGACGCGCGCTCGCCGCTGGGCCTGTCCGGTGCCGTGCAGTCAGCCGGGGGACCGGCCGACATCACCGTGGTCTGCGTCGACGTACCCGGTTGCGAGCAGCCGGCGATCCTGTCGACCGCGCAGGGCGGCACGGTTGTCTTCTTCTCGATGGCCACGAACTTCGCGGCGGCCGCGCTGGGGGCCGAGGGCCTGGCGGCCGATGTGCGGATGCTCGTCGGCAACGGGTACGTGCCCGGTCACGCGGACTATGCCCTGAGCCTGCTGCGCAGCAACTCCGCGGTGCGTGGGCTGTTCGAGAGCCGGCTGGAACCGAAGCAGACTGAGTCCTCGTGAGGCACACGTGGACACTGTGACCAACGAAGCGCAGGTCGGACCGCCCGCCGGCCTGCCCACGCCACCAGCCACCACCACGCTGTATCGCGGCGGGTTCCTGCACGGCACGGCCGGCGCGCACGGCGTGGCCGGCACGACCGACCACGTCGCGACGGCGCTGGTCGTCGACGGCGAACGGATCGCCTGGATCGGCTCCGATGAGGATGCCGCCGGCCACGCCGACGGGGTCGACGCTGTCATCGAGCTCGACGGGGCGCTGGTCACCCCGGCCTTCGTCGACTCCCACGTCCATATGTCGGCCACCGGGATGGGCCTGCGAAGCGTCGAGCTCACCGATGCCGTGTCCCTGCGTCAGGTGCTGGACCGGATCGGGGAAGCCGCCCGCAAACGTGGCGGCCGACCGCTCTACGCCCCGAACTGGGATGAGTGCGGCTGGCCCGAACAGCGTCCGCCGACCGGCCAGGAGCTCGACCGCGCGACCTACGGCGGGGTGGTCTACTGCCCCAGGGTGGACGGTCACTCGGCGGTGATCTCCTCCGCGCTCGCGGCTGCCTCAGACGCCCGCAGCCAGCCCGGCTGGCACGACAACGGGCTAGTCACCCGCGAGGCCCACCACGCGGCCCGCGAGGTCTTCTCCTCCGGGATCAGCGCTGCCGACCGGCGCGCCGACATCGAGGCAGCCATGCGGGCCGCGGCCCGCGCCGGGATCGGCCTGGTTCACGAGAACGGCGGTCCCACCCTCAGCTCGTCAGACGACTTCGCAGACGTGCTCGCGGCCGGTCAGCGCGGCGACGGCCCCCAGGTCATCGGCTACTGGGCTGAGCTCGTCGGTGACGAGCATTCGGCCCGGGCCCTGGCCCGGCTCAGGGGCGCCCGCGGGCTCGGCGGCGACCTGAACATCGACGGCTCGATCGGGTCCCGCACCGCGTCCTTGCGCGCGCCCTATGCCGATGACGCCGACCACCACGGTCATCCGTATCTCTCGGTCGAACAGGTTCGTGACCACGTCGCCGCCTGCTCTCTGGCCGGGCTCCAGGCGGGTTTTCATGTCATCGGTGACGCCGGCGCCGACACGGTCATCGCCGGCCTGCAGGCAGCCGCGGGCCTGGTCGGGGTGGCCACGGTCGTCGCGGCCCGGCACCGGCTCGAGCACCTCGAGATGGTCGACGACGACGGCATCAGGGCATTGGCCGCGCTCGGGGTCACCGCCTCGGTCCAGCCGGCTTTCCACTCACTGTGGGGCGGGCCCGGCGGCATGTACGCCGCGCGGCTGGGTGAGCAGCGCGCCGACGCCATGAACCGGTTCGCCGCGATGCAATCGGCCGGCCTGGCACTGGCCCTGGGCTCGGACACGCCCGTGACACCGTTCGCTCCCTGGGCGGCGATCCGAGACTGCGTGAACCACCACGACCTGGCCCAGCGGCTCCCCGCGGCAACGGCCTTCCAGGCGCACACCCGCGGCGGGTGGCGCGCCGCCGGCATCGACAACCGCGGCTTCCTCGGCCTCGGCCAGCCGGCAAGCTTTGCGCTGTGGTCCGTGGCTACCGGCCAGGACCCCGGCACGCTGTCCCCGGACTGCCTTCCCGACCTCTCACCCGGGGTCGCCCTTCCCACCAACCTGCGCACCGTCATACACGGTCGCACCGTCTTCGACCGACTAGAGGCATCATGACCGCTGTGAGAAACACGCCCAGGCCCAAGCCCAAGCCCAAGCTGGAGCTTGACCCGGCCGTCATCCGCAGAGCCCGTCTGCTGGCCCGCAAGGCCGGCGCGCCGGTCGTGAAGATCGCCAAGACGCACACCACTGTGTCGGTCGAGCGGGCCGTGCTGCGCCTGGCCGGCCTGGCCGGCGCCGACCACGAGGGCGAGCCATGGGTCAACCACCTGGTCGATGCCGTGCGGGACGAGGTGGGTCTCGAGTTTGGCGTGACCACCCCCGTCTACGACGCCTTGCGCCGGGGCGAGGCACCCGACCTGTTCACGCTCGCCCAGATGTCTGCCGCGGGCTCGGTGTCGTTCCGCCTGCCGAAGGGCCGCGACAGCCTGGCCGCGCAGAAGCTGGCGTTGCGTGCGGTCAAGCCGGGCATTGCCCGCATCGACAAGAACCGGGCCACCCGGGACCGCCTGATCAAGCGACACGGCGACCCGAAGCAGCGGCCGTGGATCTACCTGATCGTGGCGACCGGCGACATCTACGAGGACATCCCGCAGGCGCAGACCGCGGCCCGTGAGGGCGCCGACATCATCGCGGTCATCCGCTCGACCGGGCAGTCGCTGCTCGACTTCGTGCCCGAGGGACCGACCCGCGAGGGGTATGCCGGCACGTACGCCACCCAGGAGAACTTCCGGCTGATGCGGGCCGCCCTGGACGACGTCTCCAAGGAGCTGGGCCGCTACATCCGCCTGGTCAACTACGCGTCCGGCCTGTGCATGCCCGAGATCGCGGCGCTGGCCGGTCTCGAGCGGCTCGACATGATGCTCAACGACTCGATGTACGGCATCCTCTTCCGCGACATCAACCCGATCCGGACTTTCGTGGACCAGCGGTTCTCGCGGCAGATCCACGCCCGGGCCGGCATCATCATCAACACCGGCGAGGACAACTACCTGACCACCGCGGATGCCGTCGACGCGGCGCACACGGTCACCGTGAGCCAGCTGATGAACGAGTACTTCGCCAAGGAGGCCGGGCTGCAGGACTGGCAGCTGGGGCTTGGCCACGCCTTCGAGATCAACCCCGATATCCCCGAGTCGTTCCGGATGGAGCTGGCCCAGGCGTTGCTGGCCCGCCAGCTGTTCCCCGACGCGCCGCTGAAGTGGATGCCGCCCACCAAGCACATGACCGGCGACATCTTCCGCGGCTACCTGCTGGACGGCTTTTTCAACCTGGTGGGGGCGATGACCGGCCAGGACATCCTGCTCGTCGGCATGATGACCGAGGCCGTGGTCACCCCGTTCCTGTCCGACCGCGACCTGGCCCTGCAGAACGTCAGGTACGTCCTGAACGCCGCCGGCGGGCTGGCCGAGGACTTCCATCCGCCGCGTGACGGGTTCATCCAGAACAGGGCCCGCCAGGTGCTCTCGGAGGCCGTTGACCTGCTGGAGAGGATCGTCGACGACAAGGGTCTGCCCGGTTCCGTGCCGCTGCTGCACGCGATCAGCGACGGCACCTTCGGGCTGATGAAACGTCCCGCCGACGCCGGCAAGGGCCTGGACGGCGTGGTCAGCTGTGCCCCCGCCTACGACAACCCCGTCAGCACCTTGCTGGAAGCAGGTACCGCGAAATGAACGCTCCCGAGATCAGCATCGTGCCGCACGTCATCCGGCCCTACGGTGACACCACCGGTGACGGGATGGTCCAGGTCTCGTTCACCCTGCCCATCCCGCACGACAAGCGGGCCGAGGGCGCCGCACTCCAGCTGGCCGCCAAGATGGGCATCGCGCCCGCGCTCCTGGTGCACGCCAAGCCGATGGGGTCAGGGTTCACCTTCTTCGTCGTCTACGGCAGCGTCAGCCACCTGGTGGACCTGCGCGAGGTCGTCGTGATCGAGCGTGAGTTCGCGATGCTGAGCGCCAAGGACGTGAACGCGGCGATCAAGAAACGGCTGCGCCGCAAGCTGGTCGTGGTCGGCGCCTGCATCGGCACCGACGCCCACACGGTGGGCATCGACGCGATCCTGAACATCAAGGGGTTCGCGGGGGAGAAGGGCCTGGAGTACTACTCCGAGATCAGGGTGGTGAACTGCGGCGCCCAGGTGCTGGTGCCCGAGCTGGTCGCCCGGGCCCGCGCCGAGAAGGCCGACGCGGTTCTGGTCAGCCAGGTGGTCACCCAGAAGGACGCCCACATCCACAACACCAAGACCATGTCGGCAGCGTTCCGGGAGGCCTACCCGGCCGGGAAGGTGCCCCTGCTGATCGTTGGCGGTCCCCGCTTCGACCAGGGGTCGGCGGAGGTGCTCGGTGTCGACCGGATCTTCGGCAAGGGCACGACACCTGGTGAGGTGGCCTCGTACCTGGTCCACGCCCTCGCCGCCGGGCAGGTGGGCCCGTCAGCCACCTGAGCGCAGGCCGGTGATGGCGAAGCGCTCGACAGTGGTGAGGTGGCCACCGGTGGACGCGACGATGGTGATCGCGCCGGGGTGGGTGCTGGTCAGTCGCAGCGGGACCGACCACGGTGCCGGCGCGCCGGCGGGCAGGCAGCAGTAGCCCCCGACCAGCCCGGAGAGCTGGCGGGCGCTGACCCGGATGCTCTCGTCAACACCGGCGATACGTCCGCCCACCGTGATGGTGCCCGAGACTGTCGACCCGTAGCGCGGCCGGGTCAGCGAGAAGGTGGCCTTGTCGTCGGTGCCAACGACCTCCCATGGGCGGCTTGCCATGGCTCCGGAACCGATCCGCACCAGGTGTAGGACGGCCGCCGTCCCCGACTGGCCATCGACCGTGTAGCCGAGGGTGACCCGGGCGTCGGCCGCGCCGACGGTTCTGCGGACCACCGCGTCGATCTCCCCGAACCGGAGGTACTGCTGCGCGAAGGCCACTGCTACCTGACCGGCGTCAAGGTGCCACGGCTGGTGACCTCCCAGGGTTGCCTCCCGCTGCCACTTCTCGGCTGCGGACACGGAGGCGAACGGCCACAGCGGCACGTAGGCGAAGGCTGCCGTGGTGCCCGGAGTCGAGGCGGCCTGGCCGGGCGAGGTGACGGCCGACGTCGGGCTGGCGGATGACGTGGCGCTGGAGGCCTGCGCCGAGGACGTCGCCGGGGTCGTCCCGCCGCCGCCCCCGCACGCTGTCAGGATGACGCTCAGTGTCATCACGATGAGCGTTGATGAGGCGAGTGGCGGTGCTGTGTGTCGTGGTGCGGCGACCCGGCTACGGCCCATGATCGGCCCCCTTCTTCGCTCTCCATGATCCCCGTCAACCCGGATCGGCACAACCAACACGCTGGTCTGCTGCTGACTGCTTCAGGCCTCCGGACAGCCGCGTCGCGATGGTCGGTGATAATGGGCCTTCACCCAGAAGGAGACACCTGATGAGCACGCACGGACCAGCCACAGTCGGTATGACGGTGACGCACCGCCGCTATGTCCCGTACAGCCACGCGCACTACGCAGGCAACCTGGTGGACGGCGCCTACTCACTGGCTGCCTTCGGTGACGTGGCCACCGAGATGTGCATCCGCACCGATGGCGACGAGGGCCTGTTCGCCTCCTACAGCGATGTCCAGTTCCGGGCGCCGGTCAGGGCCGGCGACTGCATAGAGATCGAGGCCACCCTGGTCCGGGTCGGCTCGCGCAGCCGCGAGATGAGCTTCGAGGTCCGCGTGCTGACCCGGGCGAACCCGGTCGCCGGTGAGTCTGCGGCCGAGCTGCTGGGTGTGCCGGTGGTGGCGACCACCGCTCGGGGTGTCGTCGTGGTGCCAGCCAATACCTGACCAACTACGGCGTGTCGTCGGCGACACGCCGAACTGCCAAAAAACACCAATATCCGCACGGGTATTGGGCACGCCCCTGACCTGCGGTTATCTGGATAACCGCAGGTGAACCCAGGGTTGACACGAGGGGTGAAAGGGGTATCTTCGAATTCGTTGGCCGCCGCTCAATCAGGGAAGAAGCGAAGGTTGCAGGGCAGGGGATCCCGGGGTCCGTGACGGTGTTTGGGGAATGTCACCGTCATGAGTAACCAGATCCACGGGACTTCTTGTCAGGTGGCATGTCGCACGGCACCGGAGGCGGTTGGCGGCAGGGCTGCGAGCTTAGTAGACAACAACGTCGGGTCGGCATCCAGTCGCCGCGCCGTTGGTCCCAAAGGCAACGGCCCTGCCGCATCCGGTGCCACATCCCGGTCCACCCGTGATCTAGCCTGAACCGGTGCACCGCTACCCCCTCGCCGTTGCCTCCGGACTGGCGCTGTGGCTGGCGTTCCCCTCACACGACCTCTGGTTCATGGCGCCGGTCGGCGTCGCGCTCCTGGCACTGGCGACCCGCCGGGTGCCCGCCTGGCACGGTGCCCTGCTCGGGCTGGTCAGCGGGCTGGCGTGCTTCGTGCCGCTGCTGTCGTGGTCCGGCGTCTACGTCGGCGTCCTTCCCTGGATCGCCCTGGCGGTGCTCGAGTCCCTCTACCTGGCTCTGCTGGGACTGGCCTGCGCCCTGCTTCAGGGCGGCTCGGCCGCAGGCGGGGCAGGCAGGGTGAGGCCGCTGGTCGTGGCCTCGATCTGGGTGGCCCAGGAAGCCCTGCGGGGGAGCACCCCATTCGGCGGTTTCCCCTGGGGACGGCTGGCGTTCAGCCAGGCCGACTCGCCACTGGCCGGGCTGGCCGCACTCGGCGGAGCCCCGGCAGTGACGTTCGGGGTGGCTCTGGCGGGTGGACTGCTGGCCGCCGGCGTGGCCCGGCTGATCGGCCGCCGTTCAGCCGGCCGGTCGGGCCCGCAAGGCAGCGCCACCTTCGGCAACACGCCTGTGAGCCTGCGAGTGGCGGCCCTTTCCCTTGCCAGCGCCATAGCCGTCATCTCGCTGCCCGCGCTGATCCCCAGGCCCGTCGGCGGGCCCGTCGGGCGCTTCCTCGCAGTTCAGGGCAACGTGCCCCGCCCCGGGCTGGACTTCAACGCCGAGCGCCGGGCCGTCCTGGACAAACACGCCAGAGCGACCCTGCAGGCTGCCGACGCCGTAAAGGCAGGGACCCGCCCTGCCCCTGACCTTGTCGTCTGGCCCGAGAACGCCTCGGACATCGACCCGCTACGCAATTCCGACGCCGCCGATGTCATCAGCGGCGCCCTGGAGGCCATCAACGCCCCGCTCGTGCTGGGCGCCGTGCTGGAGGAGCCGCGGCCGATGGTGTCCAATGCCAGTCTGCTGTACCTCCCGGGCCGGGGCCTGAGCGCCCGGTACGTCAAGCGGCACCCGGTCCCGTTCGCCGAGTACATCCCCTACCGCTCGTTCTTCCGGAACTTCAGCGACAAGGTGGACCTGGTCTACTCCGACTTCAGGGCGGGCAACACCGTCGGCGTGTTCCGGGTGCCGGCCCGCAGCGGGGCGACGATCGCGGCCGGGCCTGTCATCTGCTTCGAGGTGGCCTATGACGCGCTGGTCCGGGACACCGTCGACCACGGCGCCAACGTCCTGCTGGTGCAGACCAACAACGCGACGTTCGGGTTCACCGACGAGTCCGTCCAGCAGCTGGCCATCTCCCGGATCCGGGCCATCGAGCACGGCCGTTCGATCGTGCACGTGTCCACGGTCGGGGTCAGCGCGATGATCACCCCCGATGGAACGGCCCACCAGACCAGCTCGTTGTTCACCACGGCAGTGCTTGCCGCTGATCTTCCGCTGCGCACCGAGCGCACAGTGGCGGACCGGGTCGGACCCTGGCCCGAGTATCTCGCCAGCGCTGCCGTGGTGGCCATGCTGGCGTTGGCAGGCGTTCAGAGCCTGCGCCGCCGCCGGTAGGGTCGAGACCCGACCCGTCAGCCAGGCGTTGCCCCTCAAGGATCGACCCGAAGGAACCAGATGACCCAACCAGAGGCCCGGCCCCCGATCGGCAAGATCGTGGTGCTGATCCCGACGTACAACGAGCGCGAGAACGTCGCACTCATTGTGTCTCGCCTGCGCGCTGCCGTGCCTGAGGCGGACGTCCTGGTCCTGGACGACAACTCCCCGGACGGAACGGGTGCCGTCGTCGACCAGCTGGCCGCCGATGACAACGCGGTGCAGGTCCTGCACCGCCAGAACAAAGAGGGGCTCGGCGCGGCCTACCTGGCCGGCTTCGCCTGGTCCCTGGGCCACGGCTACGAGGTGATGGTGGAGATGGACGCCGACGGGTCCCACCAGCCAGAACAGCTGCCGACGCTGCTTGCCGCGCTCGCCGGCGCCGATGTGGTCCTGGGCTCACGCTGGGTCCCGGGCGGGTCCGTGGTCAACTGGCCGTTCCATCGCAAGTTCCTCAGCGTCGGCGGCAACCTCTACGTGCGCGTGCTCCTGGGGATGCCGATCGGTGACGCCACCGGGGGCTTCCGCGCCTATCGCGCGTCGGCCCTGCGCTCGCTGGACCTGCACAAGGTCGCCTCCCAGGGTTACTGCTTCCAGGTCGACCTCGCCTGGCGGGCGATCCGCTCCGGCCTGAAGGTTGTCGAGGTGCCGATCACCTTCGTCGAACGGACGATCGGCGACTCCAAGATGAGCCAGGACATTGTCAATGAGTCGCTGCGCAACATCACTGTGTGGGGCGCGCGCTATAGAGTCGGCCAGGTCCGCTCACTCTTCCACAGGGAGCCACGATGGCACCGGCCCAACGACTGACTCGTGGCGGTCGCAGACGCCCGCGCTGGGGGTGGTACGTCTTTCTGGCGCTGCTGGTCGTGCCGGTCGCCGAGATCGCGCTGATCGTCGCCGTCGGCTCGGTGATCGGCGGCTGGCAGACCATTGCCCTGCTCCTGCTGGAGTCGGCCCTGGGCGCCTATCTGGTCAAGCGCGAGGGCGCTCGCTCCTGGCAGGCCCTGCGAGTGGCGCTGAACACCGGGCAGATGCCCGGGCGTGAGCTGGCCGATGCGACCCTCGTCCTGATCGGTGGCACCCTGCTGCTGACCCCTGGCTTCCTGACCGACTTCGCTGGCTTCTTCTTCATCCTTCCCTTCACCAGGCCGATCACCCGCCGCTGGTTGCAGCGCGTCGTCGAACGCCGGCTGGTGGGCCCGCCCGGCGTCGTTCGCGGCGAGGTCATCTGAGCGGCACTGTCCGGGAACGGGGACTGTCCGGGAACAGGCACCGTCTGGCTGCGAGGCGGGACTCGGTCTGGTGGCGCCCCGGGGCAGCGACAAGCCCCGTGGCCATCGGGGGAGGCAACACGGGGCTTGTCGGTCTGGCCGAGGAGTTCGGCCTCGCTGCCAGGTTCGGCCTGGCGACGAAGCGGAGACTCCAGGATCAGGAGGGTCAGGCGCTGCGCTTGCGACGCGGCTTCTCGCCACGGGAGGCACGCAGCAACGCGAGGCGCTCCTTGAGCAGGGCTTCGAGCTCCGGGATGGATCGACGCTCGAGAAGCATGTCCCAGTGGGTGCGGACAGCTTTCACGTTCTTGTACTCCGGCTCCGGACCGTCCACCAGCCGGGCCTCGACGCCGCAACGGCACTCCCACACCGACGGGACATCTGCCTCGACGGAGAACGGCAGCTCGCTGATGTGCTTCTCGGGGCAGACATAACGAACGATCTGGCGTTCGCTGAGCACGACATTCGTGTCAGTCTCCATGCTCAACGCACTCAGATTGGTTCCGCGAAGTGATCTTTCGGCCATGACGGGTGTACTCCCAACGTGCTGCCCGCACTCGTTGGCGCGGGGGATTCACTGGGCACAACGCCGCAGTCAGGTTCAATGTTCCGGGTTCGGCAGATGGCTGCCGAATGCCATGATACCGCGAATGCCGGCGCCGGATGGGGGAGTGGGCGGGACTGGGACGGGAGAGTGGCTCAGATAACCGCGGGGACCTCGTTGCCGGCCGCCACGATGCCCTCGCGCATCCGGACCCGGGACAGGAGCAGGCCGCCGACCACGAAGAACACGATCAGCGCGACGATGGCCCAGCGGTAGGAGTGGGTGAACTGGTGGACCAGGCCGAACACGAGCGTGCCGAACCAGCTCGTGCCACGCTCCATCGCCTGGTACAGGCTGAAGAACTCAGCCTCGCGCCCCCGCGGGATCAGCTGGCTGTACATCGAGCGGGAGAGCGCCTGGCTGCCACCGAGCACGATCCCGATCAGCACGGCGAGGCCGATAAAGATCAGGAACCCGCCGGTCGGCACGAAGAAGGCGATGGTCACCACCAGGGTCCACAGGGCGAGGCTGTTCAGCACCACTCGCCACGCGCCGAAGTGATTCGCCAGCCGCCCGAACAGCAGGGCCCCGCCAAAGGCGACGAACTGGACCAGCAGGATGATCTCGATCAGCTGGCTGCTGCTGAACTTCAGCTCTTCGGCGCCATACACGCTGGAGGCGCTGATCACCGTCTGGATGCCGTCGTTGAAGAACAGGTAGGCAACCAGGAAGAGCAGGGTCTGAGGGTAGTACCGCAGCTCGCGCAGGGTCTTGGCCAGCTGGTTGAGGCTGCCTCGAACCACTCCGGGACGGCCGGTGGCCGTTGCGGTATCGCCCAGCGCGGTGCCCCGCAGGTCACGCAGGCCGATGACCGGAATGATGGTGAAGGCGCCCCACCACAGGCCCGCCGAGAGGAGGCTGATCCGCACGGCCAGGCCCTCAGAGATGCCGAGCCGGGTGTCCAGGGTGAGCAATCCCAGGTTGAGCGCGAGCAGAAGGCCGCCGCCCAGGTAGCCCCACGCCCAGCCCCGGCTGGACACCCGGTCGCGCTCATCCGGGGTGGCGATCCGGCAGAGCAGCGAGTCGTAGATGACCAGGGACGAGCCCAGGCACAGGTTGGCGACCACCAGGAGCAGCACCCCCAGCGTCCAGTTGTCCCCGCTGACCAGGAACATGGCCGAGGCAGCCGCCGCCCCGGCCCAGGCGAACCCGGCGAACAGCCGCACGGGCTTCGGGGAACGGTCTGCGATGGCCCCGATGAAGATCAGCAGCACCGCTGAGAGAATCGTGGACAGCGTCAGGACGTAGAAGACCAGGGACCCGGGGTCGATGCCCACCCCGATGACCGAGAGGTTCGTGTGGCAGGCGACGTCGCTGGGCAGGGTCGGGCAGGCCGCCTTCTTGGCGATGACCGTCAGGTACGGGGCCATCAAGACCGTCAGGGTGGTCGTGACATATGCCGAGTTGGCCCAGTCGTACCAGTACCAGGCCCTCTGATGAGGCGTGTCGCGCGTCCGCCGCGGGCCGACGGGGGATTGGACGGCGTTGGTCATGGCCGCAGCCTGACACACCTTCTCAGCCGGTGAACTCCCAGTGCCAGGGTTCCGGCAGTCCGCCTGACGGCTCGGCCCACGCCGGGTGGAACCACCCGTAGGTCGGGGCGTGACGCTTCATCCACCGATGCGCGGGGGCGCCGAAGTTCTGGACGCCGCCGCAAAGGTCCACGGCAAGGCCGAATCCGTGCTTGCTCGTCCCAGGTCTGGCCGCCAGCCCCGGAAGCCTTCGCTTGACCGCGACCTGCTCGGCATACGACCGGTAGCTGTCAGTGACACACAGCGCCGACCCGCTCTGTGCCTGGTAGGCAAGGCTCATCGCGTTGAACGACATGGCCGCCGCCCGTCGCAGGCTCTGGCCAGGGGCGGCATACAGTCCGCAGCGCACGGCCGAGGGCCACCGGCCGTTGGGGTAGCGCGGCGAGTGGTTGCCGCACCTGGTGCTCTGGGCCATCAGGAGCTTGTAGTCGTCTCCTCGCAGTGCCCGGGCAAGCTTCCGGTCGGCAGTTCTGGCCCTCAGGTTGCCGGAGCGCAGCAGGCTGCTGCGCAGGCCGGCGGCCCGGCGAACCTGGGCGGTCTCGGAGGCCAGGAACGTACTGAGCAGTCGCCGCTGGTTGGTCACCACGACATCGAACTGGTGCTTGGTCCTGGCAGCCTTCCCGGCAGCGACCGTCGCCCGGTGGCTGGCGGCAGCAGCCTTGTCGGAGGTGATCACCTGGGCGGACTGCACGGTCTTCAGCTTGACGAGCAGCCGGGCATGGGAGTTGATCAGGTAGTGCACCGCCGACAGCGAGTCGGAGCTCTGCTCCGGCGAGGGTGCGGTCAGCGCATCCAGAACGGCCGCCACATCGCTCAGCGGACCACCACCGCTCGTATAGGAGTCACTGGCCAGCTGCCCCAGCGAACTGCGGGTCTGCTGTATCTGCTGGGTGAGCTCAGCAAGGCGGGTCCGCTGGGTCCTGGCCTCCGCCTCGGCCCTGTCCTGCGCCGTCCGGGCCGCGGACAGTGTGGCCAGGAGCGTGTTGGCCTGGGTGGAGAGCTTTTCCAGCCGTGAGTATGCCCCGGCCACCCGGGTGTCGGACTTGCTGAGCGCGGCCCCCAGAGACTCGGCCGCCTTGACCTGTCTGGTGACCTGCGCCCGGGTCAGGACTGCGGCGGCCAGGCTGTGTGGATCGGGCCGTCCGCTGGCTTCAGCGGCTGCCGCGGGCGTGACTGCGACCCCGCCGGCCAGTGTCGCGATCAGGCCTGCTGCCAGAAAGAGGCGAGAGCTCCGCGGGGCAAAGGGGCGGTGAGGTCTTGGGCCGTGTCCAGTGACTCGGTCCTTGCCCACCAGTTCGCCTGCGCATTCCTGAGTAGTCCGGCCCTCGAGATATCCCGAAGCCAGAGACGGACCGCATGAGAAGAGACTGACCGATGAGGCGGTCTCGAGAATGACTTCTGCACCGAGGGTAGGGACCAGACCACGGATGCCGGTTCCTTCCGGTCCAAGATGACCAGAAGGAACTAGTGATCTGTGTGGCCGGGCTCAGGCCAGTCTCAGCGCACGATCGCCACCGGGCGATTGCGCCGATAATCTACATTATGTCAATCTGTAGTCTGCGTATTGCATCAGATGAATCAAGACGCAGGTTCAGCCCCACTACCCCACCAGCGCCGCCGATTGGGCACCTGACCTGCACAAACACCCCGGCACGACGGCGCACCAGAGGGTCGTGAGTGTCAGCGACAGCCATTGCGCGCGCATGAACGGTGACGGCGACACGCCGCTGACCTGCACAAACACCTTTGACGTCTCATCTGATGCATCATTGAATCACTGGATGTAGCCAGATTCTTCGGAGGCTTCGATGCAGATTGACGGCTCAGGTCGCGCCCACCTGGTGCAGTCGTTGCCGGTCCTCCGGCCTGACGAGCAGGTGCTTCAGATGATGCTCGACGGCTGGCGCAACCAACAGCTGTCACGAAACTTGCAGTTCGCCACCATCGAGCAGCGTCTGCGCTGCGTCCTGCGCTTCATCGACCACGTCAACGTTGATCCGTGGCACTGGACGCCAGCCATTGTCGAGGAGTTCTCAGCCGATCTCCGTTCTGTGAAGCACGTCTCCCACTCGACTCTGCGGGGCTACCACTGCGCGCTCCGCGCGTTCACCAGCTACATCAGCAACCCCGACTACGGCTGGGATCGGATCTGCGAGCAGTACTTCGGCACCCATCCGGCGCAGGTCTTCTTCGACTGGAACACCGCTCCCCACGTCCAGGAGTACGACGGCCGCCCTACCAAGCGGCCCTACACACGCGGCGAAGTCATCGCGCTGTTCGATCACGCAGACGACGAGGTCGAACGCATCGGCGCATCCGGGCGCAAGGGCTGGCAGGCCGCCTACCGCGACGCCGTCATGATGAAGATCTCCTACGGCTACGGCCTTCGCCTCAACGAAGTGCGCCATCTCCAGACAGTCGACCTCGCGCGCAACCCGCACGCCCGCGAGTTCGGAGCCTTCGGCGTCTGCAAGGTCCGATTCGGCAAGGCAAAGCGCTCCTCTCCACCCAAGCCGCGCAGCGTGCTGACGGTCTGGCGGTGGACGCCAGGCATCTTCGATGACTGGCTCGCGAACGGCCGGGGCGCACCTGACACCCTCGACTTGTTCACGACCGAGCGTGGCTACCTGGTGGGCGAGTCGACGTTGAACCGCCGCCTCACCCGCTACTGCAAGGAGCTCGGCTTCCCCGACGGTCTCGACTTCCACTCCTTCCGGCGCTCGTATGCCACCCACCTCCTCGAGGATGGTTGGGACCCGCGGTTCGTGCAATACCAGATGGGGCACGAGCACGCGGCAACCACCGGGATCTATCAGTTCGTCTCGGACGAATTCCGTCGCTCCACGCTCCGGGCCACGCTGGACCGTGCGGTGAATGAAGCCCTGGCTCGCCGGACCGAGGACGGGACATCATGAAGCGCACGGTCGACTACACGTGGCGGCTGGCGGAGCTGATGGCGGCCCGGGGCCTGCACAACACGACGGACCTCATTCCACTACTGGCCGAGCGCGACATCACGCTCTCCCGCCCGCAGGTCTACCGTCTGGTCAACCAGCGTCCGGAGCGGATGTCGCTTCAGGTGGTCGCGGCGCTGTGCGACATCTTCCAATGCACGCCGGCGGACCTGCTCACCACGACCGCGGCCGACGTGCGGGTGCGCAAGACCGGCACTGCTGCCCCACCGAATGTCATCGAGCTCGACCGCAGTGTGCGGCCGCGACGCGCGAACATCCTCGACGAGTAGCGACCCGGAGTAGTCATGGATCCGAAGCCGGTCGGCCTCTCCCCTCGTTCCACCGTGCGAGGTCGGCCGCGCACGTCGAGCACGCGCGACGACCCCTGCGCCCGCTGCGGCCGAAACATCCCCCGCCTCGCAGCCCGATGGCCAGAAGGTCGACTGTGCTTCACCTGCTACTTCGACGCAATCCATACCAGGGGCATCTGCTCCGAGTGCCGCCAAGATCGCCTACTTCCAGGCCCACCTAACGGCGAGGGTCACCCCGTCTGCTCGACCTGCGCCGCGATCCCGTACGACTTCCACTGCGAGCGTTGCGACGTCGAAGCGGGGCACCATCGCGGCCGCCTGTGTGCCCGCTGCGCCCTCCGCGACGACCTCCACGGCCTTCTCGGAGGATCTCCCACGACGCCCGCGCTCATCGGACTCGTCGACGCGCTTTGCGCCGCCGACCGCCCCGAGTCGATCATCGTCTGGAAAAGGTCCGCCAAGGTCCAAAAACTCCTCCGGGGCCTCGGCTACGGCACGATCCCGATATCGCATGAAGGTCTCGATTCTGCTCCCGGTAGGCACTCCGAGCACCTGCGTGCACTGCTGGAGCATCACGGCCTGCTCCCCCAGCGAGACCCGTATCTCCCCCGGTTCGAGCAGTGGATCGACACCAAGCTCGACCAACTCCCCGACGACGTGCGTCAGCCGGTGCAGCACTTCGCGACCTGGCACCACTTGCGACGCGTCCGCGCCAAGGCAGCTGCAGGGGCCGCGACGCGCGGGCCGGTCCACTCCGCCAAACAGGAGATCACCGAAACAATGAAGTTCCTGCTCTGGCTGCACGAGACCTACCAGCGCACGGCCGAGACATGCACCCAGCAGGATGTCGATGAGTGGCTGGCCAATGGGCCGACTACACGCTCCGCGATCAGGACCTTCTTCGTCGTTGCGAAGAAGTCTCGACTCAACAGCAAGGTCGACGTCCAGCATCGATCGGCGAAGACCAGCCCGTCGTTGAGCCAGGACCAGCGACTCGCCTGGATGCACGAGCTCCTCACCGGCACGAGCGAGTCACTCCCCTATCGGGTCGCCGGGATGCTCCTACTTCTTTACGCACAGCCACTGGTCAAGGTCGTCACACTCCCGACCAGCGTCATCGATGACAGCGGCACCGGCATGAGCATTACCCTCGGCCTACACCCCACAGACGTTCCCGAGCCATTCGCTTCCCTCCTGCGCGAACAGCTCGTGTCGCGGCCGAACCTACGCACCGGTGCCGGACCCGACAGCCCATGGCTCTTCCCCAGCACCCTCGCCGGTCGGCACCTACACCCCAACACGGTCATGGATCGACTCCGCGACCTCGGTGTCAACCTGCTCGGCGCCCGCAACCGGGCCATCGGCGGGCTCGTCCTCGAATGCCCACCATCGCTCGTTGCCGAGGCCCTCGGGTACAGCCCGCAGGTGGCGTTCCTGCACGCCGAAAAGGCCGCCGAACCCTGGGCCCGGTACGCCGGACGATCCATCAAATCTCCATGAGAGCACTGCCCGCTCATGGCGATGAGCGGACGTCCGCTCATCAGGGTTATGCCGGTGATAATTCGGCCGATGAGCGGGCGTCCAAAAGTCGCAAGACAGCTTGCCACTAACGGACGCTGGTCCCGTCCGCGCGGAGGCGGTCACGGCGCCCACCCAAAGCGATGCCTACAACGACGCCGACCACACCTGCTAGAAGACACCACCAAACTGACAGACTCGGAACCATGAAGGCGAGGGCAAGGAAGAGGAGCGGACCGAAGATCGCGCCGTCCAATCTCGGGTGATCTCTGGACCAACTGACGACGCCGCCGGGACTGAGCGCCACAGCAAGGCCTACGCCGCCGTAGACGACTGCTGCGACAGCTCCGACGACCCAGCCGCGCCGGAGTACCAGGCCAAGAGCCATGGCAGCGAAAAGCGGCACGTAGGTCCAGCGCAACCAGATCGGTGGGTTCGACGCAGTGTCGTTGAACCATCGATTTGCTCTGCGCAACCGAGTCATTCCACGCTCCGACCTAAGGATGATGAGGGCTGGAGAACCGTGCCCGTCGGTAGTTTGTCATGTGCTCTTTTCGGGCAGTCGTCAGGCTGCCGCTGGGCCAACTAGCCGACATTGGCGGGCGCTCGGATGTCTCGCCATCCGCCAACGAATGCGCTCATCTGGCACGGAGAGGTCGAAGCCGCTCGGTTACTGCTGCTCAACGTCGAGCAGCGTTTCGTCCATCCAAACGTCCTCGTAGCCAGGCGCCAACAGGAACCTTGACCCAGGCGGCAGGCCGAGGTAGGCGCCGAGCGCTGGCACCCTCTCTACGAGATGCTTAGTGTGAAGCGGCACGAAGAAGTCCGCCGCGGTCGACAGTTCACCCGTCCACACGTACCAGCCAGACGCATTGCCAATCGTCGGGTGACGCAGCCCGTTTATGGGCCAAGTCCAGCCTGGTTCAAGAAGGCTCCGGGAAACTCCGACGACCGTGCCGGCCTTGGGTGTCCTCACCTGGATGAGACTCCCACACACATCGCCTGTCGATGGAGCCCTGGGGGTTTCCGCGACAAAACGACGCACTCTATGGCGCAGAGCGAGTTGTTCAGTGAGCCGCCGAGCGACGGCCCGACGGCCACTCGATCAGAGCATCGTGTTCACCGCGCTCATACGCGTCATCGGCAGCGTGAACGCACGCCCAGAAGTCAGCCGGATCTCGACGTGCGTCAAGAAGGGTGTCTAGCTCCACCAGGGTCACCACCCTCACGTCAGCGTCGCGAAGCCGGATCTCGTAACGTGGTCGACGGCGTCGAAGGACCCAGGCTCGGTGACGAGTTCCGTCATGTACTCGCCTCAAGGTCACGGTCTCAGATGTCACTGAGCCATGATGGCGGAAGCGTCAGCGAGACCGTGCAAACGTCCGCTTCTGGCGCGGATGGTGCGACGCCTGGCACGTTCCGCTGGTCGACCGTTCAAACGTCCCCGCGCAACCCATGGCTAGCTTGGCCGTGGCCCAGTGCCGGGCGGGAGGTCTCACGAGATCCTGTCGAGGACCTCACGCAGCTCTGGCAGCTCGGTCGCAATCTTGTTGCGTCGGGCGAACGACTCCGCAGCGTCGAGGGCATCCCGAAGCCCCTGAGCCAGCACCTTGTGCGGGTCCCGCCCGTCGTCAGGGATCAGCGCGACCTGCACCGACAACCACCCTTGGGCGTCGCGCCGGCCAGTCCGGACGCCAGTGAACTCGTTGGGCACCAGGCGCCCGTCGAGGTGGAATGCCACGTACAGCCGAAGCGGGCTGGTTACCCGGTCCTGGGCGATCTTCGCCTGTCGGGTCAGATCCCCGAGGGCTGCCCCCCATCGTCGGGACAGTGCATCGGAGTCGCCCAGCACCGCCCCGAAGGAGAGCACGCGCACGTCCTTCTGGGCGCCGGGCTCGTCGATCTGGCGCACCACAGCGAGCATCCGTGGGAGCAAGACGCAGAACTCGCCGCCGCCCCACGTGTCGACCAGCCTTCCGGCGCTCTCCAGTGCGTCCCAAAGCGGTTCGCTCGCGCGCACGATTTCCCGGGCGGCGGGCTCGTCGATGTCGAGCGCTTCCCGCACGGCCTTGATCACTTCGCGGCGAGAGGCGGCCGGCATGTCTTCCAATGGGTCGGTTGGCACGTGCGAAGCCTACGAGCCCTCCGTCGCGCGAAAGCGCGGACCGCGCATAGGCGGGGAACCGCACTCTCATGGCGCTGGTGTGGCGTTCGATCGTTGCCCTGGCGATATCCAGGCCTCTGACTCGAATGGTGTGCACCAGCCCACCGGCGGGCGAACAATGATCGGGTGACCGTCTCCCCGCCAGGCCTCGCCCCCGGCAAACCCCCGCTGTTGTGGCGCGGGTGGCGCCCCGTGATGTGGGCTCTGCTCGTCGTGACTACCGCCGTTGGCGCGTACATCACGGCGTACGTAGTGGCATTCATTGCGTGGGCAGCGTTCAGTACCTGCAACGAGCCACCCGACCCGGTGCGTGCGGCGGCGGGCCAGAAGTATCTGGCTGCACTGTTCGCGCTTGTTTGGGGGCCTTGGCTGCTCGCGGCCGTGTGGATCCGACCTCGCGTCCGGGTGATCGTCGCTGGCTTCCTCTGCGCTTCCCCGGCTCTCTATGCGTTGCTTGGCCACTCGTTGAACCCCAACACCTTCGGTGGGCATTGGTGCTTATTCTGAGCCCGGTCGCCTTGCTGGGGGTGGGCTCTTCTCATCTACTCGATGATGAAGATGTAGGCGGGTGCGGGAGGCGCCCGTCACGCCGTGGGGGCGCCGACGCTGCTCAGCGTGTCGGCCACTGTGGGGTCAGAACGGGGTTACCAATCATCCGAATCTGGTTCCCCTCTATGTCAAGAGGCTGGTTGAGGCGCTCGAGATTCTCTGAGGCTTTCGGGCTTTGATGGGTCGCGGTAACGTCGCTCTTGCGGGTCCGGGAAGTGGCTGATCCGAAGTGCCGACGAGCGGGGACAGGTCGGCCGCGCTGGATTCTTGAGTCGCCCCGCAGTGCCCTCCCGGGCCCGTGCCACCGCCGGTGAGCTCCCGCATTCGGGCGTCGGCAACCAGCTGCCGGTAGATCACGTCAGAGAGGCGTCGTTTCAGGCAGCGCAGTGCTTCCATCCGGGTCTTGCCGGCGGCGACTTTGCGCCGGAAGTACGCACGGCCCTGGGTGTCGTTGCGCAGCTGGACGACCGCGGCGATGTGCAAGACGTGGTTCATCCTTCGGTTGCCGGCCCGGGAGAGCCGGTGTCGGATCTGCTCACCCGATGACGCGTCCAGGGGTGCGGTCCCGGTCCAGGACGCGAACCGGTTCCGGTCGGCGAACCGGGCGATGTCGCCGGCATCGGCCAAGATCCGTGCCGCACCAGCCGGACCGACGCCGTAGACCTCCAGCAAGGTCGAGCCGCGGGCAATAACCCCGGCTTTGAGCTCGGCTTTGATCTTCTTCAGCTTCGCGTCGACCACGACCAGGTCGGCGAGCTGCTCGGCGGCCATCCGCCGCCGGGTCTTGCCGGCGATGTCGCGAGGGCGGACGGTGGCCAGTATCGCCTTTGCCTGCAACGCAGAAAGGTCTTTCTTCCCCTGGCCGGGGATGAGCTCGCTG
>JBBRZQ010000010.1:0-61983 GCA_038236535.1 Actinomycetales bacterium
CTCGTCCACCAGCCCCAGTCCGAGCGCGTCGCTGCCCGTCCACACCCGTCCGCGCGCAAGGCCCTCGATCTCGGCGACCGGTCGGTCACGGCCACTGGCGACCTTGGCCACGAAGTCGTCATAGATGGCATCCATCAGGGCAGCCAGCCGCTCGCGCTCGTCGTCGCTGAAGCCGCGGCGCTGCGAGTACATCAGTGACCTGTCCCCGTGCGACACCGTGCCGGTGCTCACCCCGAGGCGATCGAGCAGCCCGCGCACCACCATCTTGCCGCCGAAGACCCCGATGGATCCGGTGAGAGTCGAGGGCAGCGCCACGATGACGTCGGCCGGGCAGGCGATGTAGTAGCCGCCGGAGGCCGCGGCCGCGCCCATCGAGACGACCACCGGCTTGCCCGTCTCGCGGACCCGGCACACCTCGCGCCAGATCGTGTCCGAGGCGACGGCCGAACCGCCCGGGGAGTCGACCTGCAGGACGACCGCCCGCGCCTGCTCGTCGCGGGCCGCGGCGCGCAGTGCCGCGCCCACCGAGTCGCTGCCCACCTGACGCCCCATCGGGGTCCGCCGGGAGCGCCCCGACACGATCCCGCCGCGCACCTCGACGAGGGCGACGTGACCCGTGCGCCGGGACGGTAGATGCGGGCGGCGCGCAGGGCGCCACCGATCGGCGAACAGCAGCGCGGCCTCGGCGCCGAGCCGCAGTCGCATTGCGGCGTACGCCTGGTCGCGGTAGCCGAGACGGTCCACCAGCGACGCGTCCAGCGCCTCGGGGGCGGTGCGCGGCCCGGTGTCGGCGAGCTCACGGACCCGGCCCGCCTCGATCCCCCGCCCGCCGGCTATCGCGGCGACCGCCTCGGTGAACACCGACTCGGCAAGGCGGTCGAGCGCCAGACGATGAGCCGCCGTGTACTCGGTGCGCATCACCCTGTCAGCGGCGTTCTTGAACTCGTGACGCTGCTCGAGCTGTGGCTCGATGCCCAGCTTGTCGAGCGCGCCCCGGACGAAGGTGGTCTCCACCCCGACGCCCAGCATCCCGATGCCACCGCCGGGCTGCAGCCAGATCTCGTCGAACGCGGTCGCCAGGACGTAGGCGGCCATCTCACCGGCGCCCTCACCGAAGCTCTCCGACCAGGCCACGGTCGGTTTGCCACTGGCGGCGAAGGCGCGCACCCCGAGGCGCAGCTCCTGCATGGCCGCCCAGGGCAGCGCCCCGCCGACCTTGGCGATCAGCCCCAGGACGCGAGGATCCGCAGCGGCCTCGTGCAGCGACCGCAGGATGGGACGCAGCTGGGGGCGCCCCCGAGCCCGTAGCCGGGCGACCGGGTCATCCGGGTCCGGTGAGGCGGGAGGCTCGACAAGGTCCAGCTCGAGCAGCAGAGGCGGCCGGCGGCCAGGCAACGCGCGCATGCCCTCCACCCTAGGACGAGCACCGGCTCCATGGCTCGCTCCTGGCCCGGGCGACTGAGGACGAGTCCAGGAACACCCGGTCCTACGGGGCACCGACCCGTCAGAGACCACGATGCCGGAAGCGACTCCGGGGCCGGAAGCCTCGCAGCCACGAGGCCCCGGACGGTTACTCCGCCGGCTGCTGCCAGGTTGCGGCGAGCGCCTGGATCTTGGCGGCTGCCTCGCTGACATCCATCCCGCCCGCGACGGCAACGCCCAGCAGGTATGTCGTGACCGGTGCCGCGGGTCGCTCGACGCCGTGCGCGGCCACCCGGGCCACATCCAGGATCAGGTCGACGTCGGCGCCGGCAGGCAGGTCCAGCTCGGCGCAGACGGCGTCGGTCCAGGTCTTCATCATGGTTTTCGCTCCTTGGTTTGATCGTGCCTTGGCCAGGTCTTCAGGGGTGTCGATGTCATCGACCAGATGCCTCTCGTCCGGCCGCAGCGGGCGCTCACAGACGTCGATCAGCGCGAACAGCTGCCTCAGGGACCGGCCCCGGGAGTCACCGAGCCCGCCCAGCGCCGTGCGCAGGGCCTGGGTCCGGACGGCCGCGCACAACGGCTGGCGGAACCCCGCCCCGTCGACCGGCACCAGCGCGTCGCCATCACAGAGCGCGAACTCGCTGATCAGCTGCTTCACGAGCCCGCCGGCCCACGGCATGTCCACCGCCAGCAGCACGGTGACCGGCGTCCGCACCGCTTCCAGCGCCGAGGCGACGCCGGCGACCGGTCCGCCGTGGACAGGCTGCTCCGGCCGGAAGGTGACCGGACGCCGGGTCGACTGCTGCGGACCGGCGACCACCACCGGGACATCGCCCGGAAGCGCGGCCAGCAGGAGATCCAGGGTGGACAGTCCACCGATGGTGATAGCTGCCTTGTCGTGGTGACCGAGCCGGGAGCCGCGGCCCCCGGAGAGCACGAGCGCTGTCCACTCGATCGTCGGCGCCGCAGTGCTCATGATGAGTAGCGTCCCACGCCACGCGACTCAGCTGTCGACGCGGTCCCCGGGCATCAGGCTGTACAGCGGGTTGGCGATCGCCAGGTGTCCCTTGTAGGTGCCGATTCGCCCCTCCGCGCGCAGCGGCACGCCAGGGGTGATCCCGGCGATCGAGCGCCGGCCATAGAACAGGAGCGTCACACCTCCGGTGTCGTCGACGAGCTCACAGCGCAGTGCCGGGCTGCCGGAGATGGGAGAGACCTCCACCGAGCGGATCCGACCTTCGACGACGGCGCGCTCGCGGTGCCCGGCACTGCCGATGTCCACCCGCTCCCCCGGCCGGGGTGGCCGGGCCGGCGCATCCGTCGTATCGCGAACCAGGGCAACGTCATTGCCTGACGCACTTCTGCGCGAAGGCCTGGGAGATCGGGTGGCGTCGTACGGGACGATGGTGGCCACGGCGCCGGACACGGTCGAGACGGCTGCGGCGATATCATCGGCGGTCCGGTCGTGCAGCATCCGGCCCAGGAAGGCGCCGTAGGAGCGCCGGGGCAGCAGCATGGTCACCTGGGTCGAGGCGCCGTCGGCCATCAGGCGCTCGGTGAGCTCGAGCGCAGCGCGCGGCAGCCGCCGGTCCGGGCAGTCCACCAGCTCCAGTGACAGGTCTAGGCCGGGCTGGGCATCCCAGGCATTGAGCAGGTCGGCGGCGTGGGCCGAGTCGAGGACGAAGTGCACGACATGCAGCTCGCTCGGGCGCAGGGTGCGGGCATAGCGGATGGCGCGAATGACCGCCAGGTCGACCGAGTCGACGAGCACGACCACCCGGCTGCGGGACGCCCGGACCACCGTCGCGGTGCTCGGTACAGCTTCCAGCAGCCTTGCCTCACGGTCGTAGGCGTGATGCAGGCGCAGCAGCAGGACGACCATGATCGGGAAGATCAGGACCACCAGCCAGGCGCCCTCGGTGAACTTGGTGACCGCGAAGATGAGCACGACCAGGCCGGAGACGGCGCCTACCACGTTGTTGATAGCCACCTTGGCCCTCCACCTCGGACCGCCGAAGGTCCTGAAGTGCTTGGCCATGCCGAAGCCGGCCAGGGTGAAGCCGGTGAAGACGCCGATCGCGTAGAACGCCACCAGCTTGTCGACGTGAGCCCCCGTCCCGATGAGCAGGGCCAGGGAGGTCACCGTCAGGACCACGATTCCGTTCGAGAACGCCAGACGGTGACCGCGTTTGGTCAGCCAGCGGGGCAGGAAGCCGTCGGCGGCAACGAAGTTCGCCAGGAAGGGAAACCCGTTGAACGGCGTGTTCGCCCCGGTGTAGAGGATCAGCATGGTGGCCAGCTGCACCATGAGGAAGCCGACGTGTCCGGCCGCGCTGTCGCCCAGCACCGCCCTGGCGACCTGTGAGATGACCGTAGGCGAGCCGGTGACATAAGCCACCGCGTGCGTCTCGTGGGCCAGCCAGGAGACTCCGGCCACGAGCGTGCCCAGGATGGCGCTCATCACGACCAGGGTGGTCCGGGCGTTGCGGCCCCGCGGGCTCCGGAACGTGCTGACACCATTGGAGATCGCCTCGAGCCCGGTCAGCGACGACCCGCCGTTGGCGAAGGACTTCAGCAGGATGTAGATCGCGCCGAGGCTCAGCAACGAGGTGCCCTGGCCCATCGGGAAGGCGCCGGCTGCGTGTGCCGGGTCGTAGTGCGGCAGGTCCCCGAGCACCTCTCGCACCAGGCCGCCCACGATCACCACCGCCATCGAGGCGACGAAGAAGTATGTCGGAAAGGCAAACGCGCGGCCTGCCTCACGCAGGCCGCGCAGGTTGCCGAAGAAAAGGATCAGCACCACCGAGACAGTGATCTCGAGGCTGAAGGGCGCCAGCCCCGGGATCGCGGAAGTGACGGCGTTGGTCCCGGCTGCTGACTGGACCGCCACGGTGACGATGTAGTCGACCATGAGCGCCACGGCAGCCACCTGGGCGACCACCGGGCCAAAGTTCTCGCGGGCCACGACGTACGACCCGCCGGCCTTGGTGTAGAGCATGACCACCTGGCGGTAGCAGATGGTCACCAGCACCAGGACGACCAGGACCACCAGCGTCATCGGCAACAGCAGGGTGTAGGCCGCGATGCCGAACATCGGCAGCAGGATGAGCAGGATCTGCTCCGACCCGTACGCCGACGATGAGATGCAGTCGCTGGACAGGACGCCCAGGGCGAGCTTCTTGGACAACGTCTCGTGCTGGAGCTGGTCGGTGGTCAGCGGCGGGCCCAGAGCGCGGCGCTTGAGCCGATAGCCAGCCCGCTCAGGCAGGTTCGCCGAGCCGGCCAGGGCGGCAGGTGCGCTAGACGCCCCGTTGATCTCATCTGTCCAGGTCGCCATCCTCTGAGCGTAAGTCTGCGCGGAGCTCCATTCAGTCCTCTGGCGTCAAGGACTCGTCAAGGTTTCTGACCCGACGACGCCGGTGCTAGATGCGCGAGGGCCCGGGGACGGCCATGCTGGGGTGACCCCAACCAGAGCGTCATCCCAAGGAGCCCCGCATGAGCGACCACCAGATCACGCAGGGCAGTGTCGTCGTCGGCATCGACGGTTCTGCGGCCGGCGAGCTCGCTCTGGCCTGGGCCCTGAAGGAGGCACAACGGACGCGGCGCCCGCTGCATGTGGTGCATGCCTTGGAGAACGAGGTGGTGCTCAGCGACAAGCAGCAGCTCGGCACCAAGGAGGCCCCGGCAAGCAGCGACCCGCTGCTCAGCGAAGCCATGGACCTGGTCACCGCGCTGGCGCCCGGTCTGCAGGCAACCCCGCACAGCGTCACGGGGTTCGCGCCCACCACCCTGATCGCCGCCTCCAAGTTCGCTGAGGCCGTCGTGGTGGGCTCGCACGGTCGCAGCCCTCTGCCGAGCGCCCTTCTTGGCTCTGTCTCCCAGCAGGTGGCCATTCACGCCAGCTGTCCGGTGGTGGTCGTCCGCGAGAACGGGACGCTGGACAGTGCGGAGCCGGGACGCGTCGTGGTCGGGGTGGACGGCTCCGACGCCTCCGAACCAGCCCTGCGCTATGCCTTCGCCTACGCGTCCTCGACCGGGAGCATCCTCACCGCCGTGCACACCTGGTGGTGGGAGCCGCTGGAGGGAGTCAGCCTGGGCGAGCCCTGGACAGGCGACTGGACCCAGATCGCCAGCCAGGAGACGACCCTGATCTCCGAGCTGCTGGCTGGCTGGACGGAGAGGTATCCGGATGTTCCGGTCGAGCGCCACATCGTTCGCGGTGACCCGGTCGTCGAGCTGCTCGAACAGTCCCACGACGCCAGCCTGCTCGTCGTGGGGTCGCGCGGACGGGGAGGGTTCATCGGCCTGCTGCTCGGGTCGGTCAGCCGTCGCATCCTGAAACGTGCCACCTGCCCGGTCGCCGTGGTCCGCTCAGCCGGCGGGTCCAGCCGCCAGAGTGAGCCTGCGAGAATGGGACCATGACATACCTCGCCGCGCAGGACCGCTATGACTCGATGACCTATCGCCGGGCGGGCCGGAGCGGCATCAAACTCCCTCTCATCTCGTTAGGGCTGTGGCACAACTTCGGCGACGACACCTCGCTCGCCACCCAACGCGCGATCCTCCGCCGCGCCTTCGACCTAGGCGTCTGCCACTTCGATCTTGCCAATAACTACGGTCCGCCCTACGGCTCTGCCGAAGCCAACTTCGGCGAGATCTTCCGCCAGGACCTCCTGCCATACCGCGACGAGCTCTTCCTGTCCACCAAGGCCGGGTACGACATGTGGCCAGGCCCGTACGGGGAGTTCGGGTCCCGCAAGTACCTGCTGGCGAGCCTGGACCAGTCGCTGGAGCGGATGGGGGTCGACTACGTCGACGTCTTCTACTCTCACCGCCCCGACCCGCAGACCCCGCTCGAGGAGACCATGGGCGCGCTCGACACGGCAGTGCGGTCGGGCAAGGCCCTGTACGCCGGGATCTCGTCGTACTCTCCAGAGCGCACGGCCGAGGCGGCCCGCATCCTGGCCGGGCTCGGCACCCCGCTGCTCATTCATCAGCCGTCGTACTCGATGCTGAACCGCTGGGTCGAGGGCGGCCTGCTCGACACCCTCGAACAGGTCGGCGCCGGCTGCATCGCGTTCTCGCCGCTGGCCCAGGGAATGCTCACCAGCAAGTACCTCGACGGTATTCCGTCCGGGTCACGGATGGCCGAGGGCTCGTCACTGTCGAAGGACCTGCTGACCGAGCAGAACCTCAGGCACCTCCACGCCCTGGACGAGATCGCCCGGCGCCGCGGCCAGTCGCTGGCCCAGATGGCGCTCGCCTGGCTGACCCGTGACGAGCGGGTGACCTCGGTCCTGATCGGCGCCTCGTCGGTCAGCCAGCTGGAACAGAACATCGCCGCCCTGGACAACCTCGAGTTCAGTGCGCAGGAGCTGGCCGAGATCGACGGCCACGCGGTCGAGGGCGGCATCGACCTGTGGCGCGGCCAGGCCACGAGCTGACCAGGTGACAGCCTGGGACCAACGCCGGTCAAGGAGTGCCTGTCAGGGACTTCCCGTCGAGAACTGCCGAGTCGAGGACTACTTCCCGTCAAGGAAGTCGCCCAGCACCTGCGCGAACCGTTCGGGCTGGTCAAGATGCGGGAAGTGCCCGGCGTCCTCGAACAGCACCACCTTGCTGTTGCCGATCGCCTGGTGAGCAATGGTCGCATGCCAGGCCGGGATCATCCGGTCTTTGGTGCCCCACACCACCAGGGTGGGGATCTCGATCGCCCTGGGCAGGCGGTCCTGGGCGGTCACCGTCTGACCGCCCGGGTCGATGACCGAACGCGTGGTGGCGAGGAAGGCGCGCCGGGTGTCGGCGTCGCCCAGTGAGGTGAAGCCCCGCCAGATCTCGGTCACGTCCGGGCTCGCCCGCCAGCCAGCTCTGGCCAGGGTCCGTCCGGCGGCATCGCCCCGTCCGCGCACCCAGCCGGAGGCGATGATCGGCAGGACCCAGCCGGCTCCGGGCAGCGTGGCCGCCCGGATCAGCGGGCTCACATCTCGTCCCAGACCGCCGCTGGCGATCAGGACCAGGCGCTCGACCCGCTCCGGGAACAGGTAGACGAGCTGCATCGCGATCCCGCCACCGAAGGAGTGCCCCACCAGAGTCACCTTGTCGATGCCCAGCTGGTCGAGCAGATCGCGCAGGGTGGCCGCGTGGGCCCCCAGCGAGTAGTCCCCCATCGACTTCGCTGACGCGCCGTGGCCGAACAGGTCCGGGGCGAGCACCCGGTGGTCGACCCTCAGCTTCTTGACGAGGTGGTCCCAGTTGCGATGAGAGCTGGTCAGCCCGTGGATGAACATCACTGCCGGGCCCTCGCCGGTGTCCAGATACCAGAGCTCGTGACCGTTCAGCATCGCCGTGCGTGATCTCATCCTTGCCACGGCTTCTCCCTTTGCTACTGGTCAGTAACAAAGGAAGGCTATCGCTGCATCCCGGCTGCGCGCCAGATGGCGAGAGCGCAAGATTGACAGGTGAGACGAAGCGACGAATACCTGCTCGACAACCAGCAGGCGCAGGCGGGGCAACGCTTCGACGCCCTGTCAGGGCTGTTCAACCCGTCGACGTTCCGGCACGCGCACAGGCTCGGGCTCAGTGCCGGGTGGCGGGTCTGGGAGGTCGGCGCGGGAAGCCCTGACGTGCCGGCCTACCTGGCGGCTCAGGTCGGCAGCGAGGGGCGCGTCCTGGCCACCGACATCGACACATCCTGGCTGAGCGGTGAGGCTGCCTACCAGGTCCTGCGACATGATGTCGGCTCGGACCCGCCCCCGCCAGGTCACTTCGACCTGGTGCACGCCCGGCTGGTGCTGGTGCACGTGACCCGGCGGGCCCAGGCGCTGGCCACCATGGTCGCCGCACTCGAGCCCGGTGGCTGGCTCCTGCTGGAGGAGGCAGACCCGGGACTGCAGCCGCTGGTATGCCCGGACGAGTCAGGGCCCCGTCAGGAGCTGGCCAACAGGTTGAAGGTCGGCTTTCGCACGCTGCTCGCCGCACGCGGCGTCGACCTTGCCTACGGTCGCACACTGCCACGGCTGCTGCGCGACGCCGGGCTGTGCGACGTACGGTCCGACGCGTACTTCCCGATGGGCGGGCCGGCCTGCACAGCGCTTGAGCGGGCCACTGTCGAGCAGATCCGCGACCGCCTCGTCGCAGCCGGGATCGCCACGGACGCCGAGATCGAGCAGCATCTGGCCAACCTGGCGACCGGAGCGCTGGATCTCGCCACCTCCCCGATGGTCTCTGCCTGGGGCCGCAGACCGAGCGGGTAGGGCGTGCGCCGACCCCCGGGACCGGCGACCACTCCGCTGGCGCCACGCTGTCGACCACCCGGAGGTGCTCATCACAGGATGTCCTGACAGTCTGATCTCATGAAAGCGATCGATTTTCCTATGGTGGGGGCCGAGCCCGAGGGCGCCCCGCCACGGCTGACCACGTTCGCGTGGCTCTCGATCGCGGCTGCGCTGCTGACCATCGCGCTGAAGTCCGGGGCCTACCTGCTGACCGGATCAGTCGGTCTCCTGTCGGACGCCGCCGAGTCCGGGGTGAACCTGGTGGCGGCTGTGGTCGCCCTGGTCGCCCTGCACGTCGCCGCCCGGCCGCCCGACGACAACCACAACTTCGGCCACGGCAAGGCGGAGTACTTCTCGGCAGGCATCGAGGGGCTGATGATCTTCGTTGCCGCGGGGTTCATCCTGTTCACCTCGGTGCAGCGGTTCCTCAACCCGAGCCCCCTGGAGAGCGTCGGCCTAGGGCTGGCGATCTCGACCCTGGCCACCGCGGTGAACGGCGCCGTGGGCATGCTCCTGCTGCGGGCCGGCGCACAACACCGCTCGGTCACCCTGACCGCGGACGGCAAGCACCTGCTGACCGATGTCTGGACCTCGGCGGGCGTCATCGTCGGGGTGCTCCTGGTGGCGCTGACCGGCTGGCAGCGGCTCGACCCGATCGTGGCCGCGCTGGTGGGCCTGAACATCCTGGTGACCGGGTTCCGGCTGGTGTCCCAGTCGATGACCTCCCTGCTTGATGCGGCAATGCCCGCTGAGGACCTGGCCCGGGTGACAGCGGTGCTCGACCGGATGCGCACCACGGACCTCGACTTCGCCAACCTGCGGACCAGGGAGTCAGGACGGCATCGTTTCGTGTCCTTGACCGTGCTGGTGCCTGCAGACTGGACGGTCGAGAAGGGCCACACGCTGGCAGATCAGGTCGAGATGGCGATCTCTCAGGATCTGCCCGACACCGACGTGCAGACCCACCTCGAGCCACAACCCGCACACTGACGCGGCAGTCGCGCGCCTCAGCTCAGTGGTGCGCGCCGCTGCCGCCCCGGAAGCGCCTGGGCGCGTTGTCCGGGCACCGGCTCCACCAGCAGGGCGGCGACAAGCTGGCCCAGGAACGCCCGAACGGTGGCCTCGGCCAGCTGATGGAGCAACAGCCGATCCAGCTGACGGCCCACGGACCCCAGCGGCGGGTCATAGCTTCCGGAGATCCTCAGCTGAGACTCGGCTGCGCCCAGCGCAGAGATCTCGAGGTCGGCCTCCATCGCCGGGAACAGCTCGGCGGGGCCGGTCGCCGACCAGCGCAACGGCATCACGAACCCCTCGCCACGATCTCTGACCGTACCCGCCTGCACGCTGACGGCCTTGGAGAGACCTGGAACCGGCCCGAACGGGCCTACCCGGCCGAGCAACGCCTCGCCCTCGTCATAGGCGGCCTCGGCCACCTGCTGCCACAAGCCGCCTACAGCCCCCAGCAGCCGACGCCGGACCTCGGTCACGGGCAGGGGGATGCGAAGGAAGTCATAGACAAGCATCCCCCAAGCAAAGGAAGAACAGGGTGGCGGCGCCAGAGGCAAAGGTCCCGAAGTCCCGTCACCACAGGCGGAACCCGCTGAGCGACCACCACGTCTGGCCGTGACAGGTGACCCTTCGGCGGGTGGGCCGGTGGAGGCACATGTACCGTTTGCGGATGTCCAGGTATGCCCCACGGTTCCCTGACCCTGTATGAGCCGTCAGTCCGCCTCGGTGCTCACCTCCCGACAACGCCGGCTCGTCGTGCTGTTCGTGGCAGCGTTCACCGTCCTGGTGGCTACCGGCGCGTGGGCAGCGCACCTCCTCGGGGGAGACCGGCCTTCGCGCCCTTCAGCATCCGCGCGGCCCGGCGGCCCGGGCAGCACCGCGCTGCCAACCTCGGCCCCCGCCACCGCGCCCGCCAGCAGCCCGATATCCCCCGCCGCGCGGACAGTTCCGGCACCGGGTCCCGCACCCCGACGGTCTGCCACGACCACTCAGCCGGTGGATCCGGCCACGTGGTCGAGCCGGCAGCTGGCCTCCGTGCTGGTCATGACGGGGGCGAAGATGGGCGATACCGCCGCCATCCGGCATGCGGCCAAGAGCGGCCTGGGTGGCGTCGTCCTCTTCGGCCCGCCCTCGCCGGCCCTGGCTGAGACGTTGCGAACGGCCCGGGCAGCGGCGCCCAGGGGCAACCCCGCGCTGGTCGCCTCTGACGAGGAGGGTGGTCAGGTCCAACGCCTGAGCTCGCTGATCTATCCGCTGCCGTCGGCTGAGGTGATGGGCAGCTGGAGCCCTGCCAAGATCACCGCCACGGCCCGCGCCTACGGGCTCAGGATGAAGGCGATGGGGGTCAGCCTGGTTCTTGGGCCGGACGCGGACGTCGCAGTGCCCGGCTACTTCATCGCCACCTCCCACCGCAGCTTCTCCGCCGACCCGCGCAGGGTCGCAGTCGCCGTGAACGCCTGGAACGACGGCCTTGCCGCCGCCGGGGTTCTCGGCGTGGTCAAGCACTGGCCCGGCCACGGACAGGCCACCGATACCCATACGGGCAGCTCAGTCGTCCCGCGCTGGTCCGTCCTGCAGCGCCGCGACCTGATCCCGTTCGACGCCGCCTTCGCCCGTCATGGCAGAGCGGTGATGGTCGGGCATCTGCGTGTGCCGGGGCTGACCGAGGGCGCGCTGCCGGCCAGTGAGTCACCGGCCGCAATGCGAGCCCTGCGGGCCCGGGCGGGTGACTCCGCCCTCATCCTCACCGATGACCTGTCCATGGCTGCGGCCAGCAAGGCCCTCGGCATCTCGCCCGCTCAGGCGGGGGTTCGCTCCCTGGTGGCCGGCGCCGACGTCGCCATGGTCTGCTGGGCTCCGGTTGACGCTGTCACCTCTGCGGTGTCCCAGGCGATCAACGACGGCCGGCTTCCCCGCCAGCAGGCGGTCGCCTCGGCACGACGAGTCCTCAGCACCAAGACGTGGCTGGCGGGGCAACGATGACCCGGACGCAGATCGGCAGCACCCCGGCCATGTGCCCACCTGGAGATGACATCGAACCTCTGACCGACTCCGACGTGCCGACCTGGTGGCAACGGCTCGGACTGCCCGGAGTTGTCGACCTGCACACCCACTTCCTGCCCGAACGGATGCAGCGACGGGTCTGGGCGCACTTCGACGAGGCGGGGCCGCTGATCGGGCGACCCTGGCCGATCGAGTACCGCTGGACGCAGGACAGGCGCCTTGCCCACCTGCGGCAGATGGGGGTACGCCGGTTCACCGCGCTGACCTACGCCCACCGGCCCGGAATGGCAGCCGACCTCACCGACTTCGCCCTGGACCTGTCAGCGACCGAGCCGGACTGCGTGCCGTGCGCGACGTTCTTCCCCGAGGACGGCGTGCTGGGCCAGGTCAGCTCGGCACTGCGGCGAGGCGCCAGGGTCTTCAAGGTGCACGCGCAGGTGGGCGCCTTCGACCTGAGGCTCCGCTGCCTGGACGAGGTCTGGGGGCTGCTGGCCGACGCCGGGGTGCCGGTGGTCATCCACGTGGGCAGCGGCCCCGTCCCGCGGGCCGGGTTCACCGGGCCGGACAAGCTCGAAGGAGTGCTGCGCCGGCATCCGCTGCTGACCGCTGTCGTCGCGCATCTGGGCGCGCCGGAGTACGCCGAGTTCCTCACCCTGGCCGAGCGGTACCCGCGGGTGCACCTGGACACGACGATGGCGTTCACTGACTTCTTCGAACAGGATGCTCCCTTCCCGGCCGACCTTCTCCCCCGGCTGGCGGCCATGCCCGACCGGGTCGTGCTGGGCAGCGACTTCCCGCAGATCCCCTACCCGTACATCCACCAGCTCGAGGCCCTGGGGCGGCTGCGCGAAAGGGAACCCGCCCTGGACGACGACTGGCTGCGCGCCGTCTGCTGGTTCAACGGTGAGCGGCTGATCGGGGGCTCAGCACAGGCTGCCCTGTGACGCCGGAATGACAGGTACGCCTTGTGCTGGTCTACTTGGGCGCATCCGCCGATCGTTTGGGAGACGCCGCGCATGATAAGCCGTATCGCCATCGTCAACCGGGGTGAGGCCGCGATGCGGCTGATCCATGCCGTGCGTGAGCTGAACGCGGCGGGCGGCGAGCAGATAGAGACGGTGGCGCTGTACACCGACGGCGAGCACTCGGCCATGTTCGTGCGCGAGGCTGACTCGGCATACGCCATCGGGCCTGCCGCGGACCGCCCCTATCTGGATCTTGCCGTCCTCGAGCGGGCCCTGAAAGATACCGGATCGGACGCCGCCTGGGTGGGCTGGGGCTTCGTCGCCGAGGACCCGAACTTCGCCGAGATGTGCGACCGGATCGGCGTCACCTTCATCGGCCCCAGTGCCGCCGCGATGCGCCGTCTCGGCGACAAGATCGGCTCGAAGCTGCTGGCCGAAGAGGTCGGCGTCCCGGTCGCCCCGTGGAGCCAGGGCTCGGTCGACGACATCGAGGCCGCGCTGGCTGCCGCCAGAACCCTCGGCTACCCGCTGATGCTGAAGGCCACTGCCGGCGGCGGCGGGCGCGGCATCCGGATGGCGACCTCCGACGAAGAGCTGACCGAGGCCTTCGAACGCACCCGCGACGAAGCCATGCGCGCCTTCGGAAACGGCGCGCTCTTCCTCGAACGCCTCGTCTCCGGAGCACGTCACGTCGAGGTTCAGGTCATCGCGGACGGTCAGGGCACGGCCTGGGCCCTGGGCGTGCGCGACTGCTCGGTGCAGCGACGCAACCAGAAGGCCATCGAGGAGTCCTCCTCACCGGTGCTGGACGAAGAGCAGGCGGAGGATCTCAAGACCTCGGCCGAGCGGCTTGCCCTGGCCGTCGACTACTGCGGCGCGGCCACTGTCGAGTTCCTCTACCACCCCGGTGAGCGCACTTTTGCCTTCCTCGAGGTCAACACCCGCCTGCAGGTCGAGCACTCGATCACCGAGCTGACCACCGGATTCGACCTCGTCAAAGGGCAGCTTCACGTGGCCTCCGGCGGCCGGCTCAAGGGCGAGCGGCCGGCCGAGCTGGGGCATGCCGTCGAGGCACGGCTGAACGCCGAGGACCCCGACCGTGACTTCGCTCCGTCGCCCGGCCGGATCGTGCTGCTCAATCTGCCGTCAGGCCCTGGTATCCGGGTGGACACCGGCATCGGCCCCAACGACCTGATCCCGGCTGACTTCGACTCGATGATCGCCAAGGTCATCGCCTACGGGCGTACCCGGGACGAGGCACTGTCCCGCCTGCGCCGGGCACTGGCCAACACCACGGTCCTGATCGAGGGCGGCACCACGAACAAGAGCTTCCTGCTCGACCTGCTGGACCAGCCCGAGATCATCGACGGCAGCGCCGACACCGGCTGGATCGACCGGGTCCGCGGCCAGGGCCGGCTGCAGCCGGAACGGTATGCCGGTGTGGCGCTGGTCGCCGCGGCGATCGAGGCGTACAAGGAGCAGGAGCATGCCGAGCGCCTGCACTTCCTGGCCACCTCCCACGGAGGCCGTCCCCAGGCCCAGCATGAGGTCGGCCGGGCCATCGACCTGAAGCTGCGTGGCGCCTCGCATCGGGTCACCGTCGCGCAGGTCGGTCCCACCCGCTTCCGGGTCGGCTTCGGCGCCAGACAGCAGGACCGTCAGGTCGAGGCCGACCTCGAGCAGTTCGACGCCTACGTCGGCCGCCTGGTCATCGGGGACCGCCGGTTCCGGCTGGTCAGCGCGACCCACGGCCCGGTCCACCTGATCGAGGTCAACTCCACCACCCACCGGGTCACCCGCGACGAGGGCGGCGTGATGCGCTCACCGGCACCGGCCCTGGTGATCGCTGTTCCGGTGGCCGTCGGCGACCAGGTCGAGGCCGGGGCACCGGTGCTCGTGCTGGAGTCGATGAAGATGGAGACAGTACTGCGTGCCCCGTATACCGCCCGGGTGCGCGAGCTGATGGTGATCACCGGTGGCCAGGTCGAGACGGGCACCCCCGTGGTCCGGCTGGAGCCGGTCGAGGACGACGAGGACGGCGCCGGCGGAGCACCGGCTCTGGCCGCCCCGCTGCAGCTCCTGGACCTGCCCCCCCTGTCCGAGGCCACCGCAGCCTCCCGTGCAGCCCGCAGCCTGGACGACTTCCGCAGCCTCCTTCTCGGGTTCGACCTGGCGCCGGGGGAAGCCACCCGCGTTCTGGCGGACTACCAGAAGGCACGCGCCGAGCTGAGAACGACCGGCGAGCGCCCGCTGCACCACGAGATCAAGGTGTTCAGCGCCTACGCCGACCTCGCCGAGCTCGCCCGCAACAAGCCGGCCACCGAAGATGAGGGCGACGAGCTGGTGCACAGTCCGCGTGAGCACTTCCACACCTACCTGCACAGCCTGGACGTCGACCGCGAGCACCTGCCCGAGAGCTTCCGCCAACGGCTGGCGCGTGCCCTGACGCACTACGGTGTCACCGACCTGGAGCGCAGCCCCGAGCTCGAGGAGGCGGTGTTCCGGATCTTCCTGGCCCAGCGGACGGCGTCCGACCTGGTCGTCATCCCGCTGCTCCAGCACTGGATGGCCGGGCCGACACCAGTGGGCGAGGTCGCCGAAGAGGCACGTGAGGTCCTGGACAGGCTCGTCCTGGCCACCCAGCTGCGCTACCCCATGGTGGGCGACCTGGCCCGCAGCGCCCGGTTCCGCTGGTTCGACCAGCCCGTCGTCGATGAAGAGCGCAAGGCCGTGCTGGCCGGAGTGAGCGACGAGCTCGTCTACCTGAGCGACAACCCGGACGCTCCCGACTACGGGCCGCGCCTGGACGACCTCGCCGAGATCCCCGAGCAGATCGTCGAGTTCCTGGCCCGGCGGATCGAGCACACCCTCCCCGCGCGGGAGCCGATGCTCGAGGTGCTGGTCCGCCGGCACTACCGCGAGTACAAGCTGCACGACCTGCGCGAGCTGACCGCCGCGGGCCGGCCGTTCGTCACGGCGGACTATGCCCTTGACGAGCGACCGACCAGGCTCGTCACGACGATTGCACAGTCGGCCGAGCTGGTCGCCTCGTCCGACCTCGTCGCGGCCATCGACGCCGAGCTGGAAAAGGCGCCGGCCGGCCACGCTGTGGTGGTCGACCTGTACCTGTCCTGGCCCGATGCCCCCGAGTCGGTCACGGAGCTCTCCGACGCCCTCCGGACGACTCTGCGGACACTGCCGTTCAGCCAGCGAGTACGGCGTACCGCGGTCGCGGTATGCCCGGGCGGCGAACGCCGGGTCTCCTACTTCACCTTCCGCCCCGACCCAGACGGCGTCGTCGAGGACGACCTGGTGCGGGGGGTCCACCCGATGGTCGGCCGGCGCCTCAACCTGTGGCGGTTGCGCGACTTCACCATCACCCGCCTCGATGCGCCCGAGGACGTACTGCTCTACCACTGCATCGCACCCGACAATGCGGCCGACCAGCGGCTCGTCGCGCTGGCCCAGATCCGCCAGATGGCCGTCGTCCGCGACCCAGACGGCCACGTGACCTCGTTGCCCCACGCCGAGCGCGCCGTCGCCGCCTGCCTTGAGGCGATCCGTCGTGAACGTGCTGCCCGCGGCGCAGCGGGCCTGAAGCTCGACATGAACCACGTGTTCCTGCACATCTGGCCAGCCATCGATGCGCCCCTTGATGAGCTCACCGCGTTGCAGGCCACCATGGCACCGCTCACCCGCGGGGCCGGGATCGAGGAGGTACTGGTCCAGGGCAGGATCGCAGCCCGCGACGGACGGGTGCATTCAGCCGCAGTCCGGTTCTCCTACCAGCCGGGCGCCGGAGTGGTCGCCGCAGTGACCGGAGCGCCCACCGAGCGGATGCACCCGCTGGATGACTACGCGCAGAAGGTCCTGCGTTCGCGCCGGCGCGGCACCGTCTACCCCTACGAGCTGGTCAACCTGATCACCAGGGAGTACGGCAGCTTCACCGAGCACGACCTGGACTGCGACGGCGCCCTGGTGCCGGTGGACCGCGCGCCCGGAGGCAACCGGGCCGGAATCGTGGTCGGGCTCGCCAGCACGCTGACCGTACGCCACCCCGAGGGAGTCACCAGGGTCGTCCTGCTCGGCGATCCCACCCGCGCACTGGGGGCAGTGGCCGAGGCTGAGTGTGCCCGCATCATCGCCGGGCTCGACCTGGCCGAGCAGCTCGGCGTGCCGGTGGAGTGGTTCGCCCTCTCTGCCGGGGCACGGATCTCGATGGACTCCGGGACCGAGAACATGGACTGGGTGGCGCTGGCGCTTCGACGCATCGTGACCTTCACCCAGGCCGGCGGCGAGATCAACGTCGTGGTCGCCGGGATCAACGTCGGCGCCCAGCCGTACTGGAACGCCGAGGCCACCATGCTGATGCACACCAGGGGGATCCTGGTGATGACCCCGGACAGCGCGATGGTGCTGACCGGCAAGCACTCCCTCGACTTCTCCGGCGGGGTCTCGGCCGAGGACAACTTCGGCATCGGCGGCTACGACCGGGTGATGGGCCCGAACGGCCAGGCACAGTACTGGGCGCCTGACCTGGCCGGCGCCTGCGACGTGCTGCTCGCGCACTACGACCACAGCTACGTGGTGCCGGGTGAGGGCTCACCCCGCAGGGCTGCCACCAGCGACCCGGTGGAACGTGACGTGTGCAGCTACCCGCACGAGATCGCCGACAACGAGTTCCGGACCGTGGGCGACATCTTCTCGTCGGCCACCAACCCCGACCGGAAGAAGCCGTTCGACATCCGCACCCTGATGCACTCGGTGGCCGACCAGGACCACAAGGTCCTCGAGCGCTGGGCCGGTATGGCCGGGGCCGAGACGTCCGTCGTGTTCGACGCCCACCTCGGCGGGTGGCCGGTGTCCCTGATCGGGATCGAGTCCCGGCCCCAGCCGAGGCCCGGGTTCCCGCCGACCGACGGCCCCGACACCTGGACGGCCGGCACGCTGTTCCCCGGCTCGTCGAAGAAGACCGCCCGGGCGATCAACGCCGCCAGCGGCAACCGGCCGGTGGTCGTCCTGGCCAACCTGTCCGGCTTTGACGGGTCGCCGGACTCGATGCGGCACCTGCAGCTGGAGTACGGCGCCGAGATCGGCCGGGCCATCGTGAACTTCCAGGGGCCGATCGTGTTCTGCGTCGTCTCGCGATATCACGGTGGTGCGTTCGTCGTGTTCTCCAAGGCTCTCAACCCCGGGCTGACTGTGCTGGCGGTCGAGGGATCCTTCGCCTCCGTCATCGGGGGAGCCCCGGCGGCCGCGGTCGTGTTCGCCGGCGAGGTGGACTCGCGCACCGCCGCCGACCCGCGGGTCGTCGAGCTCGTCGCTGCGATGTCAGGGACCAGGGGCGCTGCGCGGGTTGCTCTGCTCACCGAGCTGGCGCAGCTCCGTGCCAGCGTTCGCTCCCACAAGCTCGGTGAGGTGGCCGCTGAGTTCGACGGTATCCACAGCATCGAGCGAGCAGTCAAGGTGGGCTCGGTCGACGCCGTGATCAGCGCTCGCGAGCTGCGGCCGCGACTGGTGGCGTCCGTCGACACAGGCCTCGCCCTTGCTCATCACCCAGCGACAGAAGAGACGGAGGCGACACTGCCGGGTGAAAGTTCCGCAAAATCGGCCGATCACGGCAGTATGGGGGTGTGATCGCGACCCCGCTCCCCCATGTCGACGGGGACCGAGTCGAAGTCATCGAGCCGCCCAGCGGACGAGTCCGGCGTCCGATAGACGTCTTCGCCCTGCTTCTGGCCCTTGTCCTGATGACGGCGGCGGTCGCCCTGGGCACCGTCGCGGTCGGCACTGCCAGTGGCCTCGAACAGGATCTGGTCGGCGTCGGCGGCGCCGTCTCAAGGGTCCTGCTGCAGCTCATCAGCTGGGCCGGTGGCATCGGGCTCCTGATCCTGCTGGTGGTCAAGGGCGTCGACCTGGTGCTGCGCTCGCGTTCATGGCAGCTCTTCGAAGCGGTCATCGCCGCCGGCATCGGCGCACTGATCGCGTTGTTGATGCAGCGACTGGTGCTGGACGGTCACCTCGGCGCCGTGCTGGGCGCGATGACCAAGGGGCTGCCCAGCGGCGACCGCAGCGAACCTCTCGACGGCCTGATCGTGGCCAGCATCGCGTTCTTCACCGTGTCCGGCGTGGGCGGGCGGGCGATCCTGCGCAGGGCGGCAGTCGTCTTCGTGGGGTCGGCGATCCTGGCAGGCTTTCTCTCCGGCAACGTCACCGCGCTGGCACTGTTTGTCAGCGCTCTGCTCGGCTGGGCAGTGGGACTGGCGGCCCACATCGCCTGGGGCGTGGCGTCGAACCGGCCGCCTGGCGAAGCCATCGCGGCAGCCCTGATCGGCTGCAGCCTGGACATCACCCGCCTTGAGCTGGTCGATCCGGGCTCCAGCGCCATCCGTCGGTATGCCGGTTCGGGACCTTCCGGGAACCTGGACATCCGCGTCCTGGACCGGGACACCTTCGGCACCGCCGCCAGCCGGCGCCTGCTACGCCGGGTCCGGTTGCGGGGCCCGTCCGCCCGCGGTCCGTCGCTGACCGTCCGCGGAGCGGTGGAGCACCACGCCCTGATGGCCATGGCCGTGGCCAGAGCAGGAGTCAGAGCCCCGGAGCTGCTGGCCGCGGCCGAGGTCGGGCCGTTTGCCGCGGTTCTGGCCTTCCGCCCTGCTGGGGGCTCGGCCCTGAGCCAGAAGGGCGCGAAAGAGCTGAGCGACGCCGAGCTGGCCGCCTTCTGGCAGCTGCTCATCCGGCTGCAGCGTGCCCAGATCGCCCATCGCGGGCTGAGCCCGGACAACCTCCTGCTGGACGAGCGCGGGGGTGCCGGCCTGCGGGCCACCGGTTCCGGCGACATCGCCGCGGCGGACCTCTCGCTGAGGATCGACGTGGCCCAGCTCCTCACCACGCTGGCCCTGCTGGTCGGCCCGGAGCGGGCGGTGGCCAGCGGGGTTTCCTCTCTCGGCAGCCAGGGGCTGGTCAGAGCCCTTCCACTGGTCCAGAAGGTCGCCATGGGCACGTCGACCCGGGTGGCGCTGCGGACGCACAAGGGCCTGCTGCGGCAGATCCGTGAGCTGGTCCTGGAGCTGGCTCCCGAGGGCGAGCCGAGCGAGCCGATCGAGCTGCGCCGGCTGACCCCCCGCACGCTGGTGACGGTGCTGGGTGGCGGCATCGCGGCCTACCTGCTGCTGACCCAGCTGGCCCAGGTGAACATCGGCGAGGTCGTGGCTGCCGCCCAGTGGGGCTGGGCCCTGGGAGTGCTCGCCTTCACGGCACTGACTATCACGGGTGCCTCGCTGGTCATCACCGGGGCGGTCAGTGCCCGCCTCAGCTTCGTCCGCACCTACCTGACCCAGCTGTCGGTGGCCTTCAGCGGGCTGGTCGCGCCGTCGGCCATCGGCAACATCGCGCTCAACCTGCGTTATCTGCAGAAGGCCGGCGTCGATCCAGCAGTCGCCGGTGGCAGCGTCGGGCTTGCCCAGCTCGCCCAGTTCTCCAGCTACTTCTTGCTGCTTCTGGTGTCCAGCGTCCTGGCCGGCACGCGAGCCTCCTTCACCCCGCCGCTGCCTGCCGTGATGGGGCTGATCGTCCTGGTGGCCCTGATGCTGCTGGCCGTAGCGGTACCGGCCGGCCGCAGGCTGCTCATCGGCCGTTTCCTGCCCGTGGTACGCCGGGTCGTCCCCCGCGTCGTCGCCATCTTCCAGGATCCTCGCAAGGTGGTCACCTTGTTCTCCGGGGCGCTGCTGCTGGACATGTCGTTCGTGGCGGCACTGACCTGCGCGACCCGTGCCTTCGGGGCTAGCCCCTCCATCGCCGCCGTGGCGGTGGTCTACTTCGCGGGGGCCATCATCGGCTCCGCGGTGCCGACCCCTGGTGGTCTCGGCGGCGTCGAGGCAGCGCTGTCTGCCGGGCTCGTGGCGGTGGGCCTCAACCCCGGCATCGCGGTCTCGTCCGTCCTGCTGTTCCGGCTGTGCACCTACTGGGTGCCCATCCCGTTCGGCTGGGCATCGCTGAACTACCTCCAGCGGGTCGGCGCGATCTGACCCCTGATCTGTCCTCAGTCAGGCCTGCCGGCCGGGGCCCCACTGATCTCACGTCGTGCCTTCGCCTGGCTACCCGGTCTGGGCCTGCGCCGGCGCCGGATATGAGTCACCCGGGTCGCACAGCCAGATAGCGGGGCGCCCGCTGCCGGACCACCCCGCTACCGGACCTGCCCTGCGGCCCACCCCACGCAGACCCTTCCGGCAGACCTACCCGAACGCCAGCGCCGTATCGGCGGCGGAGGTCATCGCGCCCGGCTGCTCACTCAGCGAAGATGCTGCCAGGTGCTTGGGCGGCCGCCCGGTCGAGATCGCCACGACGGCCGGGTCGATCCGCATCACCAGGTACCCGGCCACCGCGCCGGCACCGAAGCCCGGGGCGAAGACCCGGGCGGGTTCCTTGATGACGCCGTCGCGGACGGCGTCGTGGATCGCCAGCGGGATGCTTGCCGACGAGGCGTTGCCGACGGTCTCGACGTTGAAGTAGAGGCTGTCCTCGGTCAGCCCGGCCTTCAGCGCGAGGTCGATCACCATGGTCTTGTTCGCCTGGTGCGGAACGATCAGGTCGATGCTCTCCAGCAGCGACCCCTTGACGCCGTCCGGGTCAGGCAGCACCGTGAGCTCGCCGATCATCTGCTCCAGGTAACGCCCGGCCAGCTTCTTGACCTCAGGGCCGTACACGGTGATGTTGTTGTCGAACTCCGGGTTGGGCCAGATGATCGAGTTGACCTGGCTCGCCGGGCCGCTGGCGTAGGTCTGCATGAACTCGATGTCCGGCAGCTCACCCTCCGGAGCAACCCCGACCACGAAGGCCGCAGCGCCGTCACCGAAGATCATCCGCGATGGACGGACGTTGCCGATCTTGTCCGAGAACTTCTCCACGCACACCACGAGCACAGGACGCTGGACCTCCTGCAGGATCCGCGTCGCGTCGGAAAGGCCGTACGCCATCCCGGCACACGCCGCGATGATGTCGCAGGACGCATGGGTCTGGTAGATGCCCAGCTGACCAGAGATCCAGGTCGCTATCGAGGGGATGATCCGGGTGCTGGTGCAGGTGCAGACCAGCACCGCCCCGATCTCCTCGGGGCCACGACCCGAGTGCTCCAAGGCCTCCTCGGCCGCCTGCAGCGCGATCTCCTCGATGCTGTGAGCGGTGTATCGCCGTGACTCGATGCCCGTCTTCTGCAGAATCTCGTCGGCGCCCATCGGCGACCAGTTGTACGCCGAGTTGCGGATCAGGTCCTCGGTGCTGCAGACCAGCTCGCCGTGCACCACGGCCAGTGCCTCGATCCTGGGCATCACCGAGAACTGGGTGCGGACGTTGACCGCCGGGTATGGACGCACGGGCTGGACCGCTTCCGGGGCCTTCGACCCGGCCACCGGCAGCACGCCGGACTCGATGCGTCGCAGGAAGCTGCGAACCTCCTGGTCACGCGGGTACATGACCACGACGTAGTCGTCGTCGCGCAGCTGACCGACCTCGACCAGCTCGGTCTGCGAGCGCTCCCACGGGTACTGGTTGTGCAGCACCTTGACCCAGCGGCTCAGTGCCTCGAGCTCGGGGACCTCCTCGGTGCAGTCGACGATGTCCGCGAAGCTGAAGACCGGGAAGTCGGGGTCAAAGCGGGGAAGCCGGAAGGTGAGGTTCTTCGGGTCGGACATCATCTCGGACACCGTGGGCTTGATCGCCTGCAGATCTGAGGCGTCGTGCTTGCGGTGCCCGAACACGTCGAACAGGGTCCCGAAGATCACGTCCTCCACCTCGCGGTCCCAGGTCGGCGGCAGTGTCTCGTAGGCGCCCAGCACAGCAGCGACCTTGCGGTCGCCGTCGTTCCACGGGGTCACCACCGGCAGGAAGACATCCGCGCGGGTGCGCGGAACGTCTGCCCAGCGAGTGGGCCGCTTCTCATACAGCGTCATCGAGAACCGGTTGGTCCAGAAGAGGTTCAGCGCGAGGTCACGCATGAGGTCATAGCGAGTGGAGTAGACGCCCTCCTCCACCCGACGCAGGATGTCGGTGCCCGAGGGTGCTTTCACCTCGAAGTCGCGCTGGATCACCTGGTCAAGCTGCTCGAGACTGTCGATAACAGACAGGTCCAGCTCGGGAAAGAAGTTGGAGGGGAACACGATCCGGTCATGACTGTTGAGAACGAATGGCTGCATGTGCCACATCCTTTGGAGGGGTATTCAGTCTCGCTGGGGCTGACGCCCAACATCTGCTGTCTCCCGGCTGGGGCACGGGTTCATCCGCGACAGAGCGAGTCGCCTTCGTCACACTAGCCGCGGACCGCGGACTGCGCGCGGTGGAAAATCGACCTAGCCAGGACGCCCTTATGCGGTCATACTGCGTCCATCACGCCACGCATCATCTGGGCGATCTACGTCACACAATGACCTGTGTCACCGTGCCCGACCTGATGCCGTGGCACGCGCTGGGCTCGGCGACTTGCCAGCGTTCTGCAGTATCGGCCTGGGAGGCGCCTAATGAACACCATGACTACCATCATCGAACCACCCACCGGACTCAATGGCGACAAGCTGGCAGGACGAGTAGCGCTCGTCACCGGGGGAACCCGCGGGATCGGCGCGGCGATCTGCCGGAGCCTGGCAAGCCAGGGCGCGTCGGTTGCCGCCGGGTACAGCGGAAACCGTGACCGCGCAGAGCAGTTCGCCAAGGAGTTCCAGCGCGACTTCGAGGGCCCGGGACGGGCGACCGTCCACCAGGGCAACGTCTCGCAGCCCGAGGACTGCCGACGGGTCGTCCAGGAGGTCCTCGAACAGCACGGCAGGATCGACATCCTGGTCAACAACGCCGGTATCACCATGGACAAGATGGCCATGAAGATGTCGATCGAGGACTGGAACACGGTTCTGGCGGTGAACCTCTCGGGCTCGTTCTACATGGCACAGCCGGTACTGGAGCACATGGTCGAGCGAGGGACGGGCCGGATCATCTTCGTCTCCTCCGTCATCGGTGAGACCGGGGCTATTGGTCAGGCGAACTACGCCGCGTCCAAGGCCGGCATGCTCGGGCTGACCAAGACCCTCGCGAAAGAGGCAGCCTTCATCCTCGGGCGGGCAGGCAGGAACGTCGACAACGGCGTCGGCATCACGGTCAACACGGTGACTCCGGGCTATGTGGCCACCGAGATGCTCGAGGCCGTCCCCGAGAAGGTGCTGGACAAGATCAGGTCGACAATTCCGGTCGGCCGGTTGTGCCACCCCGAGGAGATCGCCCGGGTGGTCCACTTTCTGGCCGCGGACGCCTCGGCGTACATCACCGGCCAGGTCTGGGGGGTCAACGGCGGTCTGGACATGTAGCCCAGATCACCGGGCCACCGGCACGACCAGATCTACCTGACAAAGGTGCGCCGGAGAAATACCTACCGGATGCTTGACATACCAAGCATCCGGTAGGTATGTTGCTAGTGGCGCCGACGCCGTGCGCGATCCACGACTTTCCAAGGAGTTCACAGTGGTAACACCAAGTTCCAAGACCGCCCCCGAGTCCGCCACCGAGATGCCCGCCATGGTCCAGAAGCTTCGTGAGCAGCTGATGTCCGCCGTCGAGCAGAGTCAGCAGGTGTCCCTGGACGCCGCCCAGGCCTGGGTCAAGGCGTTCTCGGTCCTTCCCGCCATGGACCTTCCCAAGATCCCCGGCCTCCCGGCCATGCCCGGCATGGAAGCGGCCACCAAGTACACCTTCGACGTGGCCGAGGACCTGCTCAAGGCGCAGCGCGACTTCTCCCTGCGGCTGACCAGCGCACTCACGCCCGCCAAGTAGCCTGATCCGCACACCAGCTTCAGGTTCCACGCCCCACGAATTCGACCGAGGAAACTGAAGACTCGATGACAGCAACAGCAGAAGAAGACGCCCGGCGCGTGCTGGGGGGCTTCATCCGGGCGCAGCGGCAGATGGCGAATCTGTCGCTACGCCAGCTCTCGGTGCTGGCAAAGGTCTCCAACCCCTACCTGAGCCAGGTCGAGCGAGGGCTGCACGAGCCCTCCGTGCGGGTGCTCAAGTCGATCGGGGACGCGTTGAACCTGTCAGCCGAGACGCTGTTCGAACAGGCCGGCCTGATCAGTCCTGCCGAGGCGCAGGACGACGAAGCAACTGAACGGGCGATCCGGGGGGACCGCCGGCTCACCGAGGCGCAACGCCACGCACTCCTCGGTGTCTACCGCAGCTACCTCGGGGAGACCGCTGGAGATGCCTGATGCCACCGGCCCGTATAGCGTGTGAAGACCACCTGCGCGCATAGCGTCTGACCTGCTTGCTCACCCAGCCGATGAGGAGTTTTCGACATCATGAGTTCAGCGAATGGCATCGACTCGACAGTGAACAGCCTTGAGTCCGCGGGACGATCTGTCCTCGACCGACTGGGCGTTGCGGAGGACCCGCTGGTCGGCTCAGACCCGGTGGCTTTCCTGCGTTCGCTCGTCGCCGCCGGTGGGGCGCTGGCCAAGAACCCGGTCGAGACGGCCTCCGCCGGTGGCCGTCTGGCGATCGGCCTGGCGGCCGCAGTTCGTGCAGCGGGGGCACGGGCGATGGGTATCGACGAGTCCGGGCCGGTGGCTCCCGCGCCCACCGACAAACGGTTCGCTGACGTTGCGTACAAAGACAACCCGCTGTACTACCTGCTGGAGCAGCAGTACCTGCTCACCAGCCAGATGGTGGACGAGCTGCTGGATGCCGCCAAGCTGGAAGCCACCGAGGAAGTGAAGGCCCGGTTCGCTGCCAAGTTCATCGTCGATGCCTTCTCCCCCACCAACACCCTGGCCGGCAACCCGGCCGCGGTGAGACGCGCCTTCGACACCGGTGGCAAGAGCGTGCTCGACGGCATGAAGAACATGCTGGACGACATCATCCACAATGGCGGCTGGCCCTCGCAGGTCGATGCCTCGGGATTCGAGGTCGGCGTCAACATGGCCGCCACGCCCGGCGCCGTGGTCTACCGCAGCGACCTGATCGAGCTGATCCAGTACGAGCCGGCCGACAAGCAGGTGCACTCGGTGCCGCTGCTCTTCTGCCCGCCGTGGATCAACAAGTACTACATCATGGACCTGGCGCCCGGCCGGAGCCTGATCGAGTGGGCCGTGGCTCACGGTCACACCTGCTTCGCGATCAGCTATCGCAACCCCGACGCCAGCATGTCCGACCTGAAGTTCGAGGACTACCTGCGACAGGGCGTCCTGGACGCAGTCAGGGTGGTCCGCGAGATCACCGGTGCCCCCGAGGTCAACACGCTCTCGGTCTGCCTCGGCGGAACCCTGACGGCACTGGCCCTGGCTCACAACGCCGCCAACGGGGATCAGTCGATCAAGTCCGCGACGTTCCTGAACACGCTGACCGACTTCTCCACCCCCGGCGTGCTGGGCGTCTTCACCGACGAGCCCACGATCGCCGGTCTGGAGAAGCAGATGGCCAAGGCGGGCTTCCTCGACTCCAGCAACATGGCGCACACGTTCGACGCCCTGCGGGCCAACGACCTGATCTTCAGCTACGTCATCAACAACTGGCTGATGGGCAAAAAGCCACCGGCCTTCGACCTGCTGGTCTGGAACAAGGACAGCACCCGGATGCCGGCCAAGATGCACTCGCAGTATCTGAGGTCCTGCTACCTGAACAACGAGTTCGCGAGGGGAGAGTTCGAGGTCGAGGGGCAGAAGCTCAACCCCGCCAAGATCGAGGTCGACACCTACGTGCTCGCCGCTGTGGACGACCACATCGTCCCGTGGGTCTCAGGCTACAAGACGACCCACCTGTTCGGCGGCAACAACCGGTTCGTGCTGAGCACCTCCGGGCACATCGCCGGCATCGTCAACCCCCCCGGCCCGAAGGCCAAGCACTGGACCAACGACGCCCACCCGGCCGACCCGCAGGAGTGGAAGGACAACGCCACGCTGCAGCCCGGCACCTGGTGGGAGGACTGGGCCACCTGGATCGCCAAGCAGGGTGGCCCCAAGGTCGCCGCGCCGCGCAAGCTGGGCAGCAAGGACTACCCGGTGATCGAGAGCGCCCCCGGGAGCTATGTGCGCGTTCTCGCATGAGCGCAGAACAACTGACCATGATCGAGGCCCCTCTGCCCTGCGCTTCCGGGCTCCGGATCGCCATGCGGGTTCAGGGCGAGGGCGACCCGATCCTGCTGATGAACGGGATGACCCGGCCGATGCAGAGCTGGGACCCCTTCATCGGGGCCCTTCAGGGGCGGACCATCATCAGTTTTGATGCGCCCGGCGTCGGCGCCAGCCCCACGCTGGCCAGGCCGTTGTCCATCACTGAGCTGGCCACCCTCGCGACAGAGGTGCTCGACGCCGCAGGGCTGCAGGACGCTGACATCCTCGGGTACTCCCACGGCGGCGCCATCGCCCAGGAGATGGCCCACCAGACGCCAGGCAGGGTGCGCAGTCTGGTCCTCGCCGCGACCTCGTGCGGAGTGGGTGCCACCCCGGGCAGCCAGCGGGATCTCCTGCGAAGCCTCGGGAGTCCTGTTGACGGCACCCCCTGGCCGTTCCCAGACCTGCTGGGCATGTTCTGGCAGTCGCTGGCCATGTCGAACTGGTCGAGCATCCCGTTCCTCGGATCCCTTCAGATGCCCACCCTCGTGGTCTGCGGGAGCCGGGACCGGGTGGTGCCACCTTCCAACAGCAGGGTCCTCGCCAGGCGAGTTCCCGGCGCCACCCTGGCCATGCTGCCGGACAGAGGTCACGACCTGCAGCGCTACGACAACGCTCAGGTGCTGGCGCCGATGGTCGACCGCTTCCTGCGGGCAGGCAGTGCCACTGAGAGACTGCGAGCCTGCGGACTACCGGCCTGAGGTGGCCCGCTCGCGGCGCCCGCGATTGGTGCTGACAACGTCGAACGCAGCTGCCATGGCCGCCACCCAGGCCGCGCCAAGGACGAACCCGGCCCAGACATCGGACACGTAGTGCACCCCCAGCGCGACCCGGGAGAAGCCGATGGCCAGGACCATCAGCACCGACGAAGCGACGGCGACCCAGCGCCAGATCCCTCGCAGTATGGGCAGGAAGACGATCAGCAGCAACGAGTAGCCGACCATGGCCGACTGCGCGTGACCGCTCGGGAAGCTCAGCCCCTGCGCGTGGGCGACGGGGTCGGCCAGTACCGGACGCAGCCGGTGGACGGATTCCTTGACCATGGCATTCAGCAGTGATGAACCGGCAGCCGTGACCACCACGAACAGGGCAAGCCGGGTCAGCCGCCGGCGGAGCAGCCAGGTCACCACCAGGGCCAGGACCACCAGCCAGACGACCGCCGAGCCGGCGTCGCTGATCAGCTGCATCGCCTCCACGAACCCGGGGCGGTCCACCGCGATTCGGTGCAGACCGTCGCGGGCAGCACTGTCGGCGCGCCACAGAGGCGCCCACCTGTCCTCCACCAGGAACAACGTCAGGGTGAACGGAACCGCCACCAGGACCAGCGACAGCGCGGCAAGGACAGCCCGCACATCCGGCCGGGTGCCCGGCACGGCCGGGGACACTGACGGCGACGGCGGCGGTGGCGGTGGCTCTCCCTGCATGCCCGCTATCCTGCCCTCATGGACGCCGGTGAACCAGCAGCGGCAACACCATTGACGCCCCGGCCTGACGAAGATGCGCCGCAGCCACGGTGATCGGCCACTGCGAGGATGACGCGTCGACCACCAGCAGAACGACTCTCCCGGCCACCGCGGAGGCGACCTCGTCGCTGACGGTGATCGCGTCGCGCCACTGGGCCGCCTCCTGGGAAGAGGACAGGTCCGGGGGCCGGCCGGGAGCGAGCGCCACCTGCAGGTCTGCCCGGCCGAGCCGGCCCACGGTAGCCAGATGGTCGGCCAGAGCGCCGGTCATCTGGGGGAAGCCGGCCGGAGCCAGGGAGACCACGACCTCCGGACGGGCCGGCCACGAGTCACGCCAGCAGGCCAGCGCGGCCACCGCGGCGTCACGCAGCTCCAGCCCCGGCTCGCCGTCCCGGGCGAAGGTCGACGCCACCAGGTCGCGCCACTCGGGGGCATCGGCGTACACGATGGCCCGGCCCGTCTGCGCCATCAGCGCCGGGGGGATCCGGCCGCGGCTGCCGAACACTCCCCCGGGCCACATCTTGCGCGGCTCAAGCACGGTCACCTCGCCCCGTAGCCTGACGGTCACCGCCTCGACGGTGGCCGGCTCCGGCCGCGGCCGAAGTGGCTCCGGCAACGACCCCAGACAGACCGAGCACCGTCCGCAGGGTTGGGCGCTGGTGTCATCAAGGGACTCCTGCAGCAGCTGCATCAGACACTTCCGGCCGCGCGTGTAGGCCCGCATGATGTCCGCCTCACGACGGCGGGTCGCAATGATGGCGTCATAGTGCTCCTGGTCGTAGACCCAGGGCGCCCCGGTGGGCAGCCAGCCGCCCTCGACCCTCTCGACGGCGCCATCCACGGCAAGCTGCTTCAGCATCAGCTCCACCCGCCCACGCCGCAGCCCGGTCTCGGCCTCGAGCGCCGGGACTGTCGCCGGCTGGCCAGCGGCATAGGCCGAGAGCCCTGCCAGCAGGCGCTCGACCTGGCTCCGCTCGGGAATCGTGGCCGTCGCGAAGTAGTCCCAGACTCCGGCGTCAGCCTCGGACGGCAGCAGCACCACCAGCGCGTGGTCGATGCCCCGGCCGGCCCGGCCCACCTGCTGGTAGTAGGAGACCGGCGACGGTGGCGAGCCGACGTGCACCACGAAGCCCAGGTCCGGCTTGTCGTAGCCCATACCCAGCGCGGAGGTGGCGATGAGCGCCTTGAGGTGGTTACCGTGCAGGGCGTTCTCGAGCCGCTCGCGCTCCCCGGACTCCAGCTGGCCCGTGTAGGCCGCGACCTTGCAGCCGTCCCCGTGGACGAACTGAACTGCGGCGGCCAGACGCTCGGCATCTGCCACAGTGAGGGTGTAGATGATCCCCGACCCGGCGAGCCGTGGCAGGTGGTCGACCACCCAGGCAAACCGCTCGATCGGCGAGAGCGCGTCCACCACGGTCAGCTGAAGGCTCCCCCGGGCCAGCGGGCCGCGCAGGACCAGGGTCGCCTCACCGAGCTGGGCAGCGACATCCAGCGTCACCCGCGCGTTGGCCGTTGCCGTGGTAGCCAGCACCGGCGTCGTCGGGTTCAGGGTCTGCAGGACGTCGGCGACCCGTCGGTAGTCGGGGCGGAAGTCGTGCCCCCAGTCGGAGACCGCGTGGGCCTCGTCGATGACCAGCAGCCCCAGCCGGCCGGCCAGCCCGTCCAGGACCCGCCGCCCGAACCCCGGGTTGGCCAGCCGCTCCGGGGAGACCAGCAGGACGTCCAGCTCGTCCGCGCGGAGGGCAGCCTCAACCCGGGACCAGGCGTCGATGTTGGACGAGTTCAGCGTTGCCGCGCGGAGCCCGGCCCGGCCGGCGGCGACCACCTGGTCACGCATCAGGGACAGCAGGGGCGAGACGACCAGGGCAGGGCCTGCGCCCTCACTGCGCCGGATCGCCGTTGCGGCCCAGTACACGGCGGACTTGCCCCAGCCGGTGGCCTGGACCACCAGCACCCTGGCCGCAGGCTCACACAGGGCGGCAACGGCCAGGGCCTGGTCCTCGCGCAGCACCGCACCGTCCCCGGCGATCGCGGCGATCACGGTGGCCGCGATGGCCGAGCGTTCGGGACTCAGAGGTGTCGGCATGCCCTCGACCCTAGGGGTCACCGGGACTCGCCCCCCGCCGTCATCCACAGGCAGCCGTCACCTCAGCCGGGACAGGTCCACGCCACCACGACCTCACAGGGCGGGGGCTGCCTCGAGCTCGTCATCGGTCACGGCGCCAGTGAACTGCGCGGCATACAGGCGGTAGTAGGCACCGCCGGCGGCCAGCAGCTGCTCATGGGTTCCCTGCTCGACGATCCCGCCGTCGACCATGACGACGATCCGGTGGGCGTCGCGGATGGTGGACAGCCGGTGGGCGATCACGAAGCTGGTGCGACCGGTCCGCAGCGCCTCCATGGCCTGTTGCACCAGGGCCTCGGTCCGGGTGTCCACCGAGCTCGTCGCCTCGTCCAGGATCAGGATCGCCGGATCGGCCAGGAAGGCCCGGGCGATGGTCAGCAGCTGGCGCTGACCGGCGCTGACGCTGGCCCCGTCATCGTCGATCTGCGTGTCATAGCCCTCCGGCAGGGTCCGCACGAAGTGATCGGCGTATGCCGCCACGGCCGCCTCGCTGATCTGTTCCTCGGACGCGTCGGCCGCACCATAGGCGATGTTCTCGCGGATAGACCCGCCGAACAGCCAGGTGTCCTGCAGCACCATCCCGAACTCGGCGCGCAGGTCCTCGCGGCGGATATCCCGGATGTCGACACCATCCAGCGTGATCCGCCCGCCGTCCACCTCGTAGAAGCGGAGCAGCAAGTTGGCCAGCGTGGTCTTGCCTGCGCCGGTGGGCCCGACGATCGCGATGGTCTGGCCGGGCTCGGCCACCAGGTCGAGGTGCTCGATGAGCGGCCGCTGGGGATCGTAGGAGAACGACACGTCCTCGAACGCGACCCGCCCGCTGACCTTCTTCAGGGTCACCGCCTTGTCAGCGTGCACCGTGGCATCGGCCGACTGCTCGGGGGCGTCGAGCACCTGGAAGACCCGCTCGGCCGAGGCGACCCCGCTCTGCAGCAGGTTGGCCATCGAGGCGACCTGCGAGAGCGGCTGGGTGAACTGCCTGGAGTACTGGATGAACGCCTGGACGTCGCCGAGGCTGATCGCCCCGGAGGCCACCCGTAGCCCGCCGACCACCGCGATGACGACGTAGTTGAGGTTGGCGACGAACATCATGGCCGGCATGATCATGCCAGAGATGAACTGGGCCTTGAAGCTCGAGACGTAGAGCTTCTCGTTGAGCTCACGGAACGCGGTCACCGTCTCTTCGGTGCGGCCGAAGACCTTGACCAGCTCGTGGCCGGTGTACGCCTCCTCGATATGGCCGTTCAGCTGGCCCGTCGTCTTCCACTGGCCGACGAACTGGGGCTGGGAACGCTTGGCGATCACCATCGTGATCCCGGCGGACACCGGCACCGTGACCAGCGCCACCAGGGCCAGGACGGGCGAGATGTAGATCATCATCGCGATCACGCCGATCACCGTGAGCAGGGAGGTGAGGAGCTGGCTCATCGTCTGCTGCAGCGACTGGGCGACGTTGTCGATGTCGTTGGTGACCCGGCTGAGCAGCTCTCCGCGCGGCGTGGAGTCGAAGTAGGACAGCGGCATCCGGCCGAACTTCGACTCGACGTCCTCGCGCATCCGGTAGACGGTGTTCTGCACGATGACCGTCACGACCCGGCCCTGGAACCAGGACAGGAAGAACGCGGCGACATAGATCACCAGAACGCCCAGCAGAACCTTGCCGACGACCGAGAAGTCGACCCCGCGCCCCGGCACCACATCCATGGCCGAGACCATGTCGGCGATCCGGCCCTGGCCGGTGGCCCGCAGCTGGGCGACAGCCTGCGCCTTGGTCGCACCGGCCGGCATCCGCCCGCCGACCAGTCCCTCGAAGATCAGGTTGGTGGCGTTACCCATGATCTTGGGGGCAATGACAGACAGGGTCACGCTGAAGACCGCGAGCACGCCGGCGATGGCGACCAGCCGGCGGTCGCCGCGCAACCTGGCAACCAGGCGGCGCAGCGAGCTCTTGAAGTTCAGTGCCTTGGCCGGCGGCCCTCCCATCATGTGGCCCATCGGACCCCGCGGCGGTGCGGTGGGGCGCCCGTCGGAAGGCGCTGACGATGGTGAGGCGGCGGAGGCTGCCGGTTTGGAGTCGGTGGTGCTCATGCCGCCTCCTCCTCGCTCAGCTGGGACAGCACGATCTGCCGGTAGGTCTCGCACGAGGACATCAGCGAGGTGTGCGTGCCGGTGCCGACCACCGCACCCAGGTCCAGGACGACGATGCACTCGGCACGACGGATCGTGCTGATCCGCTGCGCCACGATGATGACGGCGCTTCGCACGGTGATGGTGGCCAGAGCCGCTCGCAGCCGCGCGTCGGTGTCGTAGTCGAGCGCCGAGAACACGTCGTCGAACAGATAGATGTCAGGGGCCTTGACCACGGCCCGGGCGATGGCCAGTCGCTGCCGTTGCCCGCCCGAGACGTTGGTGCCGCCCTGGGCGATGGGTGAGTCCAGCCCCTGCGGCATGGCCTCGACGAACTCGCGCGCCTGCGCGATCTCCAGAGCGGCCCACAGCTCGTCGTCGGTGGCATCGGCCTTGCCGTAGCGAAGGTTGGTCGCCACGGTGCCGCCAAAGAGGTAGGGACGTTGCGGTACCAGGCCGATCGAGGTCCGCAGGTCCTCCGGGTCCAGTGAGCGGACGTCGTGGTCGTCGACCAGGACCATGCCGCCGGTGACGTCCACCAGACGGGGAATGAGGTTGAGCAGCGTGGTCTTCCCGCTGCCGGTCGAGCCGACGATCGCGGTCGTCTCCCCCGGCCGGGCCACCAGACTGACCGCGTGCAGCACCGCCTCCTGGGCCCCCGGATAGCTGAAGGACGCTTCGCGCAGCTCCACCAGACCGCCGCGAAGGGAACGCACCTGCGGCTCCTGCGGGGCGCGGACGCTGGGGACGGTGTCGAGCACCTCGCTGATCCGTTCGGCGCTGACCTCTGCCCGGGGCAGCATCACGAACATGAAGGTGGCCATCATCACCGCCATCAGGATCTGCATGAGATAGCTCAGGAAGGCGGTCAACGTGCCGATCTGCATCTGGCCGCTGGCAATCCGATGACCACCGACCCACATCACCGCGACGCTGGAGACGTTCATGATCAGCATCACGGTGGGGAACATGAGGGCCATCAGCTTGCCCACCCGCACGGACACGTCCATCAGGTCGGTGCTGGCCCCGTCGAACCGGCGCTGTTCGTGGGTGTCCTTGACGAAGGCCCGGATGACCCGCACACCACCGATCTGCTCGCGCAGGATCCGGTTGATCAGGTCGATCTTCTTCTGCATGGACCGGAACAGCGGCCGCATCTGAGAGACGATCAGGATGATGCACAGCAGCAGGACGGGCACGATCACCAGCAGCATCGAGGACAGGGCCACGTCCTGGCGAAGGGCCATGATGATCCCGCCGAAGCACATGATCGGCGCGGTGATCATCATCGTGAAGGTCAGCAGCACCATCATCTGGACCTGCTGGATGTCGTTGGTGGACCGGGTGATCAGCGATGGTGCGCCGAACCGGCCGACCTCCTGGGCTGCGAAGGACTCGACCGTGACGAAGACCGACTCGCGCAGGTCCCGGCCCAGCGCCATGGCCGTCTTGGCACCGAAGTACACGGCCGCAACAGAGCACAGGATCTGCAGCACGGTCACGGCCAGCATCACGCCGCCGGTGCGCACGATGAACCCCGTGTCGCCGGTGACCACCCCCTGGTCGATGATCTGGGCGTTCAGGCCGGGCAGATAGAGACTGGCGATCGTCGCGATGAGCTGGAACAGCACGATGAGGATGATGGGCTGCTGGTAGGGGCGCAGATGAGAACGGAGAAGCGCGATCAACACAGCCGGTCAGCTATCCGATCCCCGCCGCGCGGCACGCGCCACGGCTTCTTCTTCGTCCATCGCCGTCGCTTGTTCAAGAGTCGGTGCGGTGCCGCCAAGGCGGACCGGCAGGAACATCAGCTCGTTGCCCGGCAGGGCCGGGTATGCCTCCTGTGCCGCGTGCAGCAGTCCCCTCATCCTGGCCCGCAGCTCGACGTTGACGTCCTCTGCCTTGTCCTGGCGCCCGGCCAGGATCGACTCGCCGACACTGAGCATGATCGGCACGTTGGTGCGACCCAGCCGCTTGGGGTATCCCTTCGTCCACACCCTCTGGGAACCCCAGATGATCATCGGCAGCACCGGGACCCCGGCCGCCTGCGCCATCCGGGCCGCACCGCTCTTGAACGCCTTGAGCTCGAACGAGCGCGAGATCGTTGCCTCGGGGAACACCCCGACGATCTCCCCCTCCTTGAGCGCGCTGACCGCCTCACGGAACGACGCCGCGCCGGCCGTCCGGTCCACCGGGATGTGGTGCATGCCACGCATCAGCGGACCACTGACCTTGTGACGGAACACGTCGTCCTTGGCCATGAAACGCACCAGGCGCTTGCTGGGCTGTGCCGCCAGACCCGCGTAGGCGAAGTCCATGTAGCTCAGGTGGTTGCAGACCAGGACCCCGCCGCCGGAGGTGGGGATGTTGTGCGCGCCGGTGATCGTGAACTTCAGGCCCTCGGCGGCGAAAAGTGCCCGGGCAATCGCGATAACAGGGGTGTAGACGGGCTCCATATCCTCAACCGTAAGGGATCAGCCACGTTCAGGATGCAGAGAGTCGCCTCCCGCCCGCCGTCGGGGTGCCGCACTAGGCTTCGCTGGTGCTCGAACACATCCAGGCCATCCGCTATGTCACCCCGCTTCGCGAGGGCGGCTCGCTGCCGGGCATCATCGAGGCGGACGACGACGGCACCTACGTCCTGAAGCTCCGGGGTGCCGGGCAGGGGCTCAAGGTGCTGGTGGCCGAGGTCATCGTCGGTGAGCTCGGCCGGGGCCTCGGCCTGCTGGTTCCCGAGCTGCGGGCGGTGACCCTGGATGCCGGGATCGCCAGGTACGAGGCGGACGAAGAGGTCCAGGACCTGCTGACGGCCAGCATCGGCCTCAGCCTGGGCGTGGACTTCCTGCCGGGGTCCTTCGGCTACGACGGCTCGACGCCACCGTCCCCCCGGGAAGCCGCGCTGATCCTGTGGCTGGACGCCTTCACGGCCAACGTCGACCGCACCTGGAGCAACCCGAACCTTCTGGTGTGGCACGGGCAGACCTGGGCCATCGACCACGGGGCGGCCCTCTACTTCCACCACTCGTGGCCGGGTCTCGGTCCGGAGGGCGTGGACACCGCGCGGTTTGCCGGCCAGCCGTTCGACGCTCGCAGACATGTCCTGCGTGAGGTAGCGGCCGATCTGGGGCCACTGCACGAAGAGCTGGCTGCCATGGTGGACGTTGAGCTCATCGACAGCGTGCTGGCGCAGGTCCCCGACGAGTGGCTGGAGCCGACAGAGACCATGGCTGACCCCGAGTCCGTCCGGACTGCATACCGGCTGAGCCTGCTCGCCCGCCGTGACAACCCGTCCGCGTGGCTGCCAGTGAAGGACCCCTCATGACGCCGATGCAGAGCTACCAGTACGTCGTGCTTCGCTGCGTCCCGCGGGTCGACCGCGACGAGTTCGTCAACGTCGGTGTCGTCATCCACTGTCAGGGCGCGGACTTCCTGGACTGCGCCTTCGCGGTCGACGCAGACCGGCTGCGGGCTCTGTCTCCCGAGGTGGAACCGGGTTCGGTCACTGTCGCGCTGGAGACTGTCAGTGCGATCTGCCGGGGCGAGCAGACACAGGCGGGTGGCCCCTCGCTGGACGGGCTGGGCCCGCGCTTCGGCTGGATCGCGGCACCGCGCAGCACGGTGGTCCAGCCGGGCCCGGTTCACGGAGGGCTGACCGGCGACCCGGCCGCCGAGCTCCGGCGACTGCTGGTCAAACTCGTCGGCTGACCATCCAAACCCTCATCAATCTGGCTAGTCTCCAACCCATGAACCTTGACCGCACCGTGTCCCCGGATCCCTACTCGCTGCTGCCCGCGGTCGCCCCGCTGACCGTGTCAAGCACGTCCTTCCAGCACAACAGCCGCCTTCCCGAGGCGCAGGTCTTCGACGACTGGGGCCTGACCGGAGGCAACCGGTCACCCCAGCTGTCCTGGTCCGGCGCGCCCGAGCGCACCAAGGGCTACGCGGTGACCGTCTTCGACCCTGACGCGCCGACTCCCTCGGGCTTCTGGCACTGGCTTCTGGTGGGCATCCCGGCAGAGGTCACCAGCCTGGACGCCGGCGCCGGCACGGCGCAGACGGCACCAAAAGGCGCCTTCCACGTGGCCAACGACTTCGGCAACAAGAGGTATGACGGCGCGGCGCCCCCTGCCGGTGACCAGCCGCACCGCTACCTGTTCGCGGTGCACGCCCTGGACACCGACGACCTGGGCCTGGACGACCGCGCCAGCGCCGCGGTGACCGCCTTCACGATGGGTATGCACACCCTCGCGCGCGGCGTGATCTGCGCCACCTACACCTTCTGAACACCCCTTCCGGGGCCCACGACCGCAGTCCATACCCCTAGATCCCGGTCGTGCGGACCTCTGGCGGGCGGACGGCCCAGATCGCCACCGCGCTGGCCGCGGCCATGTTGAGTGAGTCGACTCCCCCGGCCATCGGGATCTTCACGACCAGGTCTGCGCCCCTGATGGCGAGCCGCGACAGCCCTTCACCCTCAGTGCCGAAGATCATCGCCAGCCGGTCGGGCTGGTCGGCTGCGAGGTCGTCCAGGCTGATCGCCCCATCACCCAGGGCGAAGGCCGCGACGGTGAACCCGTGGTCCTTCAGGATCTGCATGTCCTGGGGCCAGTGGTCGAGGCGCGTCCAGGGAACCTGGAACACGGTGCCCATGGAGACCCGCACGGCACGCCGGTAGAGCGGGTCGGCGCATCTCGGGGTGATCAGGACTGCGTCAACCCCCAGCGCGGCGACACTGCGGATGACCGCACCAACATTCGAGTGGTCCACGATGTCCTCGAGCACGACGACCCGAGATGCCCTCTGCAGCAACGAGTTCTTCCGCAACACCTCCTGGAGCAACACCTCGGGAGGAACCAGAGGGGGGCGATGCATCGATGCCAGCGCGCCCCGGTGGAGGTGAAAACCGGTCATCGTCTCGATGACGCCGGGCTGCGCGAAATACACCGGGACCCCGTCGGACTCGGCCTGCCCGACCAGGTCCGACAGGTCGGTGAGCCACCTTTGCAACATCAGGAAGGAACGCGGCCGGTGCCCGGCGCGCAAGGCCCGGCGGATGACCTTCTCGCTCTCCGCCAGATACAGTCCGCGCTCCGGCTCGACCTTGGTGCGCAGGGCCACGTCGGTCAGCGTGAAGTAGTCACGGACACGTTCGTCGGCAGGGTCGGTGAACTCGATCGGCATGTCAGGTCACCGGGCTCTTCAGGGGCATCGTCAGGCCACCAGCATCTTGGCGATGGCCACCACACCGACCACGACGATCACCCTGCGCAGCACCACCGGGGACAGCCGTCGACCGTACCTGGCCCCGACGAAGCCGCCGACCAGCGATCCCAGCGCAATCAGGGCGGCCACCAGCCAGTCGACCCGGTCTGGGGCCACCACGATGAAGACGACGGCGGCGACCGCGTTGGCGAGGGTGACCAGCACGTTCTTGAGCCCGTTGATCCGCTGGAGGCTGATCACCATCAGCGCACTCATGATGCCGACCATCAGGACGCCCTGGGCCGCCCCGAAGTAACCGCCGTAGACACCGGCGCCCAAGACGCCCACCGTCAGCATCACCCGCCGACCGCCGCTGTCGTGGTCCGGGTGACGAGCCGCCGCCCACGCCTTCAGCCGCGGGCCGAACAGCACCAGCAGCAGGGCCGCGGCGATGAGGGCCGGCACGATGGCGTCGAAGGCGGACTCGGGAAGCCACAGCAGCAGGATCGCCCCGGTCAGCGCGCCCAGGAACGACCACGGTGCCAGCCGGCGCAGGACTTCGCCCTGACCGACCAGCTCGCGGCGGTAGCCGTGGATACCGGCAAGGCCACCGGCCAGCAGGCCCACGGTGTTGGAGACGTTCGCGACCAGCGGCACGTACCCGAAGAAGAGCAAGGTGGGGAAGGTGATCAGGGTGCCGGCGCCGACGATGGTGTTGATGGTCCCGGCAGCCATTCCGGCCGCCAGCAGCGCAATGACTTGATACCAGGGCACCCGGTCACCCTAACGAGGGTGACCGGGTGGCTGATCTTCGGGTGCTTCGCTTCGGGTGCTTCGCTTCGGGTGCTTCGCTTCGGGTGCTTCGCTTCGGGTGCTTCGCTGCCGGTCTTACCGGCTCTGGTCCGGCGAGCCCTGTTCGTCGTCGAGCTCCGAGTCGTGCAGGGCCGAGGCCTGGTCCTCGAGGGAGTCTGCCGCCGGACGGCCGTAGGACGGCCGGGACCGACGCTCGCTCGCCGAGGCGTGGCTCTCGGCCTCGGCGGACGCCCCTGCTGCCTGACCACGCGCTTCGGCCAGGGCCGCAGCCGGGTCCTCCAGGATGGTGTCGTCAAAAGCGTTCGGCAGCTCCTCGCCGGTGTCGACCCACTTGTCGTCCTCGTCGACCGAGTCCCGGCCACCCAGCGCGCTGCCGATGCCCTTCAGAGCGTCGGTGAGCTCGCTGGGGATGATCCACATCTTGTTGGAGTCACCACGGGCGAGCTGCGGAAGCACCTGAAGGTACTGGTAGGCGAGGAGCTTCTGGTCCGGCTTCCCGCGGTGAATGGCCTCGAACACCTGGGTGATCGCGCGGGACTGTCCCTGAGCCTCGAGGATGCGTGCCTGGGCGGAGCCCTCGGCGCGCAGGATCTGGCTCTGCTTCTCGCCCTCGGCGGTCAGGATGGCCGACTGCTTGATGCCCTCGGCGGTGAGGATCGTGGCGCGGCGGTCGCGCTCAGCGCGCATCTGCTTCTCCATCGAGTCCTGCACCGACCGCGGCGGGTCGATCGCCTTGAGCTCGACCCGGTTGACCCGGATGCCCCACTTGCCGGTCGCCTCGTCGAGCACACCCCGCAGCTGGGCGTTGATCTGGTCGCGGCTGGTCAGCGTCTGCTCGAGGTCCAGGGAGCCGATGACGTTACGCAACGTGGTGACGGTCAGCTGCTCGATGCCCTGGATGAAGTTGGCGATCTCGTACACGGCCGACTTGGAGTCGATGACCGAGTAGTAGATGACCGTGTCGATGTTCACCACGAGGTTGTCCGAGGTGATCACCGGCTGCGGGGTGAAGGAGACGACCTGCTCACGAAGGTCGACGCTGGCGCGCACCTTGTCGACGAAGGGCACCAGGAAGTGAAGCCCTCCCTCGAGAGTCCGCGAGAACTTGCCAAGCCGCTCGATGATCAGCGACACCTGCTGCGGCACGATCTTCACGGTCCGGACGATGACGATGACGGCAAACACCACGAGCAGCAAGAGAACAAGCAGAGCTGCGTTTCCAGATGTCACGAACTCACTCCGATTCCTGGCCAGCGGCGATGGTGCTCACGATCGCCGTGGCTCCCTGGATGGAAACTACCCGGACCTCTTGCCCGGGCAGGCATGGCGCGGCGTCTGGCTGTGTTCGTGCTGACCAGGTCTCACCGGCAAGCTTGATGCGGCCGTCATGCTCGGTGACGGTCTCCAGCACCTGCGCCTGGCGACCGACGTGTGCGCCTGCACCGATGCCACCATGGCCCTCAGGCACCGAGAAGTACCGTTTGGCGAGCGGACGCACCATCGCGAGCAGCGCTGCGGCAACGACGACTGCGACGATCACCTGCCCGGCGAACGGGAAGCCGAGCGCGGCCGCCAGGGACGCGGCGAGCGCACCACCGGCCAGCATCGAGAAGACGAAGTCGACACTGGCCGCCTCAACCGCCCCCAGGACCAGGGCCACCCCCAGCCACCCCAGCCACCCGTTCTCACTCAACCAGGACATGTGACTCCCCTCCTGCACTCGCTGAACCCCTACCGTACTGCTCGGGGGCCGCTGCCCGCGCGGACCACCGGTCCCCGTGGCGTTCCACCACCAAAGGAAGCCCGAACGTCTCGGACAGGTTCGCCGCGGTCAGCACCAGCTCGACCGGCCCGGCGGCGACGATCCGGCCCTCACGCATCAGCAGGACGTCGGTGAACGAGGGAGGTATCTCCTCGACGTGGTGGGTGACCAGGACCAGCGCCGGCGCGTCGATATCGGCAGCCAGGGCGGCCAGCCTCGCCACGAGATCCTCGCGACCGCCAAGGTCGAGGCCGGCGGCCGGCTCGTCCAGCAGCATCAGCTCGGGATCGGTCATCAACGCCCGGGCGATCTGCACCCGCTTGCGCTCCCCCTCGCTCAGCGTTCCGAAGGTCCGCTCGCTGAGATGGGCCACGCCCAGGTCCGCGAGCAGGTCGGCGGCGCGCCCATGGTCGAGCGCGTCGTAGCTCTCGCGCCAGCGCCCCACGATGCCATAGGACGCGGTGACCACGACATCGCGGACCAGCTCACCGGCCGGCAGCCGCTCGGCCATCGCCGCGCTCGACAAGCCGATCCGGGGGCGTAGCTCGAACACGTCGACCGCGCCCAGGACCTCACCCAGGACCCCGGCGACGCCGGTGGTGGGGTGGATCCGGCCCGCTGCCAGCTGCAGCAGGGTGGTCTTCCCGGCCCCGTTCGGCCCGAGGATGACCCAGCGCTGGCCCTCCTCGACCTCCCAGGTGATGTCGTCCAGCAGCGTCGTGCTCCCGCGGACGACGCTCACACCGGCGAATTCGAGGACGTCGCTCATGATGCCTGACCCTAGGGCACAGGCGACTCATCGTGCCTGACGGGACCTACGATGAGTCGATGTCCGTTCTCCCCCTGTGCGTCAGGCTGTCCCTGTGGGCGACGGCAGCGTATGCCGGGCAGCTGACGGTGGACGCGGCCGTGCAGCGAGCCCACCCCGATCTCGACCATGTCACCGGCGACCTCGGCCGGCTGTCCCTGTGGCGCGACCTCGGTGAACGGGCGGTGCTGGTGGCGCTACCCCGACCAGGCAACCTCTCCGGTATGCCGCGCGGGTCGGCCGACTTCATCGCCGCGGCCACCGAGGCGGGCGAGTGCGTCTACGTGCCTGGCATCGGCGGAGCCCTGGTGCCAGCCATCGAGCACTTCGGCCCGGCCGACGACCAGGGCACCAGGGTGACCTGGTCGGCCTTCGACTGCGACCCCGTCGCGGCGCACACCCTGGAGGCGCTGTCTCTGAGCGAGATCGAGCGGGCCTTCCGACAACAGCTGATGGAGCACACCCGGGCGATCGAGGACCTCGATGCCAGGCCCTGGGCGAACAGCGCCTTTCGATCGATCGCTGACGAGCTCACTGTCAGCCAGTGGGGCCTGCCGGCCGGGCTGCCGGCCCGGGCCACCAAGATCATCACGATGGCCGCCACCGTGGCGGTTGCCACCGAGCTCGGCCTGAGCGACCAGGCCCAGTCACAGGTTCTGACAGCGGCGGTGGCGGCGCAGCGCGCCATACTGCTGACGTCCCTCGACGCCAGCGCGGACGTGACCATGGCCGCCGCCGCCACCATCGCAGCGATGTCCCTGGCGGGCTTGCGGCCGCAGCGCGGCGACTCCGCCTAACGTCCGGGCACCCGGAGACGGTGCCTGACCTCAGGTGCCGGATATGGTCCCTGCCGAGACCGCCACCATGACGGCTGCCGTCGTCGCGGTGTTGACCGCCTGAACCGCGCGGCGCACCGCGTCGTCGGCGAAGCCCCCCTCGGAGACGTCCTTCGCTCGGCGGCGAAGCTCGCGGGCCGGGACGCCCACCTCGCCGAGCACCTTGGGGACCTGGTCGATCGCCTGAAGGAGGGAGACCAGAGCCGCCTCCCGGGGCGCCGGGGTGCGACCAGAGACCAGCACATCGTGGAGGCCGGCCCGCACCTGACGCTCGTGGTCCGAGTCGATCGCCGGCCAGGAGTGGGTGGGGAAGATCCCGAGAACCCGTCCCTCCTGCGCCCGCAGGATGCCCCGCCCGATCAGGCGGCCGAGGAGATCCTGGCGCAGGCCCCTGACCAGCTTCGGCAGAACGCTTTCGGGCTTCTTCGGGCCTAGCTCGGCGATCCGGCGCAGCGCCTCGTCCAGGACGGCGTCATCGGTCGGCCGGGCATCTCGCACGACGAGGCGGCCCTTCTTGACCTGCTCGTCCTGACCCGTCACGTCCACCCGCCCGAGGGTGGCCAGATCCAGCAGGACCCCGCCGGCGAGGGCAAGGTCAAGGCGGGTCGTATCAACCGCCGCCTTGCCCGTGGAGTCGTTCAGGAGAAGCAGGAGGACATCCTCGGCAAGGATCACGTCCTCACCCTAGACGGGACCCCCGAACAGCCATCCGGGCGGCCCAGGGCCCGGCGAGGCCACCGTCGGGGTCTCGGTCGGCGGGGTCTGCGTCGCAGCGGTGCGCCCCGATCGCCGGGTCAGTGCCCGTGACGGAGCTCGAGCAGGTCGTGACAGGTGCGGGCCTCGCCGTCCGGACCGGTCCAGCTGAGCGTCGCCCGCCCGGCCGCGAGATCGGCATCCAGCGCCGCGAGGTGCGCGCCCGAGGTCCAGGTGAGGGTGACGTGCGATCCGTCACCGCCGACCTCGCAGCGGCCGGTGAACGCCGGGTGGGCGTTGCGGAAGCGGATGAGCTCCAGCAGCGCCACGACGACCGGGCGGGCAAGGTCCCGGGCGATCTCCCCGGGCGTGTACGAGTGCCGGTTGATGTCCCGGCCCACCCCGGACCGTGCCAGCAGACCCATGTCGTTGTCGCCGGCGAGCAGGCCGACGTAGTAGACCTGAGGGATCCCCGGCGTGAAGAACTGCACCGCCCGGGCCAGCAGGTAGGCCGCGTCGTCGCAGCCCAGCGCGGCGTAGTACGTGCAGTTGACCTGGTAGACGTCCACGTTGGAGGCGGCCCAGCCGGTCGCCTCCCGGGACTGCCCGCCGGACCTTTCATGGATGCCCTCGACCAGGGCCGAGACCTGTTCGGGAGTGAGCAGGCCAGGGCGGCCGTCGCCCATCTGGTCGGGCCCGACGTCGATCACCCCGATCCCGTCGTGGGTGTCCAGCACCGTCACCGCGTTGACGGGCCGCACGGCCAGCCACCGGCGCAACGGCGCCGGGTCACCCGTGTACAGCCCGTGCAACAGCAGCGGCGGCAACGCGAAGTCGTAGACGCGGTCCACGGCCGAGCCGATCGAGATCTGCCGCTCGAAGTGGGCGTGGATCTCCACCAGCACGCTCACCCCGAGCTCGCGCGCCCGCGCGGTCAGCTCGTCGATGAACCCCAGAGTGCGGGGGGTCATGAAGGACGAGGTGCCGGCCGTCTTGATCGAGTACCCCACCGCATCCAGGCGCACCATCGATACCCCGCCCTCGGCCAGGGCCACCAGCACCCGGTCCAGGTAGGCCCGGCCGGCCGGATCGGCCAGGTTGAGGTCGATCTGCGCACTCGTGAAGGTCGTCCAGACGAGTCGCCGGCGCTGACCCAGGGTCAGCGCGGTGAACGGCAGGCCCGGGCGGGGGCGGTAGATCCCGGCCAGCTCGGCCTCGTCCGCGCCCCCGGGGTACACGTCCGACATGGTCAGGAACATGCCGGCGTGCGGCGAGTCATCGCCCCGGGCCAGCACGTCACGGAACTGGGCGGAGCCGGCCGAGACGTGGTTGACGATGAGGTCGACCATCAACGTGTACCCGGCAGCCAGTGCCCGCACGTCATCCCAGGATCCGAGCCGGGGGTCCACCTCGGTGTGGTCGACCGGGTCGAAGCCCGCATCGGCCCCGTCGAACGGGGTGAAGAACGGCAACACGTGAACCCCGGCGAAGAGCCCCCGGAGCGGCCCGTCCAGGAGCTCCCGCAACCCCGCCAGGCTGCCTCCGAACCGGTCCGCGTACGCGATTAGCTGCACATTCTCGCGGAGGTCAGCCTCGCCCATCTCAATCACCTGTCTGCCACCTGTCTGCCACCTGTCTGCCCTGAACGCCTCACCGGCAGCCTGCCCAACCGGGTCCAGCTCAATGGCGGAGCAGGCCTGCTAACAGGGCAGTCTGTCGGGTGTTCGGACGGGAGCCGTCCCCGGGTACCTGCGGCAGAGGCTGAGATGCTTCTTTGCGAGCCCGGTCTTGATCTGTGTCAGTGTGGCCGGATAGAAACCCCGCCACTGCATGTGCATCAGCACCATGCTGCGCGGTCTGCTCTTGGCGATGACATCCCGGCCCAGCCGGCTGGCGCTCTTGCCGGTCCAGTCTCTGGAGTCAACCGTCCACAGGACCTCGCGCATCCGCTTCGCGGCGTAGGCGCCGTTGACCGTCTTGCTGATCGCGCCGTAGGGCGGGCGCCCGTAGTTGGTGACGACTCCGGGGGCGCCCAGCTGATGGAGCACGCCGGCGCGGGTCAGGTGCGTCAGGTGGCTGTGGCTGATCGAGTGGTTGCCGACGTACTGGCCATGGGCCCTCATCTGCAGGGTGATGTTGACCTTGTACCGCTTCGCGAAGGACCCGACGCAGTTCCCGGTGGGGAACATCATCACCCCGACGTTGTTGGCGGTCAGCCAGTTGAGCACGTTACCGAGCTGGACCTGGTTCTTCGGACAGTCATCGAAGCTGAGCAGCACCCGGCTGGTGTAGTTCGGGCCGTGGTACTTGTCGTAGGGACCCGATGCCGTGCTGCTCCTGCTCGCCGCCACGGCCCGGGGCGCCGTCCTCGCGGCGGCCGCCACCAGGCCGCGGCTCGCCTGAGAACGAAGAACCGTGGGCCGGGTGCCCGCCGGCGGGTGCTGGTCGGCTGACGGTGGCCGTGCCGGCAACGCCTGGGCCTGCGGCGTCCGCTGGTGCGCAACGCTGACCAGGCCCCAGCTGGCCATGGAGACAAGCAGGAAGGCCACGAGCGTGAGCGGACGTCGACGTACCCGCCTGGTGCGCGTCATCGCGACCTCCCGTCGAACGTCTCGCCAGTGATCTGCAGCCAGCGCCTCGGCTGAAAAAAGACGCTCTGAGCCCACTACTGACCGTACGACACATCCCGGCCCCACCGTGGTCGATCCAGACCAATTCGCCTTGACCGCAGCAGCCGGCCACCGCTGTTCTCAGCCCAGCACCGACTGGTAGACCGCCATGGTCTGGTCGCCGATCGAGGACCACGAAAAGCTCTCGACAGCCCGCCGGCGACCCGCCCGGCCGAAGCCACGAGCCCGCTCCGGGTCGCTGACCGCCTCGTTCAGCGCCCGGGCGAGATCGGCCACGAAACGATCCGGGTCCACCGGCACCCCGCTGCCGTCCGCGACCTGCTCGATCGGCACCAGCCAGCCTGTCTCACCGTCGACGACGACCTCCGGGATGCCCCCGGTCGCCGTGGCGACGACCGCGAGCTCGCAGGCCATCGCCTCGAGGTTGACGATCCCCAGCGGCTCATACACCGACGGGCAGGCGAACACCGTTGCGGCGCTGAGCAGCGCGATGACCTCGGCCCGGGGCAACATCTCGGTGATCCACACCACGCCCGCCCGGCCTTGGCGCAGCTCGGCCATCAGCGCCTCGACCTCGCCCATCAGCTGAGGGGTGTCCGGCGCGCCGGCACACAGCACCAGCTGCACCTCGGGCGGCAGCTCAGCCGCCGCGCGCAAGAGGTAGGGCAACCCCTTCTGGCGGGTGATCCGGCCCACGAACACGACCGAGGGCCGGTCGGGGTCCACCCCGTGCCTGCGCAGCTTCTCGAGCGCACCCGGGCTCGAGTCCGGTGCCCAGAGCTGGGAGTCGATGCCGTTGTGCACGACATGGACCTTGGCCGGGTCGATCCACGGATAGCTGCTCAGCACGTCGGCTCGCATCCCCGCGCTGACCGCGATGACTGCGGCAGCCCCCTCGTAGGCGGTCCGCTCGGCCCAGGAGGAGACGGCGTAGCCCCCGCCCAGCTGCTCGGCCTTCCAGGGGCGCATCGGCTCCAGGCTGTGTGCGGACACCACGTGGGGCACCGCGTGCTGCAGCGAGGCCAGGTGCCCGGCCATGTTGGCGTACCAGGTATGCGAGTGCACCAGGTCCGCGCCGGCGCAGTCGGCGACCATGGCCAGGTCGACGCCGAGGGTCGAGATTGCCGGGTTCGCCGCCGCGAGCTGCGGCAGATCGGCATACCCGGTGGTGCCCGGCTCGTCGCGCGGTCCGCCGAAACAGCGGACCCTGGCGTCAACGTCCCCGCGGTCGCGCAACGCGCGGACCAGCTCGGCGACGTGCACGCCGGCGCCACCATAAACCTGCGGCGGGTACTCCTTGCTCAAGATGTCGACTCTCATTCTGACAACGCTAGACCGAGCCGGGGCTCGTGGCGAAACCGTCCCCGCAATAGGCTCAGCCCATGGCTATGCGAAGCGGCTCACCCAAGGTCCTGGCAATCGTCCTGGCAGGCGGCGAGGGCAAGCGCCTGATGCCCCTGACGGCAGACCGCGCTAAACCCGCCGTGCCCTTCGGTGGTATCTACCGCCTGATCGACTTTGCGCTCAGCAACGTGGTGAACTCGGGGTACCTCCAGATCGTCGTGCTCACCCAGTACAAGTCGCACAGCCTGGACCGCCACATCAGCACGACGTGGCGGATGTCGACGATGCTCGGCAACTATGTGACGCCGGTGCCGGCCCAGCAGCGGATCGACAAAAGCTGGTTCCAGGGCAGCGCCGACGCGATCTACCAGAGCCTGAACCTCGTGTACGACTCGAAGCCCGACATCGTCGTGGTGGCCGGGGCGGACCACGTCTACCGGATGGACTTCAGCCACATGGTCGAAGAACACATCAGGACCGGCGCCGGGGTGACAGTCGCCGCGATCCGCCAGCCGATCGCCCTGGCCGACCAGTTCGGCGTCATCCAGGTCGAGGCCGGCAGCACCAAGATCGCGGCCTTCCTGGAGAAGCCCAAGGACGCCATCGGCCTGGCGGACTCCCCCGACGAGATCCTGGCCTCGATGGGCATCTACGTGTTCAACACCGATGTCCTGGTCGACGCTGTCACCCGGGACGCGGAACGTACCGGGAGCATGCGCGACATGGGCGGCGACATCGTCCCCGACTTCGTCCGCCGCGGCGACGCCTACGCCTACGACGTCAAGGACAACCCGATCCCCGGCTCCACCGATCGCGACCACGGATACTGGCGCGACGTCGGCACCATCGACTCGTACTACGACGCGCAGATGGATCTCATCTCGATCCACCCGGTGTTCAACCTCTACAACTACCAGTGGCCGATCTACACCGACCACGGCAACTACCCGCCGGCCAAGTTCGTGCACGGGTCAGAAGGTCGCATCGGCGAGGCGCTCGACTCGGCGGTCTCCCCCGGCGTGGTGATCAGCGGCGGTCATGTGTCCCACTCGGTGATCTCACCAGGGGTTCACGTCCACAGCTATGCCAAGGTCACCGACAGCGTGCTGCTGGACTTCGTCCAGATCGGCCGCAATGCCACTGTGCACCGGGCGATCATCGACAAGAACGTCGTCGTGCCACCCGGGGTGAGCATCGGCGTGGACCGCGAGCTAGACCTGGCGCGAGGCTTCACGGTCACCGACTCCGGCATCACCGTGATCGGCAAGAGCCAGGTGGTCCGCCCATGACGGCAGACCCGCGCCCGGCCAGAGTGGGAGTCCAGCTCCAGCCCCAGCACGCGGAGTACCGCGAGATCCGGCGCGCCTGCGCACAGGCCGAAGAGCTGGGCGCCGATGTGGTCTTCAACTGGGATCATTTCTATCCTTTGTACGGCGAGCCCGAGGGCAAGCACCTGGAGTGCTGGACGATGCTGGCGGCCTTTGCCGAAGTCACCGAGCGGGTCGAGATCGGCGCGCTGGTCACCTGCAACTCGTACCGCAACCCCCAGCTGCTGGCTGACATGGCCCGCACCGTCGACAACATCAGTGACGGACGGCTGATCCTGGGCATCGGTTCCGGCTGGTTCGAGAAGGACTACGAGGCCTACGGCTACGAGTTCGGGACCGCCGGCGGACGCCTGGACGCCCTCGACCGGGACCTTCCGCTGATCACCAGCCGCCTGGCCCAGCTGAACCCGCAGCCGATCCGTCAGATCCCGGTGCTGATCGGTGGCGGCGGGGAGCGCAAGACCCTCCGGATCGTGGCCGAGCACGCCGACATCTGGCACGGTTTCGGTGATGCAGAGACAGTCGCGCACAAGCACGCCGTGCTTGACGAGTGGTGCGCCAAGGCGGGGCGTGACCCGCTGGAGATCGAACGCTCCGCCGGGGTGTCGCCCAAGGACCCGGCAACCAGCGCCGAGGAGCTGTATGCCGTGGGCACCCGCCTGTTCACCTACGGGGTCGGCGGACCCGCCTACGATCTGGCCCCGCTGAGGGACCTGGTCGCCTGGCGGGATGAACGCAACCGTGCCTGACCTCGCACCGCACACCCTGCTGGTCACTGTCTCGGGCGACGATCGCCCGGGTCTGACCAGCACCCTGTTCGACGCCATCGCGGATGTGGGGGCGGAGGTCCTCGATCTCGAGCAGGTCGTCGTGCGTGGCCACCTGACCCTGGCGCTGCTGCTGTCTGCCGGTCCCGGGGACAAGCGGCTGCGAGAGGTGGTCGTCCGGGTGGGCACCTCGCTGGGCCTGAACGTCACCGTCAGGTCCGGCATGGGCGACAACCCGGCCCGACGCGGTGGCCGCGCTGTCGTGGTCGTTCTGGGCGCACCGTTGCTGGCCAGCGCGGTGGCCGCGGTCAGCGCCAGGATCGCGGCGCACGGCGCCAACATCGACCGGATACGGCGCCTGTCCCGGTATCCGGTCACCACGGTGGAGCTGGACATCTCGGGGGCTGACATCGGCGCCCTGCGGGTGGAGCTCTCGCTCGAGGCCGCCGTGCGCGGCGTCGACATCGCCGTCTCCCCGGCCGGCCTGGCCCGCCGTGGTCAGCGGCTCGTCGTCATGGACGTGGACTCCACGCTGATCCAGGACGAGGTGATCGACCTGCTGGCCAGGCGCGCCGGCAAGGAGGCCGAGGTGGCCGCGGTGACCGCCGAGACCATGAGTGGAGGGCTCGACTTCGCCGAGAGCCTGCGTGCCCGGGTCGCCCTGCTCACCGGTCTCCCGGTGGGCGTCCTGGATGAGGTACGCGCGGAGGTTCGGCTCACCGCCGGCGCCCGGACGCTGGTCCGCACGCTGAAACGGCTCGGTTTCACGGTCGCCGTCGTCTCCGGGGGGTTCATCGAGATCGTCGGCCCGCTCGCGGCTGAGCTGGGTATCGACCACGCCCACGCCAACCGTCTCGACATCAGGGACGGGCTGCTCACCGGGGGCCTGGTCGGTGAGATCGTCGACCGCCAGGGCAAGGCCGAGGCGCTGCGCCGTTTCGCCGCCGCGGAGCACCTGCCCCTTTCCCGAACGGTGGCCATCGGCGATGGCGCCAACGACCTCGACATGCTCGCTACCGCCGGCCTGGGAATCGCGTTCAACGCCAAGCCGATCGTGCGCGAGCAGGCCGACACGGCGGTCAACGTGCCCTATCTGGACGCCGTCCTGTATCTGCTGGGAATCACCCGCGAGGAGATCGAGGATGCCGACAAGGCCGACGGCCTGCTCACTCCGGCGCCGGACCTGCCCGCCCGCTGACTCCTAGGCTGTCGGCATGACGCGAACCGTGCACACCTGTCTGCTCATCATCGGCGGTGCCGAGGACAAGGTGGGGCGCGCCACGATCCTGCGACGCTTCGTCCGGCTCGCCGGCGGACGCAACGCCCGCATCGTCATCATTCCCAGCGCCTCTTCCCTGGCTGCCGAGACGGTCGCGACCTACACCGCCGCCTTCAGCAGGCTCGGTACAACAACGGTCGACGTCGTCAACCCCCGGTCCCGCCAGGCCGCGGCCGGGACGGCTCTGGTGCAGGCGATGGACAACGCCACCGGCGTCTTCATCACCGGCGGCAACCAGCTCAAGCTTGCCCAGCTCTTCGTCGGCACGCCCCTCGCGGCCGCCATCTCCCGGGCGCACGATCGCGGTGCGGTGGTAGCAGGCACGTCGGCCGGTGCCTCCATCATGAGCCAGTTCATGATCTCGCTGGGCGCCGATGGGGTGACCCCGCGCCAGCGCACCAGCCAGCTCACCTCAGGGCTCGGCCTGCTGCCGGGTGTCATCATCGACCAGCACTTCGATGAGCGGGGCCGCTACGGACGGCTGATGTCGCTGGTGGCCAGCTCACCGAACCTGCTCGGGATGGGCATCGACGAGGACACCGCCGCCGAGGTTCGCGACGGACGCAGCCTGACCGTGGTGGGCTCCGGAGCCGTCTTCGTCGTCGATGCCCGAGCGGCCGTCAGCGATGTCCCCGAGGCGCGTCAGCACGCTCCGCTGCTGATATCGGGTGCGGTAGTTCACTCTCTGCCGGCCGGCGCTAAGTTCGACCTGCACACGGCACAGTTGATCGGGTTCGTCGAGAAGCACCCTGACGTGGTCGTCAGGGCATCATCGAAAGACCCCGACGACTCCAGCCACGCCGGCCAGACTGCGCCGCGGAGTACCAACTGAGGAGCACGGTATGGCCCACGAAAGTCCCCTTCCGGCCGGACCTCCAGCGCCGGACCTGGCCATCATCGAGTCGCGTGTCTACCGTGGGCCCAACATCTGGTCCTACGAGCCGGCCGTCCATCTGGTCGTCGACCTCGGCAGTCTCGAGGACCACCCCAGCAATACCATCGACGGCTTCACCGACGAGCTGCTGACGTTCCTGCCAGGGCTGTCGGAACACACCTGCTCGCGCGGGGTGGCCGGTGGCTTCGTGGAGCGCCTGCGCGAGGGCACCTGGCTGGGGCACGTGGCCGAGCACGTCGCGTTGCAGATCCAGAAAGAAGCGGGCCATGAGCTGAGCCGAGGCAAGACCCGCCAGGTCAGGGGCCGGCGAGGGGTCTACAACGTCATCTTCGGGTACGTCGACGAGCGGGTCGGGCTGGCCGCCGGGGACCTGGCGATCCGGCTCATCAACCATCTCGTCCGGCCCGAGCCGGGCTTCGACGTCAGGGCCGAGCTGGAAAGGTTCGTGAGCAACGCCCAGCGCATCGCGTTCGGTCCGTCGACCACCGCGATCCTCGAAGAGGCCGTCTCGCGGGGCATCCCGTGGATCCGGCTGAACGAGTACTCGCTGATCCAGCTCGGCCAGGGCGTTCACTCCCAGCGGATCCGGGCCACCATGACGTCAAAGACCGGTGCCCTGGCCGTGGACATCGCCGGCGACAAGGCACTGACCTCCCGGCTGCTGGCCTCGGCCGGCCTGCCGGTCCCCCGCAGCGAGACGGTGCGCACCGCAGAGGCGGCCGTCTTGGCTGCCGACCGGATCGGCTACCCGTGCGTGGTCAAGCCGCTGGACGGCAACCACGGGCGGGGCGTCTGCCTGAACCTGGCCGATGCGGACGCCGTGCGCGCCGCCTGGCCGGTGGCGCAGGGCCAGTCCAGCCGCGGCATCTGCATCGTCGAGTCGCTGCTGGTCGGGCGCGACTACCGGTGCCTCATCGTCGGCGGCAAGATGGCCGCCATCGCCGAGCGGGTCCCCGCTCACGTGGTCGGGGACGCGAAGCACACCGTCGCCGAGCTCATCGAGATCACCAACGCCGATCCCCGCCGGGGGGTCGGCCACGAGAAGGTGCTGACCAGGATCACCGTCGACGCCGCCGCCATCGACCTGCTGACCGGCCAGGGCCTTGCCCTGGTGTCCGTCCCCCCGGCTGGCAGCACGGTCAAGCTGGCCCTGACCGGCAACATGTCCACCGGCGGCATCTCCGTGGACCGCACCTTCGACGCCCACCCGGACAACGTGGAGATCGCCGAGGAAGCCGCCCGGATGATCGGCCTGGACGTCGCCGGGATCGACTTCATCTGCCCGGACATCGCGCACCCCGTCCGGGAGACCGGCGGGGCGATCTGCGAGGTCAACGCCGCACCCGGCTTCCGGATGCACACCCACCCCACCGTCGGGGACCCGCAGTTCATCGCCAAGCCCGTGGTCGACCTGCTGTTCCCGCCGGGCGCGCCGTCCCGGGTTCCGGTCATTGCGGTGACCGGCACCAATGGCAAGACGACGACGGCGCGGATGATCGCCCACATCTTCAAGGGCCTGGGCCGCAAGGTCGGGATGACCTCGACCGACGGCATCGTGATCGACGAACGCCTCATCATCAAGGCGGACGCCTCGGGCCCGAAGTCGGCCAGGATGGTGCTGCAGAACCCCCGGGTCGACTTCGCGGTCATGGAGGTGGCCAGGGGTGGCATCCTGCGCGAGGGCCTGGGCTATGACCGCAACGACGTCGCCGTGGTGACCAACGTCGCCCCGGACCACCTCGGGCTCCGCGGGATCGACACCCTGGAGCAGCTGGCCGACGTCAAGGCCGTCGTCGTCGAGGCCGTCCCGCGCGATGGCTTCGCGGTCCTGAACGCCGACGACGCGCTGGTCCGCGGCATGAGGCATCGTTGTTCCGGTGGCATCGTGTGGTTCTCGATGCAGCCCCCGGGCAGCAAGGTGCGAGCGTTCATCGATGAGCGCTGCCGCCGCGGCGGACGCGCGATCGTGCTCGAGCCGACCGACAAGGGCGACATGATCGTCATCCGGCACGGCAAGCGCAGCATGCAGCTGGCGTGGACTCACCTGCTGCCCTCGACCTTCGGCGGTGCGGCCAAGATGAACGTCGCCAACGCCATGGCTGCCGCCGGCGCCGCCTTCGCGGCCGGTGCCCCCCTGCACGACATCCGCCAGGGCCTGCGGACCTTCACGACGTCGTACTACCTCTCCCCCGGCCGGATGAACCTGCTCGACATCAACAACATCGACGTGGTGGTCGACTACTGCCACAACCCTCCCGGCATGCGCATGCTCGGTGACTTCGTCGAGTCGTACTCGGCACAGAAGGCGGGTCAGTCAGATCTGGGCAAGCCCTCTCGGATCGGGCTCATCGCCGCCGCGGGCGACCGCCGCGATGACGACATCCGAGAGCTGGGAGCTATTGCGGCCGAGCACTTCGACGTCGTGGTCGTTCGCGAGGACGTCCGCCTCCGCGGGCGTCAGGCAGGAGTCACCGCGGACCTTGTGGCGCAGGGCGCGCGGGCCCGGATGGCCGAGGGCACGGCACGCTGCCGCCAGGTGGAGGTGGTTCTGGAAGAGCTGGCCGCCGTACGGCACTGCCTGGCTCGTGCCAATCCCGGCGATCTCGTCGTCCTGTGCGTCGACAACCACTCGACAGTCATGCGCGAGCTCGAGAACATCACCACCCAGGCGCAGGCGGGTGCGCACAGCGGTGAGGCCGCAGGAGACCCCGACATGCGCCCGCAGGAGATGCAGGACGCCGCCCAGGCCTCCGGGGACGAGGCAGCCGCCTCGGTCGAGCTCCAGAACCTTGGGGTCCTTCCTCCAGCCGACCAGCAGGGTATGCCGGTGCCGGTCGGCTAAACCCTCGGAGAGCGCCAGCGAGCGGGCGACCAGCGGAGCAGGACGTCCGGCTCGCGCTCCTGGTTCTCCGCGCCGTCGGTACGGCGGACCTCGACACAGCCGTAGCGCGCATAGAAGTCCCGGGCGCGGACATTTCGCTGGAACACCCACAGGTCGAAACCCTCCGGCTGCAACGCCATGGCGTGCTCGAAAAGCGCAGACCCGACCCCGGTCCCCTGAGCTGGCGGTGCGACATACAACGCGTTCAGCCAGCCGTCGACGGGCTCGGCGAAACCGACCACCTCACCGTCACGCTCGGCGACCACCAGAGTGCCGCGAGGCAGCAGGACGTTGGCCTGCCACCACCGGGTCTGGTCATCGGTGTGCGGTCGGGCCAGCCAGGGCATGGCCGTCTGCCGGGATGTCAGGAAGATCTCAGCCACCCGTCCGGCGTCGGCGGAGGTTGCCCGGCGAAAAGTGACGGCGCCGGTCATCGGAGCTGCCCGGCGCAGCGGTGGAGGGCGGCGCGGTGATCCTCGTCGTCGGCATCCCCGGATCGAGAGAGAACCACGTCGATCAGATCGGCCACGGCGGCGTCGGCCTCCCCCTGGTCGAGCATCGTCAACGCCCGATAGGCAGCCACTGCGGCGCTGCCTGGTCGTTCGACGCTGAGGGCGTCCAGGATCGCACGGGCGGCACCGAAATCGCCGGTACGGCGGTGGCAGGCGGCCTGCTGGAGCAGCGCGCGGTGACGGTGCGGCTCACGTAGCCCGGCAACAACCGCCTTGTCGTACAGGGCAATCGCCTGCTGCTCGTCACCGGCGCCCCGGTGGGCGCTGGCCAGCTCGAAGATCAGCCGCGGATCCCCCGGACCGGTCTCGAACAGGCTCTGGGCCGCATCCAGGCGAATGTGCGCGTCGGGCTCGTCCCTGATCCGGGCGATGGCGGCTTCGGCCTCGTGCTCGCCGCGGGAGGCAACGACCTTCTTGCGGATGTCGCCTGGCCGGTCCATGGTGGCTCCGCCTGCGGTGAGCCACCCGTCGAGCCGGACACGGTCGGCATGGACCATGATCGCCAGCACGTCACCGTCGCCGGCCCTGGCCACCAGAGCCCGCAGTCCGTCGAGCTCGGTGGGGTACGAGTCGACCTCCGCGACACCGACCCGGGCCAGTCCGGTCCGCAGCTGGGCCTCGAGGTCCGCCATCTGCCTGCCCCGCAGATAGCTCTCCTTGTGGACCACCGACACCCGGTCTGCCCGGCGGCCGGCCAGTTCGCCGAGCGAGTGCAGGATCTCGTCCGTGCGGTCACCGCCCGAGCCGAGCCCGAGATGGACGGCGGACCCAGGCGGTCGCAACCCCTCGGCCACGCTGAGCAACCCCTCGAGGCCGGCCTCGTTGTGCGCGAAGTCGATGATCACCGTTGCCACGCCACCGCCGGCCAGCGGCAGCGAGTACACGTTCATCCGGCCGGGGTTGTGCCGCGGATCGGGGGCGAAGGTGCGCAGCCCCTGCACCACGGCCTCCCTCGGCAGGCCAAGGCCCAGAGCGGCCGCAGTCGCCGCCAGGGCGTTGGCGATGTTGTGCGCCGAAAGGCCGGACAGTGTCATCGGCACATCCAGGACCGGCACGAGATGGTCGGGGTCGGTGTTCGGCGCCAGCACGACCAGGTCACCGTCCAGGACGGTGACCCCGCGCCCGCCCAGACCCAGAGACTCCCGCAGGGCCGGCGAGTCGGGATCGAGGCTGAACGCCCACGGCCTGGCCTTGATCCCCACCCGCATCGCCCACACGCGCGGGTCGTCGCCGTTGAGCACCACCCAGCCACCCGGCCTGGTGATCCTGGTGACGATCGCCTTGACCTCGGCCAGCTGGTCGAGGGTCTCGATGCCCTGTTCCCCGAGGTGGTCGGCGGACACGTTGGTGACCACGCTGACGTCGTTCACCGCGATGCCCATGCCCCTCAGGAGCAGGCCCCCGCGAGCCGTCTCAAGGATGCCCAGCTGGACCCCCGGAGTGGCCAGGACCTTGCGTCCGCCGGCCGGCCCCGAGTAGTCGCCCGGCTCAACCATCCGCCCCTGGGCGACCACCCCGTCGGTGGCACTCCAGGCAGTCACCAGGCCGGCTGTCATACCCATGTGCCCGAGTAGGCGGGTCGTGGTGGTCTTGCCGTTGGTCCCGGTCACCGACGCGACCGGGATCTTCGGCTTCGTGATCGTGTGCAGGGCGCCCTTGTCGGCGCCGGTCACCCCCGCGACCGCAACGCCCAGAGCACTCTCGTGGATCGCCTGGTCCGGGTCGAGCAGTGCTGTCAACGCCGGCCCGAGGGACTCGCCAAGAGCCAGTCCGCGACCCCGCCAGCGCCACGGGAAAGCAACGACCACCCCTTCACGGGACCCGCCGGTACGCACCCGGACGCCCAGCCTGGTGGTGCCTGATCCCGCCGCTATCTGGTGCACGACCTGGGCCACCAGCCGCATGACGGCTCGCTGACGCTGTTCGGAGTTTGGAGCCCCCGGGCGGACCACTCGCATGCCCAGCCGCCTGCTGATGCCGCGCAGGCGCTCCTCGTCGACGCTGAGGTATCCCGGAGCCTCGACAACGATCTTGATCGCTGGCCGCGGGAAGTACAGGTTGGGCCCCTCGAGAACACGGATCTCGGTCACCGTCACGGGCGCAGCCATCATGGCGCGGACTCTAGCCGCCCAGGCTCAAGGCGCCGTCAGCCCATCGCGTGGAAGCCGCCGTCGACGTGGATGATCTCGGCGGTGGTTGCCGGGAACCAGTCGGACAGCAGCGCCACGCAGGCCTTCGCCGCCGGGACCGCGTCGTTGACATCCCAGCCCAGCGGGGCCTTGGCGTCCCAGGAGTCCTCAAAGGTCCCGAACCCGGGAACCGAGTTGGCTGCGGTGGTCCGGATCGGGCCGGCCGCGACGAGGTTGACCCGCACGCCCTTGGGCCCCAGATCGCGGGCGCAGTAGCGGCTGGTGGACTCAAACGCGGCCTTGGCCACGCCCATCCAGTCGTAGATCGGCCACGCGTAGTGCGCGTCGAAGGTCAGGCCGACCAGGCTGCCACCCTGCGGCATCAGCGGAAGCGTGGCCATCGCAAGGGCCTTGAGGGAGTAGGCCGACGTCTGCAGGGCGGTCGAGACGTCCTCCCAGCTGGCGCCGAGGAAGTCGAAGGCGCCGGGCGGGGCGTAGCCGATCGAGTGCAGCACGCCATCGAGCCGGTCGACGTGCTCACTGAGCCGCTCGGCCAGGGAGTCGAGGTGCTCCTGGTTGGTCACGTCGAGCTCGACGATCTCCGGGGTGGACGGTAACCGCTTGGCGATCGCCTGGGTGATCTTCAGCGCGCGGCCGAACGAGGTCAGGACAACCTCAGCGCCCTCTTCCTGGGCCAGCTTGGCCACCTGAAAAGCGATCGAGGAGTCCTTGAGGACTCCCGTGATCAGCAGCTTCTTACCTTGCAACAACATGCTCTTCCTTCCGAGAAATGCCAGGTCTGTCCAGTGCTCTTGGGATCGGTCAGTGACCCATGCCCAGCCCGCCGTCAACAGGAATGACGGCGCCGGTGATGTAGGCGGCGTCCGGTGAGGAGATGAACCTGACGACCTGCGCGACCTCTTCCGGCGAGGCGAAGCGGCCGGCCGGGATGCCCGCCAGGTAGGTCTTCCTGAGCTCCGGTGACAGCTCGGCGGTCATGTCGGTGTCGATGAAGCCCGGTGCCACCACGTTGGCGGTGATCCCCCGGCCCCCCAGCTCGCGCGAGATGGACCGGGCCAGCCCAACCAGGGCCGACTTGCTGGCTGAGTAGTTCGTCTGGCCTGCCGAGCCGTAGAGGCCCACCACGCTCGAGATGAAGACGATCCGGCCCTTGCGCATCTTGATCATCCCCTTGCTGGCCCGGCGGGCGCAGCGAAAGGCGCCGGTGAGGTTGGTGTCGACCACCGAGCCGAAGTCCTCGTCGCTCATCCGCATCAGCAGTCCGTCGCGGGTGATCCCGGCATTGGCCACGAGCACCTCGACCGGGCCGCCCAGGGTTTCTTCGGCGGCCGTGAACGCGGCGTTCACCGACTCGCTGTCGGTCACCTCGCAGATCACGCCGTGCAGCCCCTCGGGGGGCTCACCGGAACGGTGGGTGATCACCACATTGTCACCGGCCGTGACGAAAGCGCGGGCTATCGACAGGCCGATGCCCCGGTTGCCGCCGGTGATCAGCACATTGCGTGGGTCGGCCATGAGATCCTCCACCAGGGTTATGGTCCGAACTCATGTCCGAGCACCGGCGCGAAGTCTATCCGGGCGCACGGTGAAACACGCTAGCCGAACACCCTTGAGCACTTCAGGTGCACCCCGGCGGGCACCGGCATAGTGTCGTCTTGTGAGGAAACACGATGCGCGTTCCAGCGATCCGGTGTTCTCTGTCACCGGCCTGCCGGAGTCTCTGAAGGACGACCAGGACGGGCGAATGCGCCGCTACCTGGTGTCCATGGGAATCCGTACCGCGTGCTTCGTTCTGGCGGCCATCGCGATCCCGGTGCTCCATTGGACGGTGGTAGGTTGGTGCCTTGTCATCGCCGCTGTCATCCTCCCCTATATCGCCGTTGTCGTGGCCAATGCCACGAGGCCGCGAGGGGGTAAGACCCTTGGTCCGGTGACACCCAACGACGGCACGGCTCGACAGATCTCACCCCGTCGTCACGATGAGGAGCCACCTGTATGAGCACAGATCCATCCCGTACCGACCACACGGTCCGCTGCAGCGCCAAGGGCTGCCGGACCGACGCGGCGTACGGCCTGTTGTGGAACAACCCCAAGCTGCATGCGCCGGAGCGGCGTAAGACCTGGCTGGCCTGCGAGACTCACGCCGACCCGCTCTCCGACTTCCTGTCCAAGCGCGGGTTCCTCAAAGACGCCATCCCGGTCTCCGAGCTCACCGACGAGATGGGCTGACCGGACCCGGCACTGAGGCCCCTGCGGATCCTCCCCCTCCTGGGCTCGCGTCGGTGCGGGATCTCGCACGAACCCCGTCCTGCGGTCAGGCGCGGGTCGGTGCCGGGCGGTACGGTCGTCAGGTGCTCAGAGTGGTGATGACCCGGCGTTGGCTCACCATGCTGACCACCGCAACGCTCTTCGCGGTCGCCTGTTTCTACCTCGGCCAGTGGCAGTGGCACCGGCACGAGGGCAAGGCCGCCCGGGCGCAGCGGATCGACAGCCACTACACCGCCCGTCCCGTGCCGTTGTCCGTGGCCATGCCCAGGCCAGGCGTCCCGCTCCCCCAGCTGAAGGAGTGGACCACCGTCACCGTCACCGGACGGTATGACGCCCAGCACGTGATGCTGGTGCGTAACCGCCCGAACAACGGCATCTACGGCTACGACGTGGTGGTTCCGCTGCGGCTGGCCAACGGCACGTCCCTGCTGGTCGACCGGGGGTGGATCCCTAACGGACGCACGGCCGCAGACCCCTCCAGAGCCCCGGCCACCCCGTCCGGGCAGATCACCGTCACCGGCTGGCTGCGACTGGGTGAGCCGAGCCTGGGACGGCGGATGACGAACGGCCAGCTGGCCTCGATCAACCTCGCTGAGGCGAGCGCGCAGTCGGGCGCCTCGCTGTATGGCGCGTACCTGATCCGGCGCTCCGAGGTCGGGACGCCCGGCCAGCGCATCGAGCACGCCCAGGCGCTGGAGAGCCCTGACACGGGCCAGGGACCCCACCTGGCCTACGCGTTGCAGTGGTGGCTGGCCGCGCCGGTCGGGCTGGTCCTGGTCTTCGTCGGTGTCCGGCGCGAGCTGGTCGAAGGCGCGCTGGCGCCTGGTCCGTTGCCGGGAGGCTCACCGACGCCCCCCCGACCCGTCAAGGTCAGGAAGACCCGGATCTGGGACGAAGAAGACGAGTGATGCCCGGCCACGACCCCTGGCTCACCGCGCCGTGATGACCCTCCTGGCCCTTGCATAGGCTGACCACCCGGACTTCCGGCAGGAGTGGACGCCCGGCTGGCTCAGCTGAACATACGGCGCAGAACCAACGGGTCTCGGATTCCGTTGCAGCGCGAACAGACGGGGAAACATGCATATCAACGGGCACGTCGCCTGCTTTTTTCTCGGCTTGCTCGTTGGAATGGGGGTCGTGGCGTTCTATGTCCCCGGAGAACAAGGCTGGGTGAACGTGATGACTCACGCCCCCGCTCCAGTCAACGCTCCCGCGTCAGCTCCGTGCAATGCCGGCGTCCCCGCTCCAGCTCCCTGTAGTGCTCCCGGCCAACCCACCCAGCCTGCGTCGTCGCGGCCCACGCCGTCCCAGACTGCGTCGTCCTGTGACTTGCTCAACAAGGCGATCCAGACCGGTAGCGAAGGCGACGTCAGGGCAAGAATGGAAGCCGTACGCACCGACGAGACCGCCGATGACACCGCCCGCGAGTTCGCGAGGTACTACAACGGCCGGGACAGTGCCAGCCCCTCCAGGCAGGACAAGGACCTCAAGATCGTCAAGGACTCCTGCCTCCGCTAACGCCCCGCGGTCGCTCAGATGACCGCGGGCTCGTTCGACGGCACGTCCGAGGCAAACTGGGTGTGGTAGAGGTCTGCGTAGACGCCGCCCTGGGCCAGCAGCTCGTGGTGCTTGCCACGCTGCACGATCCGGCCGTCAGCGACCACCAGGATCTGGTCCGCGCCACGTACGGTCGACAACCTGTGCGCGATGACCAGAGCGGTACGCCCGGTCAGCGCGGTGTCCAGCGCCCGTTGGACGGCTAGCTCTGACTCGCTGTCGAGGTGGGCGGTGGCCTCGTCGAGAACGACAAGGCCCGGCCCCTTGAGCAGCAGCCTGGCGATGGCGAAGCGCTGCTTCTCGCCACCGGACAGGCGGTGCCCTCGGTCGCCCACGACGGTGTCCAGGCCCTCCGGCAGGCTGGAGACCAGATCCCAGACCTGGGCCGACTTCAGGGCGGAGACCATCTCAGCCCGGGTGGCGTCCGGCTTGGCGTAGGCGAGGTTGGCCTCGATCGTGTCGTGGAACAGGTGCGCGTCCTGGGTCACCACGCCGACGACGTCGTGCAGGGACTCCATCGAGGCGTCCCGCAGATCGGTCCCGTTCAGCAGGATCCGGCCCTCGGTGGGGTCGTACAGCCTGGCCACCAGGCTGGTGAGGGTGGTCTTGCCGGCGCCGCTCGGGCCGACCAGGGCCACCATCTCGCCGGGCCGGATGGAGAAGCTGACGTCGTGCAGCACGGAGCCGCCACCGCGCCGGTCGCCAGAGGCCAGGGCCTCCAGTGAGATGAGCGAGATCTCGTTCGCCGAGGGGTAGCGGAAGCCGACGTTCTCGAACTCCACGGAGACCTCATGCTGGGGCAGGGCGACGGGCTCGGCAGCCTCCTCGACCAGCGGCTGCAGGTCGAGCACCTCGAAGACCCGCTCGAAGGAGACCAGCGCGGTCATCACGTCGACCCGCACGTTGGACAGTGCCGTCAGCGGGCCGTAGAGCCGGCCGAGAAGCGCAGCCAGCGCCACCAGCTCGCCGACCTGGATCGTCTTGTTGACCGCCATGACACCACCGGCGCCATAGACCAGGGCAGTGGCCAGCGAGGCGACCAGCGTCAGCGCGACGAAGAAGAGGGTGCGGGTCAGCGCGATCTTGATGCCGATGTCGCGGACCCGGCCGGCTCGGTCGGCATACTGCTCATCCTCGAGGCGGGGCTGGCCGAACAGCTTGACCAGCAGCGCGCCGGCAACGTTGAACCGCTCCGTCATCCGGGTGCCGAGCTCAGCGTTCAGGTTCATCGAGTCGTGGGTGAGACCAGCCAGGCGACGACCCATGATCCGCGCCGGCACCAGGAACAGCGGCAGCAACATCAGCGATGCCAGGGTCAGCGGCCAGGAGATGAAAGCCATCGCGGTGACGATGAACACCAGCGATACCACGTTGCTGACCACACCGGACAGTGTGGAGGTGAACGCCTGCTGAGCGCCGATGACGTCGTTGTTGAGCCTGCTCACCAGCGCACCGGTCTGGGCCCGGGTGAAGAACGCGATCGGCTGCTTCAGGACGTGGGTGAACACCTGGGTGCGCAGGTCGAAGATGAGCCCCTCGCCGATCCGCGCGGAGTACCACCGCTGAACCAGCGTCAGCGCGCCATCCAGGACCGCGATGACGGCAATGATCAGGGAGAGCCTGACAACGACCCCGGAGTCTCCCTTGGTGACGCCCTCGTCGATGATCCGCCCGAGCAGCAGCGGAGTGGCCACCACCAGAGCCGAGTCGAGGATCACCAGGA
>JBBRZQ010000011.1:0-61214 GCA_038236535.1 Actinomycetales bacterium
AACTATGCGAGCACCTGACCGCCACCCAAACCCGCTACCCCGGAACCAACCTCGTCCTACGCTACGAGGTTAAGAATCGTCCCTGACCGCGTACGAATAATCGCTCTATGTCCAGAGTCCTGGGTCCTGGGCGAACACTGGTTTGCCGCGGCGGGTCTCGTCGATCCCCAGGACCTTCACTGGTGGCAGTGGGGCTGCCAACGGCACCCGGACGTGCTCAACGAACGCGTCGTGCACGATGGACCAGTCCACGCCGTAGTGGGCTGCGGACTCGGAGACAACCCGCCCCTGCTCGGCGACCGCGCAGCCCAGCTCGACCCGCAGCCGCGTCGTCAGCCTCGAGCGTGCCCGCACTGACGGCAACGACTCGGTGAACGAGGCCCGCGGGCACAGCCGTTCCTTGCAGCGCCACCGCCGTTTGTGCCAGATCAAACGCAATCTCGTTGTCCCGTAGGGGATGTCACGCGGCCGGGTACAGACCCGACCCTTCAGACAGACCGACAGCACCCCGCAGCTGGGGCACGCCGACGCAGTCTCGTCGGCGGTCACCACATGCACCACCCGGCCGCCGAAGGCGTCCGACGCGACACGGTCGACCGCCAGGCCGCCCAGGTCGAGCAGACGCGAGGCGTCCGATACCAGGTCCTTTTGAACATGCTGAACGTACGTAGGCTGTAGCAAGCCCGTGGCCTCACTTTGATCACTGAACTGTCTCGACAACAGCCATGATCACGAGGTCACGGGCGTCCTACGTCAGCGCCCTCGACCCGAGTTGCCCTGCTAACTCCGAAGAGCCGGTAGAGCTGTCGTCGTGCAGGACGGTGGGCATGATCGTTCGCCCTGCGTAGAGGTGGAGCCCGGACAAACGGCCGCGGTTTGTGGTCATGTGATGCTGCCCGTTACGCTCGAACGACGCTGTTTGACCATCGCTAACGGTTTGCGAGCCCGCTCTTGTCTGTTGACTGATCTTCAGGGGATGCTGACGATCTCTAGGAGATCTTCGAGTCCAACAAGATCTGATGGATTCCGGGTGTAGAGCCGAGCGTCGTTTGCTGACGCAGTTGCCGCTATTAATAGGTCCAGAGAGCGGGTTCGTGGCTTGCGACCTGCCGCCACGACAGCAGCCGCAAGGCGCCCATATTCTCGGGCGACGGCTGCATCGATCGGCAGAGCCTGGAACGTCTGCTCGATTGTCGCCAGTCGTCGCAAGCGGGTGGCGCGGATGTCGTCAGAGCGGGCGACCAAAACCCCGAAATGCAACTCCGCCAGCGAGATGGCGCTGATGGCTATCTCTCCCTGAATTTCACCAGGACTTGGTCCCAGAAGGACGCTCGTGTCGAGGATGCTCCTCATGTGGCGAACGGGTCGCTGACCCCATGGTCAACCCAGTCCCGGTCGTGGGCCCAGTCACGGTCAGACGGGCCGTCGAATACGGCGACTATGTCGTCCCAAGTGCGCCACTGCGTGCGCTGCAGCGGTCCCAGCTGAGCAACCTCGCGGCCGCTCACCGTTACTGTCACCGTCTCACCACGCTCAGCCCGGCGCACGAGATCGCTGGCGTGCTGGCGGAGCTCCCGCAGTCCTGCCTTCCTCATGGATTCATGGTAGCACTTGTGCTACCGGAAGATGAGAGCCGCGCGCCATCCTTGGCGGGTACACATCGGGTACACATGCCAGCCGTAAACGACCGATGAGCGTCAACGTTGCCAAACGCCAAAGCCCTTTGTTTCCAACACTTTCAGGCGTGATCATACATTGCCAATAGTGGCCTGATCGCCCTCTCAAGGCGGTAGCACGGGTTCGAATCCCGTCGGGGCTACTCAGTGCCAGCAATCCCCGTCCTGCATGCAGGACGGGGATTGCTGTGTTCTGGTGAGTCTGGGGGCTCGGTCCCGGGGACCAGGGGGTTCCAGGGGCCTGGTTCCGGGGAGCAGCTACGGGGGTTAGGAGGCCTGGGGGGCCTGGACCCGGCGAAGGATCTCGGTGAGCTTGTTGGCGCCGGCCACCACGGTCGCCGCGTGCAGGCGGCCGGGCTGACGCGATACCCGCTCGATCGACCCTGAGATGGACACTGCGGCCACGACGCGACCCGACGGACCGCGAACCGGTGCAGAGACCGAGGCCACTCCCAGCTCCCGCTCGCTGACGCTCTGTGCCCAGCCACGGCGCCGGACGCCGGACAGCGTGGTTGCGGTGAACTTGGCGCCGTGCAGCCCGCGGTGAAGCCGGTCCGGCTCCTCCCAGGCGAGCAGGATCTGTGCCCCAGAGCCGGCGAGCATGGACAGGCTGGCCCCCACCGGGATCGAGTCACGCAGACCCATCGGCCGCTCGGCCGCGGCCACGCAGATGCGCTGCTCGCCCTGGCGACGGAAGAGCTGGGCGCTCTCGTGGGTGTGATCCCTCAGCGCGCCCAGGACGGGCCCGGCAGCCGCCAGGAGGCGGTCCTCGCCGGCGGCCGCGGCGAGCTCGCCAAGGCGGGGGCCGAGGACGAATCGACCCTGCATGTCCCGCGATACGAGGCGGTGGTGCTCGAGCGCGACGGCGAGGCGATGCGCGGTGGGACGGGCCAGGCCGGTGGCGCTGACGAGCTGCGCCAGAGTCGACGGCCCGGCCTCCAGTGCCCCCAGAACGATTGCGGCCTTGTCAAGAACTCCGACTCCGCTAGAGTTGTCCATACGTTGATATTGCCGTCTCAGAGCCTGAGACGCAAGTTGATTTGTTCAGATTCTAGGTAAGCCTCGCAGTGGGATCACCCGGGGACGCAGGGTTCACCAGGGTCTGATCCGCCCGGAACCACGAAGGAGCTGGTCATGGCAGGCACTCTGGCAGAGAAGGTATGGGACGCGCATGTGGTCCGTCGGGCGACCGGTGAGCCCGACCTGATCTATATCGACCTGCACCTTCTGCACGAGGTCACCAGCCCCCAGGCCTTCGACGGACTGCGGCTGGCCGGTCGCGCCGTGCGCCGCCCGGAGCTGACCCTGGCCACCGAGGACCACAACGTGCCGACGACCCCGGGCCCGATCACCGACCCGGTGAGCAAGACCCAGGTCGAGACCCTGCGACGCAACTGCGCCGAGTTCGGCGTCCGGCTGTTCCCGATGGGTGACGTGGACCAGGGCATCGTTCACGTCGTCAGCCCCCAGCTCGGCCTGACCCAGCCCGGGATGACCATCGTCTGCGGTGACAGCCACACCTCCACCCACGGAGCCTTCGGCGCTCTGGCCTTCGGCATCGGCACCAGCGAGGTCGAGCACGTGCTGGCCACTCAGTCCCTGTCCCTGACGCCCTTCCGGACTCTGGCGGTGAACGTTGACGGCGTGCTGCCAGCGGGGGTCTCCGCCAAGGACCTCGTCCTGGCGGTGATCGCCAGGATCGGTACCGCGGGCGGTCAGGGGTACGTGATCGAGTTCCGGGGGAGCGCGATCCGGGCGCTCTCGATGGAGGCCCGGATGACGGTCTGCAACATGTCGATCGAGGCGGGTGCCCGCGCGGGGATGATCGCCCCCGACCAGACCACCTTCGACTACCTGAAAGGCCGACCCCATGCACCGGCAGGTGCTGACTGGGATGCCGCCGTCGCCGACTGGTCGACACTGACCAGTGATGACGACGCCGTCTTCGACGCTGAGATCCAGCTCGACGCGGCTGACCTGGTCCCCTTCGTCACCTGGGGGACCAACCCCGGCCAGGGGCTTCCACTGTCCGGCAACGTCCCCGATCCCGGTTCGTTCACCGACGAGTCCGACAAGGCCAACGCCGTCCGGGCCCTGGAGTACATGGGCCTGACTCCGGGCACGCCGCTGAAGGAGATCCGGGTCGACACGGTATTCGTCGGTTCCTGCACCAACGGCCGGATCGAGGACCTGCGAGCCGCCGCTGCCGTCGTGCGCGGCCACCAGGTGGCTGACGGGGTCCGCATGCTGGTCGTCCCGGGCTCGGCCAAGGTACGGCTCCAGGCCGAGAGCGAGGGCCTGGACACAGTGTTCAGCACGGCGGGTGCAGAGTGGCGCCTGGCCGGATGCTCGATGTGCCTGGGGATGAATCCGGACCAGCTGGCGCCGGGGGAGCGCAGCGCGTCGACCTCCAACCGCAACTTCGAGGGCCGTCAGGGCAAGGGGGGCCGTACCCACCTGGTGAGCCCGGTCGTGGCAGCGGCGACCGCCCTTCGCGGCACCCTGTCCAGCCCTGCGGATCTCTGAAGCCACCGCAACCTCGCACTCTCCGCACACCACCGGGCCACCGAACCAGAACCGAGGAAGATCCCCATGGACAAGTTCACCACCCATACAGGCGTCGGCGTGCCGCTGCGCCGAAGCAACGTCGACACGGATCAGATCATCCCGGCCGTGTATCTCAAAAGCGTGTCGCGGACCGGTTTTGAGGACGGGCTGTTCGCGGCCTGGCGCAAGGACACGACGTTCGTCCTGAACAACCCGCTGTATGCCGCCGGGTCCGTCCTGGTCGCCGGCCCCGACTTCGGGACGGGATCCTCTCGCGAGCACGCCGTCTGGGCGTTGATGAACTACGGGTTCCGGGTCGTCATCGCCTCTCGTTTTGCGGATATCTTCCGGGGCAACAGTGGTAAGCAGGGCCTCCTGGCGGCTCAGGTCAGCCAGCGCGATGTCGAGCTGATCTGGAGTGTCCTCGAGGGCGAGCCGGGTGCCGAGGTGACCGTTGACCTTCAGTCCAAGACCATCGCCACCAATGACGTCACGGTGCCTTTCGAGCTCGACGACTACACCCGCTGGCGCCTGCTGGAGGGACTGGACGACATCGGCCTCACGCTCAGTCACGAGGACGACGTCACGTCCTTCGAGGCACGGCGGCCAAGGTACAAGCCAACGACGACGGCCGTCTGACACGCCGCGCTGAATCACTGGTTTCCGGCGATACCCAAGAAATTTCTCAGCGGGTTCTTCCGGGCCCGCAGACTCCCCCAGGGTCCTTCCTGAGTACCTGCGGGAGAGGACCCTTTCCCGCAGTTGCGCGCGATACCGGCTGGGTTGCTGACCGCGAATATTGTTGCAAATTGTAGGAATTCACGACTCGCTGCGCGTTCGCGGGCGTAGCTTTCAGTATCCGGAAACCCCCGAAAGGGCCTGCTGGCTTGTCGTTCAGGCTGGAATGACGCGCCCCAAACCTGTTGCGACACAACGTTTCCACATTGTCCGGGTGGTGGACTCCAGATGATTGTGGCCTTAACGTCGTCAACAAGTCGGGCGATGGCCCGGCCGCCCAACTTCGTCGGGGCTGCCCGTGGTTATCGGGCATGGGCTCGGTGAACTTTTTCCTCAGGAGGGGAAGACGTGAACAAGGGAGAACTGATCGACGCCCTCGAGAGTCGTCTTGGCGGCAAGAAGGCTGCAGCTGCAGCTGTCGAGGGCCTGCTCGACGTCATCATCCGCGAGGTCGCGAAGGGCAAGAAGGTCGGCATCACCGGCTTCGGCACCTTCGAACGCGCTGCGCGCGCCGCGCGGATCGGCCGCAACCCGCGCACCGGTGCGAGTGTCAAGATCAAGAAGACATCCGTTCCGAAGTTCAAGGCGGGCACGAAGTTCCGTGCCGTTGTCGCCGACCCCAGGCAGCTTCCCAAGACCACTGCTGCAGGTGCCCGTGCCTCGGCCGGCACCAGCGCCGCCACCAGCAAGACCGCAGCGAAGAAGACAGCTCCGGTCAAGAAGACGGCGGTAAAGAAAGCAGCAGTCAAGAAAGCTGCTCCGGTCAAGAAGGTCACGGTGAAGAAGGCCGCCCCGGTCAAGGCTGCGGTGAAGAAGGCCACGGTGAAGAAGGCCACGGTGAAGAAGGCCGCCCCGGCCAAGGCTGCGGTGAAGAAGGCTGCGGTGAAGAAGGCCACGGTGAAGAAGGCCGCCCCGGCCAAGGCTGCGGTGAAGAAGGCCACGGTGAAGAAGACCACGGTGAAGAAGACCGCAGCAAAGAAGGCCTGACAGCAGTACCTCAGGGCCCGGAGATACCAGCCGGAGAAACGCAGGGGAGGTCGGCACCGTCGGGTGCCGACCTCTTCTTGATGTCAGTCAGCGAACGAGCTCATCGTCGCCGATCCCGACTATCCACAGCCGGGTCAGGACGTCCGCGGACATCTCGATGCTCACCCGCTGGCCGGGGCGCAGGAGACGCAGGCCGCTGGCCGCCATCACGGTGCCTTCGAAGGGGATCTCGCGGCCGTCATCAAGCAGCACGCTGCCAGAGCCGTTCTCGTCGTGGTATCGGTGCACGCTTGCTTGCATGGGACCACGCTAGTCCACGCTAGCCGCCGGTCGGACGGAGCACTGCCGCGGTGTACCTTCCGACCCCGATCGCGACGGCATCGCGCAGGCTCTGGTCGTCGTCGACATCGGTGCGGAGCGCGGGTAGCACGAGATCCAGCCGAACGCTGTCGCGCGAGTGCTCTCGCGCGGAGTGCGGGCCGAAACGTGGCTGCAGGTCGCGCGGGAGCCGTGCGCTGAGCAGCACCGTGCCCCAGCCGGAGGCATCCGGAACCAGTGCTCGCGGGTGCAGCGCACACAAGCAGAGAGCGGTGGCCAGGTCCTGCGGCCGCAGGGTCGGCAGATCGCCGAGCAGGACCGCGGCCGGGTCGCGGGGCCAGACCCGTTCCACATACCTGATCCCCAGACAGATCGCGGGGTTCAGCCCATCGCCCCGGTCGGTCACCACAATGGCGCCCAGATCACGAACGAACGTCGCGGTGAGCTCGTCCGAGGTCACCACGACCAGCTGTGCGGGCGGGATGCAGGAGGCTGCCGCGGTGATCGTGTCCAGGGCGAAGGCATGAGCCAGATCGGATCTTGGCACCCCGGCCGGCGGGTGCAGACGGCTCTTGGCGCTGTGCCGGGCCTTGACCGGGATGATCAGCTGCCAGCGCTCGATCTCGGGGGGAAACATCCCGTTGATCGTCTCGCAAAGACAGGCTCGTCTCGACACCGACCCACTGCAAGAGCAAGGATGGCGGCGAACCAGACCGCTCGGACACCCGGGCCGCCAGGCGGTTCATCTCGATCACGATCATCCAGAACAGACAAGGGCGGAGCCTCGGTGCGGCGAATTCGACCAGAGAGGCAGCTGCCGAGGTCATACCGCGGCGTTGCCGCATTCCTGCGTTCGTTCATGATGCCGCTGACCCGCCGGGACTGGCGCGGCGCCGAGCACCTCCCGTCCAGCGGCGGGTTTCTCGTCTGCCCGAACCACATCTCGTATGTCGACCCGCTCGCGTTCGCCCACTTCCTGTACGACAACGGCCATCCGCCGTTCTTCCTGGCCAAGGCCGAGGTCTTCCGGGTCCCGGTTTTCGGCAGGCTGCTGACCGCGGCCCAGCAGATCCCGGTCGAGCGTGGCACCAGCCAGGCGGCGCAGGCCTTCGCCGCAGCGGTGGCTGCCATCCGGGACGGCAAGTGCGTCCCGGTATTTCCTGAGGGAACCCTGACCCGGGACCCACAGATGTGGCCGATGACAGGCAGGACCGGCGCGGGCCGGGTTGCCCTGACCACGCGATGCCCGGTGATTCCCGTGGCGCAGTGGGGGCCGCAGGAGATCCAGAAGCCGTACGCCAGGGCCCTGCACCTTTTCCCGGTCAAGACCATGAGGATGCTGGCCGGACCACCGGTGGACCTCAGCGACCTGTACGACCGGCCCATCGACTCAGCGACCCTGCACGAGGCCACCGACCGGATCCTTGACGCGATCACCCGTCAGCTCGAGGAGCTCCGCGCAGAGCAGGCCCCCGCCGTTCGCTTCGACTCGCGGATCGCCGGGGTCCCCGAGATCGGCAACCCCAACAGTCGCCGGTCCAGGAAGTTCACCCGGATGAACGGAAGGTCCTGATGACGCAGGTCGCCGTGTTCGGGACGGGCAGCTGGGGCACTGCCTTCGCCGCAGTGCTTGCCGACGCCGGCTGCCAGGTCCGGATGTGGGGGCGGCGGGCCGAGCTGGTCAACCAGATCAACACCTCCCACGTCAACGGCGACTATCTGCCGGACCTGTTGCTGCCCGCGGCTGTCTCGGCGACCGTCGACCCCCGGGAGGCGGTGCGCGACGTCGACATCGTGGTCCTGGCCGTACCGTCGCAGACCTTGCGAGCCAGGCTGACGCAGTGGGCTGACTTCCTGCCGGCGCAGGCCGCAGTGGTCTCGCTGATGAAGGGCGTCGAGCTGGGCACGACCAAGCGGATGAGCGAGGTCATCGCCGAGGTGGCTCACGTCCGTCCGGAGCGCATCGTCGTGGTGTCCGGTCCCAACCTGGCCAGGGAGATCGCGGCCAAGCAGCCCGCCGCCTCGGTGGTGGCGTGTGTCGACGAGCAGACGGCCGAACAGGTCGCGAAGGCCTGTGCCGCGCCCTACTTCCGGCCATACACCAATGCCGACGTCGTTGGCACCGAGCTCGGCGGCGCCGTCAAGAACGTCATCGCCCTGGCGGTCGGCATGGCCGAGGGCATGGGCATGGGGGACAACACCAAGTCCACGATCATCACCAGGGGACTGGCCGAGATGGTGCGCCTCGGCGTGGCCCTGGGCGCCGATCCGGTCACCTTCGCAGGTCTGGCCGGCGTCGGTGACCTGATTGCCACCTGTATGTCGCCGCTGTCGCGCAACCACGCGTTCGGGGTGAACCTCGGTCGCGGGATGAGCGTCGAGGAGGTGGTGGCGATGACCAGGCAGACCGCCGAGGGCGTGAAGTCGTGCGAGTCCATCCTTGAGCTCGCGCAGCATCACGGCATCGAGGTCCCGATCATCGAGAACGTCGCCGCGGTGGTGCACGAGGGCCGCAGTCCGGCCCTGGTGGCGGACATGTTGATGTCGCGAGCCCGCAAGACCGAGGGGACCTGAGGCAGCGCCGCCGAGCGGGTCTGAGCTGGCTCCGCCAGCAGATCAGCCTGGCGGGATGACCTGGGCGAGGGCTGCCCCGAGATCGCGCCACAGATCCTCCACATCCTCGACACCGACGCTGAGGCGAAGCAGGCTGTCCGGCACGGAGAGCGGCTCTGCGGGGTGCCGGCGGCGGCGCTCGATCAGCGACTCGACCCCGCCAAGGCTGGTCGCGTGGGTCCACAGACGGACCCGCCCGGCAACGGCCTCAGCCCCCTGCGGGCCACCATGGACCTCTATCGCCAGGATCGAGCCGAAGCCCGGGTAACGGAGCCGCTGGACGGCAGGGTGGTCCTTGAGCCGATCCGCCAGGACCGCCGCGTTCGCGCTGGAGCGCTCAACCCTCAGGTGCATCGTCCGCATGCCGCGCAGTGCCAGCCACGTCTCCATCGGGCCCGCGATGGCTCCGTGCAGCAGGCGGTGCTCAGCCAAGGCCCGGTACAGGCTGGGCCCAGATCCGGTGTCTGCCGTGACGGTGGCGCCCAGGATCACGTCCGAGTGCCCGGCGAGGTATTTGGTGACCGAGTGGACCACCACGTCCGCCCCCAGCCTTAGCGGCTGCTGGACCAGAGGGGTGGCGAAGGTGTTGTCGCACAGCGTGAGAGCCCCGACAGCGTGTGCTGCTTCGAAGATCCTGGCGAGGTCCGCCACCTCGAGCATCGGGTTGGTGGGGGACTCGGCCCAGAGCACGTCGGCCCCCTGCAGAGCCCGGAGCACCGCTGCCGTGTCGCTGATGTCGACCCCTCGCAGGGTCGCGTGACCGGCCCTCTCCAGGGACCTCAGGATCTCGCCGGTGCCGCTGTAGGCGTGGGTCGGAGCCACGATGACGGCCCCCTGCGGCGCCAGGGACAGGGCTGCCGCGATGGCCGCCATGCCTGAGGAGAAGACCAATGCGGACCCGCCCTCCAGGGCCCCGAGGGCTTCCTCGAACGCTGTCCAGGTCGGGTTCCCGTCGCGCGCGTAGCCGACCGGTCCATCCGTGACGTAGGTCGACGAGAACTCCAGCGGGGCATTGAGCCCTGCTCCGGGAACGCGGGGGGGCCGGCCCGCGGAGACCAGGATGGAGGCTGGCGCCAGGCCCTCGCTGTTCGTGTCCACCTGCTCAGGGTAGGGGCTCGTGCCCACGGCGCTCATGGTCAACGACGGGCTGAGCGATAGGGTCGCAGGCGATGACCTCCACCGATGAGCCTCGCCCAGAGTCCGCCGACGTGCTGCCACCCAAGCCCGCGACAGGCCGCAAACCCACGGTGGCGATCGTCTTCGGCGGCCGATCCTCTGAGCATGCGGTGTCCTGCGCCACCGCAGCCGGGGTGATGCGGGCGATCAACCGTGATCGCTACGATGTGCTGCCGATCGGCATCGCCAAGGACGGCCGCTGGGTCGTCGCGTCCGAGGATCCCGGGGCGCTCGAGCTGTCGCCGGGCCATATCCCTGAGGTCGACGGCTCCGGCGCGTCTGTGCTGGTCCCGTTGAGCACCAACGAGCGCTCGCTTCGCGTTCTCGAGCCGGGAGCCCCGCCGCGGGCCCTTGGCGAGGTGGACGTGGTGTTCCCGTTGTTGCACGGCCCGTTCGGTGAGGACGGCACGATTCAGGGGCTCCTGGAGCTGGCCGACATCCGCTACGTCGGGTCGGGCGTGCTCGCCTCCGCGGTGATGATGGACAAGCACTACATGAAGGTCGTCTTCGCCGGGCACGGTCTGCCGATCGGCCCGTACGTGGTGATCACCGACCGGGACTGGAACCATGACCCGGCTGCGTCGATGGATGCCGTGGCGTCACTGGGCTGGCCCGTCTTCGTCAAGCCGGCTCGCGCCGGGTCGAGCATGGGCATCTCGAAGGTATCCGGGCCGGACGGACTGGAGGCGGCGATCGAGCTCGCCCGCCAGCACGACCCCAAGGTGGTCGTCGAGGCCGGAATCGCCGGGCGAGAGATCGAGTGCGGGGTGCTGGAGGGTCGCGACGGCGGTCCGGCCCGGGCCAGCGAGGTCGGCGAGATCGTGGTCGTCCAGGGCCACGAGTTCTATGACTTCGAGGCCAAGTACCTGGCCGAGTCCGATATCGAGCTCTCCTGCCCGGCAAAGGTGCCCGATCGCGTGGCCGACGAGATCCGCCGGGTGTCGGTGGCCGCGTTCGAGGCGGCCGGCTGCGAGGGACTGGCCCGGGTGGACTGCTTCTACACCGAGCACGGCGACGTGATTCTGAACGAGATCAACACCATGCCCGGATTCACCCCGCTGTCGATGTTCCCGATGATGTGGGCGGCTACCGGCCTGGAGTACCCGGAGCTGATCGACGAGCTCATCCAGCTGGCCCTGGCGCGGCGTACCGGGCTGCGTTGACCGCTGCCGTGCTGTGTGGCCGCCGCAGCGATCCCTGCGCATTGGTTGTCAGCCGATCCTGCCTCTGATCGGCCTTGTCTGATCGGACCGGGTGCTGTTGGGGGTGCCGTGCTGTGGCCCTACAAGCAGTGCCTCTGGCTCTGAGGGATGGCGGCTGCGGCCTTGCCGAAGGCCGGGAGCAGCAGGGGCTCGGGCTGGTAGGCGCTGGGCACCAGGACCTCGATCGCCGGTGAGCGGCCGTACGTGGTGAACCGCACCCCGTCGGTGAGCCGGTGGGCCACCCAGTCGACGCCGCTGACATTGAGACACTGATCGGTCGTCGGGCCGATAGCGGGGACTCCACAGCGGGCGATGATGGCCGGGTCGCCCCAGGCTCTGACCGCTGCCGAGGAGGACGAGGTCGACCGGGCTGAGTGGCCGCCGACCTTCGCGGGCCACAGGGCCGCAGCCGAGAGACAGGCTGCCGACTCTGCCTGGGCCGGGTCGGCGACCTCAAGGTTGCCCGGGCCCAGCGATGAGCACCCGAGCAGGCTCGCTACGAGCAGGGCCGCGCCCAGGGCCACGCAAGGGCGTCCTGACAGGCCAGCAGCACAGCGCCATGCACCGCGATGTGAGACACCGCGGTGCATCGTTGCTGGCTCAGACGTGAACGATCGTGCAGGTCAGCGTGCGGGTGATACCGGGAACGTCCTGGATCTTGGCGATGACCAGCTTCCCGAGGTCGTCGACCGTGCGGGCCTCGACCCGGGCGATGACGTCATACGGGCCGGTCACGTCCTCGGCCACGGTCACGCCGGTGATCCCCGCGATCGACTCGGCGACCTTTGCTGCTTTTCCCACTTCGGTCTGAATCAGGACGTAGGCCTGGACCACCACGACGCCTCCAAGAGAACACGGTCGGAGCGCTTCACCCCGAGAGAACGGTACTGACTGACCAGGCCCTGCATGGGCCCGGCTCTGCAGACGCTACCGTGCGAAAGAACGACTCGTTCCACTGGGAGGTCAGATGTTGGATGAACGCCCGGACGCCGCCGGACCCACCCTGGCGGACCTCGGCGAGGACGGGCTCCTGTCGGTGATCTTCCCTCTGCTTCCCGGCGGACCAGGGGTCCTGCTCGGCCCGGGCGACGATACGGCCTTGCTCAGCACTCCGGGCGGGTCCGTGCTGGCCACCACAGATGCCATGGTTCGGGGACGCGACTGGCTCGACGAGTGGTCGACGGGCGCGGACGTGGGGGCCAAGACGGTCGCCCAGAACCTCGCCGACATCGCCGCGATGGGGGGCGTGCCGACCGGCCTGCTGGTCACCCTGATCGCCGACCCCGGCACATCGGTGGCCTGGGTCCGGGACTTCACTTCGGGACTGGCCCGGGTGGCCGCCGGTGCGGGTGTGCCGGTGCTGGGCGGCGACCTCTCGTCGGCGCCCGAGGGCGTTCTGGTGGTGTCGGTGACAGCCCTGGGGGAGTGCGCGGGCCGCGAGCCGGTATGCCGTTCCGGTGCTCAGGCCGGCGACCTCATCGCCGTGGCCGGCAGCCTGGGCCATTCGGCCGCCGGGCTGTTGCTGCTTCAGAGTGGCCGCAGCGAGCTCGCACCCGACCTGGCGGACTACCACCGCCGACCTCTGCCGCCCTTCGAGCAGGGGCCCCTGGCGGCGCAGGCCGGCGCCACGGCGATGATCGACATCAGTGACGGGCTCGGCAGGGACGCAGGCCGAATCGCCCGGGCGAGCGGGGTCAGGATCGAGCTGGACGAGGGACTTCTCAGCGGGGACGTTGCCCGGCTTCAGGACGTCCTGCGTCCTGACGAGGCCTGGCGGTGCGTCACCGAGGGTGGAGAGGAGCACTCGCTGCTCGCCTGTTTCCCCTCGGGAGCTGCTGTGCCTGCTGGCTGGCGCACGATCGGTGTGGTGGCCGCGGGCTCCGGGGTGCTGCTGCGAGGTGAGCTTGTCACCGGCGGCGGCTGGGACCACTTCGGAGGCTGATCGCGCCGCTCAGGTCGATCGCTCCACCGAGGGGGGATAGGTCTCGCCCGAGGCTTTGGCGCCGTGCCGCATCCCTTGTCGGCGCCTGTATCCGGGGACAACGAAGCCGACCCCGCGGGAGGTCGGCTTCGACGGTGGTTCGGTGACTGACGATGTCAGCTACTAGCGCTTGACCTTGCCGGCCTTGAGGCACGAGGTGCAGACGTTCAGACGCTTCGGGGTCACACCGGTCACGCCGACCAGGGCCTTCACACGCTGGATGTTCGGGTTCCAGCGGCGATTGGTACGTCGGTGCGAGTGCGAGATGTTGTGACCGAAGCTCGGTCCTTTGCCGCAGACTTCGCAGTTGGCAGCCACGGTTTCTCCTGAGTTTCGATGGGACGCTGAGGTTGGTGCCATGAACGGGCCCCGCCTTCAATAAGGTGTTGGCAGGAACAGATCATGGGCCCCGAGGCAGGCAGACAGACCGCGCTCACCGAGGGAACCGGTAAAGACTAGCCGAGTCGGAGGTCTGCGCCAAAATAGGTGCGTCGCCGGCCCCCGACCTACCGTCGGTCAACGCTTCGGTGCGGGCTAACCTCACGGCAGACAGGAGGTGGTGCAGGTGAGCGTGGACAGTCCCCGGCTTGAGCTTCTCGACGCTCAGGCGGCCCGTCGCTGGGCAGTGGCCACCCGCTCCTCCTTCGCCGCTCACCGCGCCGAGCTCGACGACCTCAACGTGTTTCCGGTGCCCGATGGCGATACCGGCACCAACCTGTACATCACCCTCGACTCCGCACTCGAGGCCGCGCGTGAGCCACGGGAGGACTGGCCGGGTTCGGGCACAGCGCCCCCGGGCGCCAACGGGACGCTGGCCGGCGACGTGGCGACGCTGGCCCGGGCCACCCTGCTGGCCGCTCGCGGCAACTCTGGCGTCATCCTCAGCCAGCTGGTCCGGGGGCTGAGCGAGGTCATCGCCGAGTCGGGGACCTCGGTCGCCGGCGGAACCGGTGGCGGCCTGGACGCGCCGACGCTGGCCCGAGCGGTGCGGCGGGCCAGTGACCGTGCCTACTCCGGCGTGACCCGTCCGGTCGAGGGCACGATCCTGTCGGTGGCCGCCGCGGCCGCCGGCGCCGCTGAGCTGGCCGCGACAACGGGCTCGGACCTGTATGGCGTCGCCCACGCCGCGCTGGCCGCAGCCAGGGTGGCGCTGGCTGCCACCACGGCCCAGCTGCCGGTCCTGGCCCGGGCCGGGGTGGTCGATGCCGGCGGCCTGGGTTACGTCCTGGTGCTCGAGGCGCTCGAGCTGGTCATTGCCGGCGAGCTGCTGACCGATCCGGGGCCGGCCCGGGCAGATCACCTGAGCCCGGAGGCGCTGCGGGCCGCCGCGCACGTCGATGGTGACGAGTGCAGGCAGGGGGGCGCCCGGGATGAGCCGGGAGGGCCGGCGTACGAGGTCATGTACCTGCTTTCGGACAGCGACGACGACGCGGTGGCTCGACTGCGCGCGGGCCTTGACGCGCTGGGCGACTCGGTGCTGGTCGTCGGCGGGGACGACCTCTGGAATGTGCACGTGCATGTGGATGACGTCGGCGCAGCCATCCAGGCCGGCATCGAGGCCGGCAGTCCGCATCGGATCGCGGTGACCCATTTCGGGGACCAGCAGCGAGCCCGCACGGTGGTCTCCACGCACGGACCTGTCGCGGTGGTGGCCTGCGCGGCCGGTGAGGGCCTGGCCCGGGTGTTCCGGGCGGCCGGCGCGCTGTCGGTGTTCAACGGCCCGGGCCGGCGGGCCTCCGCGGGCCAGCTGCTCGATGCCATCCGCTCGGCCGGCTCGCGCTCGGTCATCGTTCTGCCCAACGAGAAAGACACCGTGCTCGCCGCTGAGGCCGCAGCCTCCGCAGCCGCAGAGGCAGGCCTCGAGGTGCATGTCGTGCGCTCACGCTCGGCGGTGCAGGGCATCGCGGCCCTCGCCGTCTTCGAGCCGGCCGCCAGCAGCCGGGACAATCTGATCGCGATGAGCGGCGCCTCGGCCGCGACCCGGAACGGAGCCGTCATGGTGGCTGCCAAGGCGTCGCTGACCAGTGCCGGAGCGTGCCGTCCGGGTGACATCCTGGGCACGATAGGCGGGGAGGTCATAGCCGTGGGCAATGATCTTGGCGTGGTCGGCGCGGAGGTTGTCGCACGGCTGCTCGACGGCGGAGGGGAGCTGCTCACAGTGATTGGCGGTGCCGGTGGCGGGGCTGAGCTCTCCGCTGCCGTCGCCCGGTCCGCCCGCGAGCGGCAGGGCGACCTGGAGGTCAGCGTCATCGACGGCGGACAAGCCACCTACCCGCTGCTGCTCGGGGTCGAGTGAGGTGGCCCAGCTGTCAACCCCGCTTGGCAAGGTCGTCGGCCAGCCATCGGCCAGCCCCCTGGCCAAGCACCGCGGGCTGCACACTGTGGGTGACCTGCTCGACTTCGTGCCGCGCAGGTATCTGGAGCCGGGCAAGCTGACCGACCTGTCGAGCCTGGTCGAGGGCGAGGAGGTCACCATCGTGGCAAGGGTCGAGCGGGTCACCACCCGTCCGATGCGTCAGCGCAAGGGCCGGATGCTCAACGCCACCATCACCGACGGCGAGCGTGAGCTCGACCTGACCTTCTTCAGCGCCTATGGCCACGAGGGGAGGCTGGTTCCGGGGGCCCGGGGTCTGTTCGCGGGCACCGTGGGGCGCTACCACCAGACCTGGCAGCTGACCCACCCCGACTATCAGATCTTCGATCCAGAGGACGAGCAGGAGGCGGTCAGGCAGTACACCGGCAACCTGATCCCGATCTACCTGGCAGCGGGCAAGCAGATGCCCTCGTGGAAGGTCCGCAGCGTCGCGCAGATCGTTCTGGCGTCCCTGGCGGAGATTCCGGACCACGTGCCGGCAGAGGTGCGCAAAAGGCGCGCTCTGGTGGACCTCGCCTCGATGTACCGCCTGCTGCACCAGCCGTCCACCGAGAAGGACGTGTCGCGGGCCCGGTACCGGCGCAAGTACGACGAGGCCTTCACGGTCCAGACCGTTCTGGCGCAGCGCCGGGCCGCGGGCGAGCGGCTCCACACGACACCGCGCGCGCAGCGCCCAGGCGGGCTGCTCGAGGCGTTCGACTCCCGGATGCCGTTCGAGCTGACCGCCGGCCAGCAGAAGGTCAGCGCCGAGATCTCCACGGACCTGGCCAGCGAGCACCCGATGCATCGGCTGCTGCAGGGCGAGGTCGGCTCAGGCAAGACCGTCGTGGCTCTGCGGGCGATGCTCTCGGTGATCGACTCCGGCGGACAGGCTGCGCTGCTGGCTCCCACCGAGGTGCTCGCCGCACAGCACTTCCGCTCGATCACCTTGATGCTCGGCGACCTGGCGATGGGCGGCATGCTCGGTGGCAGCGAGATCGGCACCCGGGTGACATTGCTGACCGGCAGCCAGCCCGCCGGCGCGCGGCGTCGTTCCCTGCTCGATGCCGCCTCCGGTGACGCGGGCATCGTCGTCGGCACACACGCCCTGATCCAGGAGCACGTCCGGTTCTTCGATCTCGGGCTCGTGGTCGTCGACGAACAGCACCGGTTCGGGGTTGAGCAGCGAGATGCGTTGCGCGGCAAGGGAAAGACGCCTCCCCACACGCTGGTGATGACGGCCACGCCGATCCCGCGGACAGTCGCGATGACGGTGTTCGGCGACATGGAGACCTCGGTGCTGACCGAGCTCCCGAAGGGACGTTCCCCGATCGCGACCCACGTGGTCAGCAACCCGCGCTGGTTCCAGCGAACCTGGGAGCGGGTCGCCGAAGAAGTCCGGGCAGGACATCAGACGTATGTGGTGTGCCCGCGGATCGGCGACGCCGGCGAGGGTGAGCCAGGTGCCGCGGCAGCGGACTCGGATGAGGACGTGGAGGTCGACTTCGTCGAGGACGAGCCGGCGGCGCCCGCTCGTGAGCTGCGCAGCGTGCTCGAGATGGAGGCTGAGCTGCGTGACAACCCGGCGCTCGCGGGCCTGCGGATCGCCATCCTGCACGGCCGGATGGCTGCCGACGACAAGGACGCCGTGATGCAGGCCTTCGCCGCCGGCACGATCGACGTTCTGGTGGCCACGACCGTCATCGAGGTGGGGGTGGACGTGGCCAACGCCACGGTGATGGTCATCATGGACGCCGACCGTTTCGGAATCTCGCAGCTTCACCAGCTCAGAGGCCGGGTCGGTCGGGGAACATCGCCGGGCCTGTGCCTGCTGGTGACCGAGACCGAGTCCGAGCTGGTCCAGCAGCGACTGCTCAGCGTGGCAGCCACCAACGACGGGTTCACCCTGGCCCGGCTCGACCTGGAGCAGCGCCGTGAGGGCGACGTCCTCGGGGCCAGGCAGAGCGGTGGCAAGTCCCAGCTGAGGCTCCTGAGGCTGCTGCGCGACGAGGACCTCATCCTGGCCGCCCGCGAGGACGCTTTTGCCATCGTCGTCGCCGATCCGGAGCTGACCCGGCACCCGGTGCTGCGCGAGGTCATCGACTCGGCCCTGGACGACGTGCAAGCCGCCTACCTCGAGCGCGGGTGAGCTCGCGATGACGCGGATCATCTCCGGGCTGGCCGGTGGCCGCCGGATCAGCACCCCGCCGGGCACCGGCACCCGCCCGACCAGCGACCGGGTTCGCGAGGCGTTGTTCTCCCGCCTTGAGCATCTAGACGTGGTTCACCAGGCCAAGGTCCTTGACCTTTATGCGGGTTCGGGGGCTCTGGGCCTCGAGGCGGCAAGCCGTGGAGCCGCCCGGGTCCTGATGGTCGAGTCGGAGTGGTCTGCGGTGGCCGTGATCCGCAAGAACATCGCGCAGCTGGGCCTTCCCGGCGTCAGCGTCCGGGCCGACACGGTGGAACGGGTCCTGGCCGGCGGCCCCGTGTCCGACGATGCCCGCTGCGACCTGGTCCTGGCCGACCCGCCATACGACGTCACCGAGGAGGCGCTCGGTGACGTGCTCCTGCTGCTGGTGGCCCACCGCTGGCTCAGTGAGGACGCCTTCGTCGTGATCGAGCGGGCGTCGCGTTCTCCAGAACCGCGTTGGCCGACGGGTCTTGACGGCCTGGGCGAGCGGCGCTACGGGGACACCAAGATGTGGTTCGCCGACTTCGCGGGCCCCCGCGGTGTCGCCTGATCTCTGTTGTTGGGGCATTTGCCACAGCCGTGCTTCCACCCTTGGGCGGACCGTCGCTGCTAGGTTCGGCTGCGTGACAAGTCAACAGCGCCGGTGTGTGTGCCCGGGGTCCTACGACCCGGTGACGATGGGCCACGTCGACGTCATCACCCGCGCTGCCGTGCTCTACGACGAAGTGGTCGTCGTGGTGCTGCACAACGACACCAAACGTGGCACCTTCCCGGTCGGGCAGCGGATCACGCTGCTGGAGGCTGCGCTGGGCGCGGTTCCCAACGTGCGCGTCCGGGCCTTCTCGGGGCGGCTGCTGGTCGATGTCTGTCGCGAGGCCGGCGCCCAGGCGATCGTCAAGGGGCTCCGCAGCGATACCGACTTCGCCTATGAGCTGCCGATGGCGCTGATGAACCGTCACCTGTCCGGCGTCGAGACGGTCTTCCTGCCGGGCGACCCGCGATTTGGCCACGTCTCGAGCTCGCTGATCAAGGAGGTCGCCGCGCTCGGCGGCGACATCACCGGACTCGTCCCCGCGGACGTGCGTGAGGCACTCCTGGCGCGTCTCAAGAACCCGGAAGGAAGCTGATTCGACCCGATGGACGTCCACGACCGGCTCACCCAGCTCACCACGTTGGTGCGCAACGCCAAGACCATGCCCATGTCGGCGTCTTGTCTGGTCAACCGGGCAGAGATGCTCAACCTCCTCGAGAGGCTCCGCGAGGAGCTGCCTGCCGACCTCGATCATGCCGACGCTCTGCTGGCCGAGCGTGAGGCCGTGCTGGCGGACGGTCGCGAACAGGCCCAGCGCATCCTTGAGACCGCCCACGGTGAGCGTGAACGGCTGATTGAGCAGGCCGACGTGCTGGTCGCCGCCCGTGAGCAGGCCACCACGCTGACCGTGGAGTCGCGGGCTCGCTCGACCCGGCTGCTGTCCGATGCCGACGACTACGTGGACCGCAAGCTCGCCGAGTTCGACGAGCTCCTGGGACAGCTCGCCTCCCAGGTGAACAACGGCCGGCTACGTCTGACCAAGCGTCGTGAGGCCGACCTGGCGCGCTTCCAGGGGAGTGCCGCGGCACCGGCTGGAGTGGCCGGCGGGGGTCTGCCAGGCCCGACCGGATCCGGGACGGCGTCCGATTCCGGGACCCTGGCGGCTTCGGAGCCTGACGGTGGGGGCGTCCCGGTCGCAGTTCTTTGACCCTCCATTTGGGTGATCACCAATTCACCCGGTAATCTGACGTGTCGATCTACGTCTTGTGTGACGTGGGTCGAGCCGTTCCCACGGAATCGACGACAGACCTCCATCATCGGAAGCCATGAACCGCCTGAACCCCCGTCTGCCCCTGGTGTTTGACACCTCGGAGCTCAGTCGACGCCCAGGCTCCATGCTCGAGATGCAGCGGACCGTCCCGGCTCCGGACGACCTCGGTGACATCGACGTGATTGCCATACCTCCGGGCCAGCCCATCGAGCTGGAACTGCGGTTGGAGTCGGTCATGGAGGGCGTGCTGGTGACCGGTTCGGCACACGCCACGGCAACCGGTTTCTGCGTGCGGTGCCTGGACCCGATGACCCGCCATGTGGGGAGTCGTTTCCAGGAGCTGTTCGCCTATGCCGATCGTGCGAATCACCACCATGAGGTGGCGGCCGAGGACGAAGATGATGATGAGGTGTACGAGCTGGTCGGAGATCTTTTCGACGTCGAGCCCGTGCTCAGGGATGCCATGGTTCCGGCCATGCCGTTCCAGCCTGTATGCCGGAGCGACTGTCCGGGCCTGTGCTCCGAGTGTGGGGCGCACCTGGCAGACGATCCGACGCACCACCACGACCAGCTTGACCCACGATGGGCGGCGTTGCAGAACATCGCAACACCTCCTGGCAACCAAGGGCCCCTCAGCACTCCAGAGGCTCCGAACACCCAACAGGCTCCAACACCCAACAGAAAGTGATCTGACGTGGCTGTCCCGAAGCGGAAGACTTCGCGATCCAACACCCGTTCGCGTCGCGCGAACTGGAAAACGACCGCGACCACGCTGACCTCGTGCCCGCAGTGCTCTGCCCCTAAGCAGCCGCACATCGCGTGCCCGTCCTGTGGCACCTACGCCGGGCGCCACTACGGCGTCGCGGAGCGTAGCGAGCACCAGAGCTGACTCGGTCACACCCGCGCGTGAGTGTTTCTCAGTCTCCTGAAGGGGACAGCGCGTCGCAGCGGCCCGTGGATCGTCTGGCAGCCCACCTGTTCGAGGTGGCCGGCGAGAAGATCGACGAGCCGCTGCTTTTGCGTGCCCTGACCCACCGGTCCTACGCCTACGAGAACGGCGGGCTGCCGAACAACGAGCGTCTTGAGTTCCTCGGCGACTCGGTGCTCGGACTGGTCGTCACCGACAGCCTGTATGCCGCTCATCCTGACCTGGCTGAGGGCCAGCTGGCCAAGCTGCGAGCGGCGGTCGTCAACATGCGCGCGCTGGCCGGGGTGGCCCGGACCATCGGGCTGGGCGACTACATCTTCCTGGGCAGGGGTGAGGAGAGCACCGGTGGCCGCGACAAGGCCTCGATCCTGGCTGACACCACCGAAGCCGTCATTGCCGCGGTCTACCTGTCCGGCGGGATGCCGGCTGCCTCGGCCTTCGTCCACTATCTGCTCGACCCGCTGATGGAGTCCTCAGCCAGCCTCGGCGCCGGGCTGGACTGGAAGACGAGCCTTCAGGAGCTGACCGCCTCGGGCTCCATGGGGGTGCCGGACTACCGGGTCACCGAACAGGGCCCGGACCACAAGAAGAGCTTCGGCGCGCAGTGCTGGGTCGGCTCGGAGCTGATGGGTTCCGGCTCCGGAAGCAGCAAGAAGGAAGCGGAGCAGATGGCCGCCGAGGTCGCCTGGACCGAGCTGAGCCGCCGGGCCAAGGCCGTTCTGGCCAGTGCGGTCGAGCCGGCCCGCCCGGACGCCGACGACTCCCCTGGCTCTGACGGATCAGCGCTTCCGGCCGACTCCGTACGGGATGCCTGAGCTTCCCGAGGTCGAGGTCGTCCGTCGCGGACTGCAGGAACACGTCGCCGGCCGCCGGATCCAGACAGCTGTCTTTCTCGGGGCGCGGGTTGCCAGACGCCACCTGCCGGGGCCGGTCGACCTGGCAGACCGCCTGCACGGCAACGTGGTTCACGCCGCGCGGCGTCGGGGCAAGTACCTCTGGCTGGACCTCGAGGCACCAGACGGTCACCGGCAGGGCCTGGTCATCCACCTCGGGATGAGTGGCCAGCTGCTGGTGGAGGCGCCCCAGCTGCCTCGTGAGACCCATCTGCACGCCACGTTCGACTTCGCCGACGACGGACCACAGCTGAGATTTGTCGACCAGCGTACTTTCGGCGGGATGGCCCTTGCCGATCTGGTCCCGGATCTCAGCTCCGCCGGTCACGCTGGTCACGATCCCGGTGCCGCGAGCGCGCTCAGTGCGGTGCTAACCATGAGTGAGGCTCCTGCGGTGGGTGCGGCGCCTGGTGGCTGGGGGATACCCGAGAGCATCACCCACATCGCTCCCGACCCGTTCGAGCGGGCCTTCGACCAGGCTGCCGTGGTTGCCAGGCTGAAGGCGCGGCATACCGCGGTCAAGCGGTGCCTGCTGGACCAGGGGCTGATTTCCGGCATCGGCAACATCTATGCGGACGAGTCACTGTGGCGGGCCGGGGTGCACGGTGAGCGGGAGGCCGCGGCGATGACCAGGCCAGCCCTGCGGCGGCTGGTCGGGCACGCTCGCGAGGTGATGCTCGAAGCGCTGAGCCAGGGCGGGACGAGCTTTGACGCGCTGTACGTCAATGTCAACGGCGCGAGCGGCTACTTCGACCGGTCGCTGAGCGTCTATGGCCGCGAGGGTGAGCCCTGCAGCAGGTGCGGTGCCCTCATCCGGCGTGAGGCCTTCATGAACCGCTCCTCATACTCCTGTCCGCGATGCCAGCCGCGGCCCAGGACACCAGGCGCAGCCGGCTAGCCTTCTGCGGGATAGAGCACGCCCAGGTCGGCACGGGCTGCGTCGATCAGCTCGAGGATGGCGATGGTGTCGGCGTGCGGCGCCAGCGGGCTCTCTGGCAGGCCGGCTCGCAGGCACCGCTCGACCTCCTCGATCTGGGGACCGTACGCCGTCTGCTCACCGTCGACCCGGGACTCGCCCGCGTCGGTGGTCACGACCAGCCGCTCGGGGTTCAGGAACCACGGTTCGGCCGAGATCGAGCCCGCCGTTCCGGCGATCGTGGCCCGCCCGGGGGTCCGGGCGGTCATCGCGCAGCGGAGCTGGGCGGTGGCGCCGGAGGTGTAGCCCCACTGAACCGCGACGGTGGCGTCGGAGCCGGTGGGGGAGAGGGTGCCGAGCACCTGCTGGGTGTCCGGGCGACCGAGGAACAGCCACGCGAAATGCATCGGGTAGACGCCGAGGTCGAGCAGGGCGCCTCCGCCGTTGGCCAGGTCGTACAACCGATGTGCCGGGTCGAAGTCGAGCCCGATGGAGAAGTCGGCGTGGACCGCGACAACGTCCCCGATGGCCCCGGCAGCGACCAGCTCGCGGGCCCGCAGGATCAGCGGGTTCGACCGCATCCAGACGGCTTCCATGGCGAAGACCCCCTTGTCCCGCGCGGCGGCCAGCACCTCGCGAGCCTGGGTGGCGTTCAGGGCCAGGGGCTTCTCGACCAGGACGGGCTTGCCGGCGGCGATCGCCATCAGCGCCTGCTCGCGGTGGAACGGGTGGGTGGTCGCGATGTAGACGACGTCGACCTCCGGATCCTCCACCACGGCCCGGTAGCTGCCGTAGCTGCGGCTCGCCCCGAAGCGCTTGGCGAACCCGGCCGCCCGGTCGGCGTCGCGTGCCGCCACGGCATACAGCAGGTTGTCGCCGCGGGGCAGGCAGGCGGCCATGGAGGCGGCGATGCCGCCGGCCCCGAGGAACCCCCATCGGATCGGACGGCCGGCGGCAATGTGAGGCATGTCCTGAGCCTATGTCCGGCGGGTCTGGCTTCAGTAGGCTCGGTTCCATGGAAGGCTCACGCATCTTTGTCCGGGGGCGTGTCCAGGGGGTCGGGTTCCGCTGGTGGACCCGGGCCCGGGCCCTGGAGCTTGGCCTGACCGGCTTTGCCCGCAACCTGGACGACGGCCGGGTCGAGATCTGTGCCCAGGGGCCGCCCGAGGCGATCGAGCGACTGCGCGAGCTGATCGAGGAGGAGCCCTCCAGCACGGGCCGGCCGGGATACGTTCAGGCCTGCGTCCGGCAGGCCAGGGCGCCCAGGTCGGACCTGTCCGGGTTTAACGAATGGTGATCGGTTTTTGGCGTTGACCAGCGGCGGCGTCGGTGAGACTCTAGGAAGACCCCCCCGGGGCAGAGGCCGGAACTCGGAGGCAACCGAAACTGGTGTCCATCTCGCCGGCGTCTGTCACTGGTGTCCATTCACCCTTCGCACGCGCGAAGGATCTCCTCGGAGTTGGTATGGCCAAAGCGCTACTGGGTCAACGGGTGTATTTCAATGATCGCCTGGTGCTGGAGAGCGATCGGCTCAGGTCGCGGGTACGCGATCTGGAGTCCATGATCGAAGAACTTCAGCAGGACAACGATCGGTTGCGTGCAGATCTGCCCGCAGAGATCGAGGGGTCTCCCCAGCCCGCCTTCTGAGGCGCGGCGGGCACTGAGCACAGCGACGCCCGGGGCAGCACAGCTTCCCGGGCACCGGCACTCCTCGCCGGTACAGTGAGGGCTGATCATCGCCGCCCCAGAGGAGTCCATCGCTCGTGTATGTGAAGAGCCTCACCCTGCGGGGTTTCAAGTCGTTCGCGTCAGCAACCTCGCTGCGTCTCGAACCCGGGATCACCTGCATCGTCGGCCCGAACGGCTCCGGCAAGTCCAACGTCGCGGACGCCCTTGCCTGGGTCATGGGCGAGCAGGGAGCCAAGAGCCTGCGTGGCGGCAAGATGGAAGACGTCATCTTCGCTGGCACCTCGGTGCGTGCCCCGCTGGGCCGGGCCGAGGTCTCGCTGACCATCGACAACACCGACGGCGCGCTGCCGATCGACTACACCGAGGTCACCATCTCGCGGACGATGTTCCGCAACGGCGGCTCGGAGTATGCCATCAACGGCACCTCCTGCAGGCTCCTGGACGTTCAGGAGCTGCTCTCCGACTCGGGGATCGGTCGTGAGATGCACGTCATCGTCGGCCAGGGGCAGCTTGAGGCCATCCTGCACGCCACCCCCGAGGAGCGCCGCGGCTTCATCGAGGAGGCCGCCGGGGTCCTGAAGCATCGCAGGCGCAAGGAACGGGCGCTGCGCAAGATGGAGACGATGGAGGCGAACCTCGTGCGGGTCAACGACCTGACCGCTGAGATCCGCCGTCAGCTCGGACCGCTGGGTCGCCAGGCCGAGGCAGCGCGCAAGGCTGCCACGATCCAGGCGGATGCGCGCGACGCACGGCTTCGGCTGCTGGCCGACGACCTCTACCAGCTGACCAGCACCTTTGAGAAGGAGATCGCCGACGAGACCGCCCTCGTCGTCCGGCGTACCCAGGCCGAAGAGGGCCTGGCCGCGGTGCGCGCGCGGCTGACCGCGCTCGAGCTCGAGGCCCAGGAGGCGGCGCCCCTGCTGGTGCGCACCCAGGAGCGCTGGTTCGCGCTGTCGTCGCTGCGCGAGCGTCTTACCGCGACCGGTTCGCTGGCCGCCGAGAGGGTCCGGCTGCTGTCCGAGGATGAGGCGGACCAGGCCGACAGCTCGCGTGACCCGGAGCGGCTGCGGGCCGAGGCCGAGTCCGTGCGCCGGCAGGAGCAGGCCCTGATTGCCGAGTCGGCGCAGGCCAGGCAGGCGCTGGACGCGGCGGTCAGCCATCGCACCGAGATCGAGATCGCGTATGCCGCAGAGACGGCCCGGCTCACTCGTCTGGTCCGGGCCGCAGCAGATCGCCGCGAGGGCCTGGCCAAGCTGGCCGGCAAGGTGGGCGCACGGCGCAGCCGGATCGAGGCCGGGGAGGCGGAGATCGGCCGGCTCCGGCAGTCCGTCGAGCAGAGCAGGGCTCGCGCAGCCCGGGCTGAGCAGGAGTTTGCCAGGCTCGAGGCCTCGGTGGCCGCCGACGAGGAGGGCGAGGCCGGCCTGGACAGTGCCTATGAGCAGGCTGCGGCGGCGCTGGCACTGGCCGAGGCCGAGGTCCTGCAGTGGCGTCAGGCTGAGCGTGACGCCGTCCGCGACCGGTCGAGCTCAGCGGCCCGGATCGAGGCTCTGCAGCTGAGTCTGCGACGCAAGGACGGCGCGGCTGCCCTGCTGGCTGCCGGGGATGTCGGGCACGGGCTGATGGGGTCGGTCTCGGTTCTCCTTCAGATCAGGCCCGGTCACCAGGCCGGTGTTGCCGCGGCCCTCGGGTGGGCTGCGGACGCGCTGGCTGTCGACTCGGCGCTGGGTGCCCAACGAGCCATTGCGTTGCTGCGCGAGCGGGACGCCGGCCGGGCAGGTCTGCTGGTGGCGGCCACCGCCGGGACGGTCGAGGTGGCCGGCTGGCCCGAGCTGAGTGGTCGGGGTGTCTGGGCCCGGGATGTGGTGACCTGCCCGGACGGCCTCCGGCCGGCCGTGGAGCAGCTGCTGGAGCGCGTGGCCCTCGTCGAGGACTCCGTGGCTGCCGTGGCTCTGGTCGCCCTCGGCCAGGGGGTTACTGCGGTCACCCCCGATGGTGACGTCTATGCCCCCGGCTCCGTCCGGGGCGGCAGCGCGTCCGCGCCCAGCCTGATTGAGATCCAGGCCGCCGTCGACGAGACGCAGCAGAAGGTCCAGGAGGCGGTCAGCCGCGGCGAGCAGGCGAAGTTCGCACTGGTCAGCGCCAACGATCACGTGGCGCTGGCGAGCGAGTCGGTGAAGGGCGCGCTCGAGCGCCTGCACGAGTCCGACGCCCGGATGGCCGCCGTCGCCGAGCGGCTGGGGCAGCTCGGTGGCACCGTCCGCGCCGGGCGCGCCGAGGCGGAGCGGATCGAGCGGGCCATCGCGGTGGCCGAGAACGCCCTGAACAGCGATCGTGTCGAGCACGTCGCCCTCAGCGAGCGTCTGGAGGCCGCCAGCGACGAGCCGGGTGAGCAGGAGCCCTCGAACGAGGAGCGTGACCGTCTGGAGCGCGGTGCCGGCCAGGCCCGCGCCGCGGAGACAGAGCTACGTCTGACGCTGCGCACCCGCGAGGAGCGAGCCCGTGCCATGCAGGCCCGGGCCCAGTCCCTGGAGGCGGCTGCGCGCTCGGAGCTGGCGGCCCGCGAGAGGGCCGCAGCGCGTCAGGAGCGGCGCCGGCGCGAGGCCACGGTGGCGGACGCGGTCCGTAGCGGCGCTGCATACGCGGCGGCCTGGGTCACCCGCGCCCTGGCTCAGGGGACCTCCGAAAAGGCCGGGGCCGAGCTGGAACGCACCCACCGTGAGGCGGCGCTGAGCGCGGTACGGCGTGAGATCAGCACGCTGGGCGACGAGCTGGCAGACCTCACCACCCTGGTTCATCGCGACGAGGTGGCCCGCACCCAGCAGCTGCTGAAGATCGAGACGCTTCAGGCCAAGGCGATCGAGGACCACGGCATCGATCCGGAAGCGCTGGTCGAGGAGTTCGGCCCGGACCAGCTGGTGCCGGTCATCGCCGACCCGGACCTCAACGACGCTGACGCCAGTTCCGACACGGCCGGCAGCCGCGGACAGGTCGTCGAGCCGGTCGAGGCCGTCCCCTACGTGCGTGAGGCCCAGGCCAAGCGTCTGCGTTCGGCCGAGCGCAAGCTCTCCACGCTGGGCCGGGTGAACCCGCTGGCGCTGGAGGAGTACGCCGCCCTCGAGGAACGGCACAAGTTCCTGACCGAGCAGCTCGAGGACCTCAAGAACTCGAAGCGAGATCTCCTGGAGATCGTTCGTGAGGTGGACGAGCGCGTCGAGAAGGTCTTCACGGAGGCCTACTTCGACACCGCTACCCAGTTCGAGGCAGTGTTCAGCCGGCTGTTCCCCGGAGGTGAGGGACGGCTGGTGCTGACCGATCCCGAGAACATGCTGACCAGCGGGATCGAGATCGAGGCCCGGCCGCCGGGCAAGAAGATCAAGCGCCTGTCCTTGTTGTCCGGCGGCGAGCGATCACTGGTTGCCGTCGGCCTGCTGGTTGCCATCTTCAAGGCCCGGCCCAGCCCTTTCTACATCCTGGACGAGGTTGAGGCGTCCCTGGACGACGCCAACCTTGGCCGGTTGATCGTCCTTTTCGAGGAGCTGCGTGCTTCCAGCCAGCTGATCGTGATCACCCATCAGAGGCGCACGATGGAGATTGCCGATGCCCTCTACGGTGTCACGATGCGTGGCGATGGCGTGAGCGCCGTGGTTTCCCAGCGGATCCGGGACCTTCAGAAGGCCTGAGACCAGTTCTCAGCACGGTGGCCGGCGGGCGCTTGACGGGAGTCTGCGGCGCGTCAGTTGTTCGAAGGCGTGATCAGGAGGCAAAATAGGGTCATGTTTGTCTTGCTACTGGGAATGATCCTCACCGTGGGCCTGGCCGTCGCCGTCGTTGGTGTGGTCGCGGTGCCAGCGCGCCGTGAGGGCCGCGACGTGCTCACGCCCAAGGGTGAAGAAGTGGTGTCCCAGGTCCGTGAGAGGACTGGCTCGGCCGTCGAGACAGCCCGGGGCAAGACCGGCGAGGTGATCGATGTCGCCCGCGACAAGATGACCAACGTCACCCGGGTCAGCGAGGACTGAGCAGGCCTCCTGCCGTCGCCGGATCGGGCTCAACGGTGGGATGAGCTGGGATGAGCACTGACGAAGTAGCCCAGCGGCGCGGATCTGGAACAATCGCCAACTGTGAGCCAATACCAGGAGATCTTCGCAGCTGCCGTTGTCATCGCCCTCGCGGGAATCGCCCTACTTGTCGGGCTGCAACGTGGCCGTGCAGGCAAGGGCAGGGACAAGAGGCTTCCGCCGCCGGTGCCTCCGGCGCCGCCGGGGCGGGAGGCCGGTGGCTCGGGGCCGGATCGTGAGGACTCCTCAGCGTCCTCGGACGGTGGCCCGGCCGTCAGCACTCTCGAGCGCGATACCACCGTCGGGCCCGAGGTCCTCGAGCCGGCCGCTCCGGCTCCGTCGATCGAGCGTCCCGAGTCGGCGACGGGCCGCCTGCAACGACTGCGTGCCCGCCTGGCGCGCTCCAACACCGTGCTGGGCAAGGGGCTGCTGTCCCTGCTGTCGGGTGCCGGTCTGGACGAACAGGCCTGGGAGGACGTCGAGGACACCCTGCTCAGCTCGGACCTGGGGGTGGAGGCGACCCAGGAACTGGTCGACTCGCTGCGCAGGAGAGTGACTGTCGAAGGGACCCGGGACGAGGAGACGGTCCGCGGCTGGCTCCGTGAGGACCTGCTCAGGCTCGTGGACCGCTCGATGGATCGCTCCGTCGCCTCGTCTCGGGTGGAGGGGCGACCCGCCGTGGTGATGGTCGTCGGGGTCAACGGCACCGGTAAGACCACCACGGTCGGCAAGCTGGCGCGGGTCCTGGTGGCTCAGGACAAGGACGTCGTGCTGGGCGCCGCGGATACCTTCCGGGCGGCCGCCGCTGACCAGCTGCAGACCTGGGGTGAGCGGGTCGGCGTTCCCACGATCCGCTCCGACCGGGAAGGCGCCGACCCGGCTTCGGTGGCGTTCGACGCAGTCAGGGCCGCGGTCGAGATGGAGGCTGACGTGGTCATCATCGATACCGCCGGCCGGCTGCACAACAAGGTCGGGCTGATGGACGAGCTCAGCAAGGTGAAGCGCGTCGTGGAGAAGCAGAGCCCGATCGACGAGGTGCTGCTCATCCTTGACGCCACCACGGGACAGAACGGACTGCGTCAGGCCGAGGTCTTCCGCGACGTCGTCAATGTCACAGGCATCGTGCTGACCAAGCTCGACGGGACAGCCAAGGGCGGCATTGTCGTGGCCGTTCAGCGCAAGCTCGGCGTCCCGGTCAAGCTGGTCGGCCTCGGTGAGGGCCCCGACGACCTGGCGCCCTTCGACCCGGAGGCGTTCGTGGACGCCCTCATCTCCTGACTGTGCCAGGGGGCGGTCCGCTGGCACTGTGAGGCCGGCGGAGGTGGCTAGCCGGCGTGCGGGGGCTCGTGGGGGTGCTGCAGGGCCCACCGGACGACGCCGGTCGCGGCACCGCCGATCGGCAGGGCGATCGCCCGCTCGGCCAGCGGCAGCCGGGGCAGGGCCAGCAGCTGCTTGGCCCATGGGGGCAGGAGCGCGACGCCGGCACCTGCCAGGGCGCTGTATCCGAGCCGGGCGCCCCAGGGCAGGGGTGGGTGGAGCAGCAGGAAGCGGGCCGCGTCGCGTGCCGCCGGGGTGCCCTCGAGCTCGGGCCGGTAGGACTCGATCGCCGCGTCGAGGCCGGCAACGGTGGTGGGCGGGTCCAGGACGCCGAGCCTGGTGGCCACCAGGCACGACTGCGCCACGTAGGTGTCCGCCTCGGCGGGCGTCAGGGCCACCGCGGCATACCGCTGGTGGGTGCGCAGGAAGCTGTCGGCCTCGGCGATGTGCACCCACCTGAGCAGGTGCGGGTCGCTGGCGGCGTAGTGGCGGCCGTCCGGGGCGCGGCCCTGGACGTGCTCGTGAATCCCGCGGATCCGCTCGATGAGCGCCTCGGCGTCCTCGATGGTGCCGAACGTCGTGGTCGCCAGGAAGGTGCTGGTGCGTTGCAGCCGCCCCCAGGGGTCACCCTTGTAGCCGGAGTGCCCGGCCACCCCGGCCATCGCCAGCGGGTGCAGCGACTGCAGGAGCAAGGCACGCACCCCCGCGGCAAACATCGAGGCGTCGGCGTGCACGCGCCAGATCGGGTCGCTCTCGGTGAACCAGCGCTGGCCGGGCTTGTCCCAGATGACCGCCGCCTTGGCCGCGTTGTCCTCACCGGCCACCCGGTCGCGCAGGGCAACGGCGACCTTACGGCGAAGCCGGTCGCGCACGGGGCGCGCCGCGTGGGCGAGGCGGGAGGTGGTCAGCGTCATACCTCCAAGTATGTGAGTGCAGTCCAGACGAACGGGTGGGTTTCGCTCAGGGCTGACCGTCTGGGCTCAGGCGCAAAGAAACCTGCGGGCTTTACCTGATGCTTACCCGGGAGTGCGACTGCTAACACGGCTGTAACAAACGGTGGCACGATCGGAAATCCCTGGCGGGCATCGTTCAGGCATGACAATTGACAGTGGCGACACCGCCTGGGTCCTCGCAAGTGCCGCGCTGGTACTGCTGATGACACCGGGGGTAGCCCTCTTCTATGGCGGCATGGTCAGGGCCAAGAGCGTCCTGAACATGATGATGATGAGCTTCGGGGCGATGGCGACGATCAGCGTCGTCTGGGTTCTCTGGGGCTACAGCGAGGCGTTCGGCGAGTCGTGGCACGGGCTGGTGGGCAACCCGTTCCAGCACTTCGGCCTGAGCAACCTCCTCAGCGGCGACGCGGCCATCTTCGGCTTCAAGGCGGCGGCCGGCGGGGTAGCGGCCCACGGCGGCATACCGGCGCTGGCGTTCGTGGCGTTCCAGGCAGTGTTCGCCATCATCACGGTGGCGCTGATCAGCGGAGCGATCGCCGACCGGGCGAAGTACTCGACCTGGCTGATCTTCACTGTCATCTGGGCGACCATCGTGTACTTCCCGGTAGCGAACTGGGTGTTCGCCTTCGACGGCTACGCGGCTGAGAAGGGTGGCTGGATCGCCAACTCGCTGAAGACGATCGACTTCGCGGGCGGAACCGCGGTTCACATCAACGCCGGCGCCGCCGGCCTGGCCCTGGCCCTGATCCTCGGCAAGCGGATCGGCTTCGCCAAGGACCCGATGCGACCGCACAACATGACGATGGTCATGATCGGTGCCGCTCTCCTGTGGTTCGGCTGGTTCGGGTTCAACGCCGGCTCGGCCCTGGGCGCCAACAACACCGCGGCGGTCACCTGGGTCAACACCCTGGCAGCTACCGGTGCCGCGTGCCTGGCCTGGCTGGCCACGGAGCGGATCCGCAACGGTCACGCGACGTCGCTGGGGGCTGCCTCCGGCGTGGTCACCGGTCTGGTGGCCATCACCCCGGCATGTTCGGCGGTCACCCCGGTGGGCGCAGTGGCGATCGGCATCCTGGCCGGTGTCCTGTGTGCGCTTGCTGTCGGGCTGAAGTTCCGCTTCGGGTACGACGACAGCCTGGACGTGGTGGGTGTCCACCTCGTCGGCGGGCTCGTGGGCACGATCGCCATCGGGTTCTTCGCCTCGGCGTCGGCTCCGGCGGCCGTCGACGGGCTCCTGTATGGCGGCGGGTTCGACCAGCTGTGGCGTCAGGCGGTCGGGGCGGGCGCGGTCCTGCTGTACTCCTTCCTGATCACCGGCGCGATCGGATTCGCGTTGCACAAGACCCTGGGCTTCCGCATCGAGCGGGACGCCGAGGTGCAGGGTATTGACATCCAGGAGCACGCTGAGACGTCCTACGATCTGGGTTCGATCGGCGGCGGCGGTCTCGTTCACGCGGGAGCCTCGATGTTCGGGTCGCACGACACGAGCCCGGCCGCCAACGGCTCGACCAGCCCGGCGGGCACCACCAACCACCAGGGAGCGTCATCATGAGACTGGTCACCGCGATCATCAAGCCCTTCAAGCTCGATGAGGTCAAGCAGGCCCTCGAGGCCTACGGCATCACTGGGATGACGGTCAGCGAGGCGAGCGGCTACGGGCGCCAGCGGGGACACAGCGAGGTCTACCGGGGAGCCGAGTACAAGGTCGACTTCGTCCCGAAGGTGCGGGTGGAGGTCGTCGTCGACGACGTCGACGCCAGCGACGTGATGATGGTCATCCTCAAGGCGGCGCAGACCGGACGGATCGGCGACGGCAAGATCTGGACCGTTCCGGTCGAGGACGTGGCCCGGGTGCGAACGGGCGAACGCGGCCTGGACGCGTTGTAGGAGAACGTCTCTCATGACGGAGCTAGGGCAGACCGAAAAAGTGGACCTGAACCAGCAACGTCTGGATCTGGCCGGCGTCGGGGGCTTCACGGCCCCCGGTGCCGGCCAGGCACGGCGCGCGGCAATGGCAGACCTGAGCCGTGTGTGGATCAACGACGTGTGGAGGGAGGCCACCTACGGAGCCCGGATGGACGGGGTCGCCCTTGCCTGCGTGGGCAGTCTGGCCCGCGGTGACTCGGGACCGCTCAGTGACTTTGACCTGGTGCTGCTGCACGACGGGCGGTCCATGTCCGGCAAGGAGATCACCTCACTGGCGGATCGCATCTGGTACCCGATCTGGGACGGCGGGGCCAAGCTCGACCACAGCGTCCGGACCGTCGGTGAGTGCCGCAGCGTTGCCGCCGACGACCTGTCCGCCGCGGTCGGGTTGCTCGATCTGGAGCTGCTGGCCGGTGATGACCAGGTGGTCGCCGCGGCCCGTTCGACCGTGGGGCACGACTGGCGGGCCAATGCCCGCAAGAGACTTCCGCAGCTGGTCGAGTCGCTGGAGGACCGCCACCACAGCCACGGTGACCTGGCGCACACCATCGAGCCGGACCTGAAAGAAGCCCGTGGTGGCCTGCGTGACATGTCCGTCCTGCGGGCGCTCACCGCGGCCTGGCTGGCCGACCGCCCGCACGGGCAGGTCGACACGGCATACCGGACGCTGCTGGACACCCGGGACGCCCTGCAGGTGGTGACCGCTCGTGGCCGCGATCGGCTCGGGCTCGAGGATCACGACGCGGTCGCTGCCCTGCTCGGCCATCCCGACGCCGACACGATGTTGTCGGTCCTTGGAACGGCGGCTCGCACCGTCAGCTACGCGATCGACGGGACGGTACGCCGTGCCTCCCAGTCCCAGCGGGCGCGTACCTTGCGGGTCGGCCCGCGCCGGCCGGTGCTGAAGACCCTGGGTTACGGGCTCTTCGAGCACGACGGGGAGGTGGTGCTCGGGGCACACCTGAACCCCGCTCGAGATCCCTTGCTGGTCCTTCGTGCCGCAGTGGCTGCGGCCCGCCGCAATCTCCCTCTCGCGCCGGCGACCCTGAGGAACCTCGCGGAGAAGTCGCCGCCGATCCCCGTCCCGTGGTCTCCGGTGGCCCGGTCCCTGCTGGCGGACCTGCTCGCGGCGGGTCCTGGGCTGATCCCGGTCTGGGAGGGGCTCGACCTGGCCGGAGTGATCGACGACTGGGTCCCGGAGTGGTCGGACGTGCGGAGCCGGCCACAACGCAACCCTGTCCACCGGCACACGGTCGACCGGCACCTGATCGAGACCGTGGTGTACGCCAGCGCCTTCCTTCCTGACGTCGAGCGCCCCGACCTGTTGCTGCTCGCGGCGCTGCTTCACGACATCGGCAAGATCGCGGGTGCCCAGGACCACGCCGAGGCCGGAGCACCCCGCGCCGCGGCCGTCGCCCGCCGGCTGGGCCTGGAAGAGGCCGAGGTCGCGGTGGTCGAGCTGCTCACCCGCGAGCACCTGACCCTGATCGAGCTGGCGACCCGACGCGACCCGGAGGATCCGCGGACCATCGCGGCGGTCACCCGGGCGGTCGACGGCCGCCGTGATGTGCTGGAGCTGCTGCGTGCTCTCACCGAGGCTGACGCCTGTGCGGTGGGCGCTGCCGCCTGGACGGACTGGCGGGCTCACCTGCTCGACCAGCTCGTCGTCGGTGCGCGGGCGGCGCTGGGAGACTCGGCCGGGCCGGTGGCCCCGTCCGAGGAGATCCAGGATCTTCTGCCGCCCGAGATCGTGGCCGAGGTCGCGACCGGGGAGCCGTACGTGCAGGTTCATCCGCTTGCCGGCGCCTACCGTATCGACGTCTTCGACCGCGACCGGCTGGGCCTGTTCGGCGACACCGCGGGTCTGCTCGCAGCCTGCGGCTTCATCGTCCGCACGGCCCGGGTACGTACCCAGGAAGGCATCGCGGCCAACCAGTGGCAGGTCGACTCGCCGGGCGGGGACGTGCCCGATCCGCTGGCGATCGCCCGCGGGCTGCTGAGCCTTGCCGACGGGGATCGTCAGCTGCTGCGCCAGCTGGAACGCCGGCGTGGGCCGGCTACCTCTGGCACCGGGTCGGGGCGTCGCCCGTCGGCCCGTGGCGTGGTGGTGCCCCACGCGTCGCAGGACGCGACGGTGATCGAGATCCGGGCCCAGGACCGGCCAGGGCTGCTGCACGAGATCGGTATGACGCTCGCGCGAGCCGGTCTCAGCGTGCACAGCGCGCACATCGCCACCTATGCCGGACAGACCCTCGATACCTTCTACCTGAGCGAGTTCGGCGGCCGGACGCTGTCTGCAGGCAGGGCTGCCCAGACGATCGCCATGCTGTTGGAGGCATGCGACGCGCCATCGCCCTCGGGAAGATAACCTGTCGGAGTGTTTACCAGCCTGTCTGACCGCCTGACCGCCACCTTCAAGAACCTGCGCGGCAAGGGACGCCTGTCCGAATCCGACGTCAACGCGACGATTCGCGACATCCGGATTGCCCTGCTCGATGCCGACGTCGCGCTGCCCGTGGTGCGTGAGTTCACCGGCGCGGTTCGCGAGCGAGCCCTGGGTGCCGAGGTGAGTGGTGCCCTCAACCCGGCCCAGCAGATCGTCAAGATCGTCAACGAAGAGCTGGTGACGATCCTGGGCGGGCAGACCCGCCGGATCGACTTCGCCAAGAACCCGCCCACCGTGATCATGCTCGCGGGACTGCAGGGCTCAGGTAAGACCACGCTGGCCGGCAAGCTGGCCAGGTGGCTCAAGGACCAGGGGCACACGCCGATCCTTGTCGCGGCCGACCTGCAAAGGCCCAATGCGGTGACCCAGCTGCAGGTGGTCGGCGACCGGGCCGGCATCCCGGTCTTCGCGCCCGAGCGTGGCAACGTGGCCGGCTATGACGCGGGCGCCGCGTCCGGGGATGGCACCCGGTCCTTCGGCGACCCGGTCGCCGTCTCGAGGCAAGGCATCGTCGAGGCACGCAACAAGCAGCACGACGTGGTCATCGTCGACACCGCGGGCCGCCTCGCCATCGACGAGGTCCTGATGCAGCAGGCAGCCGACATCCGGGCCGCGATCTCGCCCGACGAGGTCCTTTTCGTGATCGACGCGATGATCGGTCAGGCGGCGGTCGAGACTGCCCTGGCCTTCCAGCATGGCGTGGACTTCACCGGCGTGGTGCTGACCAAGCTTGACGGTGACGCCCGTGGTGGTGCGGCGCTCTCGGTGGCCAAGGTCACCGGCCGGCCGATCATGTTCGCCTCCACCGGTGAGGGGGTCAACGACCTCGAGGTCTTCCACCCCGACCGGATGGCCTCCCGCATCCTGGACATGGGTGACGTGCTGACCCTGATCGAGGCGGCCGAGAAGGCCTTCGATCACGACGAGGCCGCCGAGATGACTCGCAAGTTCATGGAGGACGAGGACTTCACGTTCGACGACTTCCTGAACCAGATGGCGGCCATCAAGAAGATGGGCTCGCTCAAGGCGATGCTCAAGATGATGCCCGGCATGGGCCAGATGCGAGAGCAGCTCGACGCGCTCGACGAGAGCGAGTTCGACCGGGTCGAGGCAATGGTCCGCTCGATGACGCCCTTTGAACGCACCCATCCCAAGCAGATCAACGGCTCGCGACGGGCCCGGATCGCCCGGGGCTCGGGAGTGACGGTCACCGACGTGAACGGTCTTCTCGAGCGCTTCGGCCAGGCCCAGAAGATGATGCGCTCGATGCGGCGAGGTGGCGGTTCCGGGATCCCTGGCATGCCTGCGATTCCGGGGATGGGTGGCGCCAGGAAGGGCGGCAAGGGCCAGCAGCGAAAGAAGGGCAAGAGCGGCAACCCGGCCAAGCGAGCCCTGGAGGAGAAGGCCGCGGCGGACAAGAGCGCGGTGGCCCGGCAGGCCGCGGCAAAGAGCGCCTTCGGTATGCCGGGTGCTCCCGCTTCCGGGGCTGACCCGGGTCGGGCAGCCGCGAGCGACCCGAGCGACCAGGCCAACCTCGACCTGCCCAAGGGCTTCGAGAAGTTCCTCGGCAGGTAGCGGGCACTGCTTGATGGAAGGCAGTGCGGGCACTGCTTCATCGAGGGCAGTGCGGGGACTGCTTCATCGGAGGCAGTCGTTCTGAGTACCCCTGTTGCCTCATGTCAAGATGCGCGTACGGGTCTTCGTTGCCTCACGAGTGGATGCCCGCGTAGCCGCTGGTGGTTTGACCGGTAGCCGGGCCGGTGGTTGCTTGGCCCGGACCAGGGGGAGCGTTTCGACGTTGAGCAGCCGAATCCGGAGTATCGCTGATGCTGGCTTGCTGAACCGCGGATGCTGACCTCTGCCCGCAGGACGCGGCTGCCGGCACCGGCCCGCCCGACAAACTGCCCGTCGCGTCGATAGGGTCGCCTTCATGACCTCGCCGGTGTTGCACATCAAGGGAAGCGTTCTGGTGGGCCCGCACGAGGTCCGCGACGAGCTCTGGGTGGTCGGCGGCAGGATCACCTATGACCCGCCTTCGGCGGGCGCGGAGGTCCAGACCGTGGACGGCTGGGTGCTTCCCGGGCTGGTGGACGCGCACTGCCACGTCGGGCTGGACGCTGATGGGGCGGTGGACGCCGCCACGGCCGAGGTCCAGGCGGTCACCGACCGGGACGCAGGCGCCCTGCTGCTGCGCGACGCCGGGTCGCCGTCCGACACCCGCTGGATCGATGACCGCGAGGACCTGCCGCGCATCGTGCGGGCCGGCCGGCACCTCGCCCGCTCCCGCCGTTACATCCGCAACTACGCCCATGAGATCGAGCCCGAGGACCTGACCATGTATGTCCACCGGGAGGCAAGGGCCGGTGATGGCTGGGTCAAGCTGGTCGGCGACTGGATCGACCGGGACACCGGTGACCTCAGTCCTTGCTGGCCGCGTGAGGCGCTGGTCTCGGCTATCGCCGCTGCGCACGGGGAAGGCGCCCGGGTCACCGCTCACTGTTTCGGCGAGCAGTCCCTGGAGGACTTCGCGGCGGCCGGCGTCGACTGCATCGAGCATGCGACCGGGCTGGTGCCGGACACGATCGACTCTTTCGCCGCTCACGGGATCGCCATCGTGCCGACCCTGGTGAACATTGACACCTTTCCGTCGATCGCCGAGGGGGCGCAGGACAAGTACCCGGTCTATGCGGCCCACCTGCGCGACCTGCACTCCCGCCGGTATCAGACGATTGCCGCCGCCCATGACGCCGGCGTTCCGATCTACCTGGGAACCGACGCCGGCGGGTCCCTGCCGCATGGGCTGGTAGCCCGGGAGGCGGCCGAGCTGGTCAGGGCCGGGTTGTCCGTCATCGAGGCTCTCAACGCGGCCAGCTGGGGGGCACGCGGGTGGCTGCACCGGCCGGGTCTGGACGAGGGAGCGAGCGCCGATCTTGTGGTCTACCCGGCGGACCCACGCGTGGACGTCGGGATTCTGGCAGCCCCGGAACACATCGTGATGCGGGGCACGGTTGTTATCTGAGCCGGGACCCCTGGTGGCCACCGGCGACCGGGTTCGGGTCCTCACAGTCCGTGAGCAGGACTTCGTGCCCTACCGGCAGGCGGTCGAGCAGTCGCGGCACCGGCTGGCCAGGTGGAACCCGGTCGATCCCGACGACCTGGCCAGGGCGCTGCAGCTGCAGTCCCGGGACCGCCGCACGTTCCTCATCCATGCGCTCACTCCGGAGGGCGACCACGACATCGTGGGCAAGGTCAATGTCAGTGACGTCGTGCGAGGGCGCTTCCAGTCAGCAGCCATCGGGTACGACGCCTACGACCCCTATGCCGGCTGCGGCCTCTTCGCGGAAGGACTGCGCCTGGTCCTGACCATCCTCTTCAGGCCCGAGGATGCCGGCGGGGTCGGCTTGCACCGGGTGGCCGCCGCCGTGCAACCGGGCAACGTCCGCTCGGCCGGGCTGCTGAGGTCGCTGGGGTTCAGGCGGGAGGGGTTCTCGCCCCGGATGCTCTGGCTGCCGGGCGCCGACGGCAGGAACGATTGGCAGGACCACGACTCCTACGCCGTGCTGCGTGACCAGTGGCCGGCTCAGCCCTATCCGCAGGCGGCGGGCCGGGGGGTCGTCGTGCTCGTCAACGGCCTGCCCGGTTCCGGGAGCAGGGCGCTGGCCCGTCAGCTTGCCGCAGAGCTGGCGGTTCCGCTGTTCTCCCAGGCCGTTGCTGGATCCGCCGATGTGCTGTGGGGGCTGCTGGCGGACTCGCCGGCCGGCGGGGTGGTGGAGTGCTCCTTCTGGCCGGACGATGCCCGGTCGGTGTCGGAGGGGCTGTTGCACGCCGGTCGCCAGGCGGCAGGGGTCCCCGAGGTCTGGTGCTTCTCCGGGCACGATGATGGATCTGGAGGGGGGCAGGTGTCGGCCCGTCCGCTCGGGCTGGGGCCGACCCTGGCGCTCGACGCGGGTCGTGGCATCGGGCGTGCTGAGGTCGTGCGGATGGCGTTGCAGCTGCGCGCCGGCCAGTCTCCAGCATCCGAGACATAACTAAGCGTTACTTGACCGATAACATCAGGCTATAGAAAACTCCTACCGTCACATCGGAAAGGCCGGAGCCCACCAGGCACCGGTCAGCGCGGCCGGCGGTCGTGCGGAGAATCTGGAGCTTTGATGTCTCGACCCCTTGCTCGCACTGCCCTTGTCGTCGGCGCCATCGTCGCGACGCTCGGCATGTCTGCGTGCGGGGGCGACACGCAGGCCTCCGGGGCCGGGCCGTCCGTCGTACGAGTGGGCTACTTCCCCAACCTCACGCACGCCACCGCCATCGTCGCCGACAAGGAGGGTTTCTTCACCAAGCACCTCGGTGCGACCACGCTGAGGGTCTCGACCTTCAACGCCGGCCCGGCGGCCATCGAGGCGCTGAAGTCCGGCGCCATCGACGCCACCTACGTCGGCCCCGGACCGGCCACCAACGCCTTCATCAACTCAGGTGGCAAGGCGCTGACCGTCGTCGCCGGGGCAGCCACCGGCGGCACCTCCCTCGTCGTGGACCCGTCGATCAGGTCTGCGGCTGACCTCAGGGGCAAGAAGGTCAGCACACCCCAGCTCGGCAACACCCAGGACATCGCACTGCGCTACTGGCTCAGGCAGCATGGCCTGACCACGGACCTGCAGGGTGGTGGCGACGTCAGCGTCCTTCCTCAGGAGAACGCGCAGATCGTCGACGCCTTCAAGCAGAAGCAGATTGCCGGCGCCTGGGTGCCCGAGCCTTATGCCACCCGTCTCGTCCAGGCCGGTGGCAAGGTCCTGGTGGACGAGCGTGACCTGTGGCCGGGCAAGAAGTTCGCGATCACCGTGCTTGCAGTCCGTACCGACTTTCTCAAGGAACACCCGAAGACGGTGTCCGCGTTGCTCGCGGGCGGCCTCGACGCCACCGAGCTGATCGCCAGGGACCCTGCCGCAGCCCAGAAGGACGTGGCTGACCTGATCGCCAAGGTATCGGGCAAGCCCCTCAAGGCCGGGGTGATCTCGGCCGCCTGGACGAAGCTCAGCTTCACCGCAGACCCGGTGCCCTCCTCACTGCTCACCGGGGCTCAGCACGCCTACCAGGTGGGAGTCCTGAAGAAGGAGCCCAGGCTCGACGGCCTGGTGGACCTCACCCTGCTCAACCAGCTGCTGGCCACGCGCGGAAAGCCGGTGATAGCTCAATGACCGCTCAGAGCGCAGCCCCTGACACGGCCGAGCGGCCAGCCGAGCGAGGTTCGGCGGAGCGGCCGGCGGTCGCCCTCGGCCAGGTGACCAAGCGCTATCTCGGTGACAACGGTCTGCTTGCCCTGGATGGCATCAACCTCACCGTCCGGCCGGGCGAGTTCGTCACCCTGGTCGGGGCGTCGGGCTGCGGCAAGTCCACCCTGCTCAACCTGGTCAGCGGCCTCGACCGGCCCACCTCGGGGTCGGTCGAGGTGGACGGCCAGGCCGCTTTCATGTTCCAGGAGCATGCCCTGTTCCCGTGGCTGTCGGCCCTGGACAACGTGGCGACACCCATGCGCCTGCGGGGGGTCGGCCGCAAGGACCGCGAGGCGCAGGCCCGTGAGTACCTGGCTGCCGTTCACCTGTCCGGCTTCGCAGATCGCCGCCCGCATGAGCTGTCCGGTGGGATGAAACAGAGGGTGGCCATCGCGCGCACCCTGGCGACCAGGGCCCCGGTGCTGCTGATGGACGAGCCGTTCGGCGCGCTTGACGCGATGACCCGAGACCTGTTGCACGACGAGCTCGAGTCCATCTGGCGAGAGCGCAACCTGACCGTGCTGTTCGTCACCCACAACGTGCGTGAGGCCGTGCGGCTGGGCGACAGGGTCGTCCTCCTGTCCAGCCGCCCGGGCCGCATCGTCGCGGAGTACGACGTCGCGATCGACCGTCCGCGCCGGATCGAGGACCGGGTGGTCTCCGAGCTGGCCGGACAGATCACCGATGCCCTCCGCCGGGAGGTGGCCCGCCATGGCGCTTGACCTCAACGCAGCCCGACGCAAGAACCGGCAGAACGGTGACAAGCAGGACTGCGACCGGCAGGACGGTGACCGGCCAGGCAGTGACCGCCCAGACAGTGACTCGCGCGACGTGTCGCAGGAGAGCGAGCTCCGGGGGCTCGACGCTCTGCAGTCCGGTTCCCCGGTGCCGCCGCGAGCCCACGCCGCGTGGCGGGTCGCCTGGCCCAAGCTGGCCGCTCTGGCCATAGCGCTGGGCCTCTGGCAGCTGGTGGCCATCAGCGGGTGGAGGGAGTCGTACGTCCTGCCGGGTCCGCTGCCGGTGTTCACTGAGCTCGGCCACCAGCTGCAGACCCAGGACTTCTGGAAGGCCGTCGGCATCACGATGACCCGTGGCATCGTCGGTTTCGCTGTCGCCGCCGTCCTCGGGCTGACGCTCGGCGTCCTGGTGGCCCGTTCGCGCATCCTGCGTGCCGCCATCGGGTCGCTGATCACCGGACTGCAGACCATGCCGTCCATCGCGTGGTTCCCGCTGGCGATCCTGCTCTTCCAGATGTCAGAGCAGGCCATCTTGTTCGTGATCCTGATCGGCGCCGTGCCGTCGATCGCCAACGGGGTGATCGGCGGAGTGGACTACGTCCCGGCCCTGCTGGTCCGGGCAGGTCGCAACCTCGGCGCCAGTGGGTTGTCGCTGTATCGCCATGTCGTCCTGCCGGCTGCCCTGCCCAGCATCGTCTCGGGCCTCAAGCAGGGATGGGCGTTCGCCTGGCGTTCGCTGCTGGCCGGAGAGCTCATGGTCTCGATCGCCAACCGGCCCAGCCTTGGTCAGTACCTGAACCAGAGCCGTGAGCTGGGCGACACGTCGTACATGATTGCCCTGATGCTCGCGATCCTGGTGATCGGCATCGGGGTCGATGCCGTCTTCGGCAGGGTCGAGCGTGGTATCCGCCGTCGCCGCGGCGTGGTTGTCGGCAGCTGACCGACCGGCATCCGCCGCTCAGATGGTCGGCCGGGGGTTGTAGTGGCTCACGACCTCCTGGCCGGACAGCTCGCGGATGGCCGCCATGACCGTATCGGTGGCCTCGCGCCTGGCCTGGCCGGGCTTGGCGTCCTGGAGATGGCTGAAGTCCAGTGGCTTCCCGAACCGGATGGTGATCTTCCGGACCCTGGGGAGTCTGGAACCTACTGGCTGGATGTCCTGCGTTCCGCGCAGGCCCACTGGCACCACCGGGCATCCAGCGGTCAGTGCCAGCCAGGCCACTCCGGTGCGCCCGCGGTACAGCCTGCCGTCACGTGACCTGGTCCCCTCGGGGTAGATGCCGAACGCCAGCCCGTCCTGCAGGATCGCCAGGGCCGAGTCCAGCGCAACCCGGGCTGCGCCGGCCGTGCCGCGCTCGATGGGGACCGCGCCTACGGCGGTGAAGAGCCATCGCATCAGTGTCCCGCGCAGGCCGCGGCCGGTGAAGTAGTCGGACTTGGCCAGGAAGACCACCCGCCGCGGTGCTAACAGCGGGATGACGATGCTGTCGACGAAGGAGAGATGGTTGCTGGCCAGCAGTACCGGCCCGGTCTTGGGGATGTTCTCCCGGCCCTCGATGACGGGGCGATAGATCAAGCGGGCAATCGCGCTCAGTGTCATTCTGGTCAGCGTGTAGAGCATGGCTCCCAAGTCGTCTCAGGTGTGGCTACGGCCCGGCAGAGGCCGACGATCTATTGATTTTACTGACTTCTCGGAATCTTTCACCTCGGGTCGTTCGCGGCAGAGATTTCCATGCTTCCGACATGTGGGTTCGATCGAAGGCGCCGCGTCTGGCAGACTAGTGCGCGTACTCGTCTGTCTGCGGCCCCTCTCTCCGCTTCGGACGTGTCCATCCGAGCGTCACGAGCCGTATCCCCACGCGGATGCCGTGGCGACTCAACCCAGACAAGAAACAGGAGTCACCACCAACGTGGCCGTCAAAATTCGTTTGAAGCGCATGGGCAAGATCCATGCACCGTTCTATCGCGTCGTCATCATGAACTCGCGCACCAAGCGCGACGGCCGGGCGATCGAGGAGATCGGCAAGTACCACCCGACCCACGAGCCGTCCATCATCGAGATCAACTCCGAGCGGGTTCAGTACTGGCTCGGAGTGGGCGCACAGCCGACCGAGCAGGTCGCCGCGCTGCTGAAGATCACCGGTGACTGGCAGAAGTTCAAGGGCCTTCCGGGTGCCGAGGGCACCCTGCGCCTGGCCGAGCCGAAGCCGGACAAGACCGCGTTGTACGAGGCGGCCACCAAGTCGGCCATGTCCGAGCCTAAGGCCGGTGCCACCACCAAGAAGAAGAAGGCCGAGCCGAAGGCTGAGAAGGCCGACAAGGCTGCGTCGGTGGCCGACAAGGCTGACAAGGCCGAGGCCAAGAGCGAGCCCAAGGCTGACAAGGCCGAGGCCAAGAGCGAGCCCAAGGCTGACAAGGCCGAGGCCAAGAGCGAGCCCAAGGCTGACAAGGCCGAGGCCAAGAGCGAGCCCAAGGCTGAGGTCTGATCGTGCTCGACGAGGCGCTGGAGCACCTGGTCAAGGGCATCGTCGACCACGATGAGGATGTGGCTGTCCGGCGCAAGGATCTGCGTCGCGGCGAGGTCCTTGAGGTTCGGGTTCATCCCGATGACCTCGGCCGGGTCATCGGTCGTTCCGGCCGCACGGCCAGAGCGCTTCGCACCGTGATGGGCGCCCTCGCCGGCGGCCAACCGGTGCGGGTCGACATCGTCGACACGGACCGCGTGCGATAGCGCACCTTGAGCTCCGCGTTGCGAGCGCGCGCGACCGTGCGCGACAGCGACGCTAGGCACTGCCTGACCAAGGGGTATGCCGGAAGGTCACCTTCCGGCATACCCCTTGGCATCTGACGGATCCACTCCCCACCCACTTCTGAAGGACTGGCCCATGCAGGTTGTCGTCGCTCGTATCGGCAAGGCGCACGGCCTGCGTGGCGAGGTGACCGTGCAGGTCCTCACCGGCGCGCCGGACGAGCGTTTCGTGCCCGGTGCGACGTTCGCGACCGACCCTGCGTCCGCCGGGCCGCTGGTGCTGCGCAGCGCCCGCGACAACAACGGCATCCTGCTGCTCGGCTTCGAGCACACCGACGACCGCACCGGCGCCGAGTCGTTGCGTGGTATCAAGCTTCTTGCCGATGTCCTGGGCGACGACGGGGAAGAGGAGACCTGGTTCGAGAGGGACCTGGTCGGGCTCAGGGCGGTGACGGTCGGCGGCGTCGAGGTCGGCGAGGTGCTGGGGCTGGAGTCGCGGCCTGCCCAGGACCTGCTGGTCGTCCGGCTGACCGATGGCAGGGAGGCTCTGGTCCCGTTCGTCACGGCGATCGTGCCCGAGGTCGACATCGAGGGCGGCCGCGTCGTGCTGGACCCGCCCCCGGGCCTGCTGGACCTGGACGAGCTGTGAGCCCCGCCCCCACGAGGCTGGACGTCGTCAGCATCTTCCCGGACTACCTCTCGCCGCTGGACATCTCGTTGATCGGCAAGGCACGCCAGGAGGGACTGATCGACCTGCAGGTCCACGACCTGCGTGACTTCACCCATGACCGCCACCGCACGGTCGATGACACGCCGTATGGCGGCGGGGCCGGGATGGTGATGCGTCCGGAGCCCTGGGCAGAGGCGCTCGGGCATCTCCTGAGCACCGGGGAGCAGGGGGCGGTCCCGCATCTGCTGGTCCCCGGGCCCGGCGGTGTCCTCTTCACCCAGGCGATGGCACGCAGCCTGGCGGCCGAACCGTGGCTGGCCTTCGCCTGCGGCCGTTACGAGGGCATCGACGAGCGGGTCCTCCAGCATGCCGAGACGCTGATGCCGGTCACCGTGGTCTCGGTCGGTGACTACGTTCTGGGTGGCGGAGAGGCCGCGGTCCTGGTGATCGTGGAGGCTGTCGCGCGGCTGCTTCCCGGGGTTATCGGCAACGCCGCATCCCTGGTCGAGGAGTCGCACGAGGATGGCCTGCTGGAGTACCCGGTCTTCACCAAGCCGCCGTTGTGGCAGGGCCGGGGCATCCCCGACGTGCTCCTGTCGGGGCACCACGCTCAGATCGCCCGCTGGAGGCGCGACGAACGGCTGCGGCGCACTGCGATGCGCAGGCCGGACATGATCTCGCGCCTGAACCCGGCTGACCTGGATGCCCGGGACCGTGAGGTGCTCGCGGAGGTGGCCGGCCCGCTGCCAGGCGAGGCCGATCGTGCGTGGCGCCCAATTTCTGACTGACCCCCCAACTGTGGCAGACTGACTCATCGCGTCTTGCACCGATTTCGTGCCCCTGCCACAGGGGGAGAGCAACGAGTGACGGATCGCAGGAGCAACCCATACGAATCGCCCGCCCGGCACGCGCCGCGGCGTGCATCAGCAGCGTGAGCGACCTGTGGCGCTGACGAGAAAGCGAAGCGAACATGCAAAAGCTCGACGACGTCGACAAGGCCAGCCTGCGCGACGACATCCCGGCGTTCCGTGCCGGTGACAACGTCAAGGTTCACGTCAAGGTCATTGAAGGCACGCGCTCGCGCGTCCAGGTCTTCCAGGGTGTGGTCATTCGCCGTCACGGTGGTGGCATCGGCGAGACCTACACCGTTCGCAAGGTCAGTTTCGGTGTTGGCGTCGAGCGCACCTTCCCGCTGCACAGCCCGGTGATCGAGAAGATCGAGGTCGTCACGCGTGGCGACGTGCGCCGCGCCAAGCTCTACTACCTGCGCGACCTGCGCGGCAAGGCAGCCAAGATCAAGGAGAAGCGCAACGTGACGCCCGCCCGCTGAGGCGGCTCGTCCGTTCGACTCCCGGGATTGCCGCGCCGCGACTACAGGGGAGGGATCAGCGCCACCGGCGTCATCGGTGGTTGCTGGTGCTGGGTTCAGGTCTGTTGCTTATGATGCTGGTCCGGGGCTTGCTCGTGGAGTCCTTCTACATCCCCTCGGGGTCGATGGAGCCGACGCTGACTGCCGAGGACCGTATTCTGGTCAACAAGATCGGAGGTCTCTCATCGCTGCAACGAGGGGACCTTGTCGTCTTCGACGGCACGAATACCTTCGCCGACCGTGCTGGGCCCGGCAGTCTCCCGGATGGCCAGAGCCCGGCAGAGGCCCGGATGGCCAGGATCATGGGATCGATGGCTTCGAGTCTGTCCATCCGTCTCAACGAGAGCGACTACGCCAAGCGTGTCGTCGGACTTCCCGGAGATCACGTGGTGTGCTGTGACCCCAGAGGACTCCTGGCTGTCAACGACATCGCAGTCAGCGAGCCCTACCTCTACCCAGGTGACAAACCCAGCGACCTGACCTTTGATGTCACGGTCCCGGCCCAGCGGATCTGGGTGATGGGCGACCACCGAAGTGTCTCGGCAGACTCACGTGCCCATCTTGGGGATCCTGGAGGAGGAATGGTGCGACTCGACGATGTGATCGGAAGGGTCGGGATGATCTACTGGCCCCCCAGCCGGGTCGGCGCCCTGCACGCGCCCGCGTCACTCGCGGGCATACCCGCCCGCCATGCCGGACGGGGTCACTCGTGAGCGTGCCCGAGGCTGATCAGGGCGCTGACCGGCCAGAGGCCAGATCCCGTCGGGACAGGCCCCACGGGCCGGCTTTGCTGCCGTCGATGTTGCGGGAGTCGGTGATCGTCGTCGTGCTGGCCCTGCTGCTGTCGCTGATCGTCAAGACCTGGCTGATGCAGGCGTTCTACATCCCCTCGGAGTCGATGGAGAACACCCTGCTCAAGGGCGACCGGGTCATCGTCAACAAGCTGGTCCCGTCACCGATCGCGCTCAAGCGAGGCGATGTCGTCGTCTTCCAGGACCCCGACCACTGGCTGGCTGAGCCGGTTCCTGTGCAGCGCTCTCCGCTGGCAAGCGCCATCAACACGACCCTGACCTTTGTCGGCCTGCTGCCCAGCGACGCGGGCAACCACCTCATCAAGCGCGTCATCGGGCTGCCCGGGGACCATGTCGTCTGCTGCAACGCCAACGCGCAGATCACCGTCAACGGCGTGGCCCTGCGCGAGCCTTATCTTTTCCCCGGCGACACCCCGAGCGAGGAGTCGTTCAACATCACCGTCCCGGCCGGGCGGGTCTGGGTGATGGGCGACCACCGTTCCGACTCGGCAGACTCGCGCCCGCACGACGAGAACTCGGGCGGCGCCAAGGGCTCGGTCCCGGAGAGCCTGATCGTCGGTCGTGCCATCACCGTCGTCTGGCCGATTCGGCACTGGGCGTGGCTGTCCAACCCCTCGGAGACGTTTGCCAAGGTCCCGACGGCAACGGCGAAATGAGCGCACGCACGACATTGAGCGCATCCCGGCTGACGTTCGTGACGCCGATGTGGCAGGTCGCCGGGCCGCCCGGATATGACCTGAGGCACGTCGAGCTCCCTGGTGCCGCGGTGCTCATCGTGCGAACGATCTGCCCATGAGCACGTCCGGCTCAGGTCACGACGAGCGTCGGCAGGATCTCCGGCCGCGCCGGGAGGCCCAGGTCCGTCGCGAGGCTCAGGCCCGCCGAGAGGCCCGTGCTCGTGACGGCCTGCACCGGCCTGAGACGCAGCGTCAGCCCGTGCCCGTGCCCGAGCCTGATCCGCCAGCCCGGCACCGGGCCCAGCGCCGCTCCGAGGCGGACCCTCGCCGGGATGTCCGGCACCGACAGGCCATCATGACGCCGGTCCTGCGCGAGTCCGTGATTGTCATCGGTCTCGCGTTGTTCTTCTCGGTGGTGGTCAAGACCTTCCTGATGCAGGCCTTTTTCATCCCCTCGGAGTCGATGCAGAACACCCTGCTGGTGGGAGACAAGGTGATCGTCAACAAGCTGGTCCCCTCGCCGATCACTCTCCAGCGAGGCGATGTCATCGTCTTCCGGGACCCCGACCACTGGCTGCCGGACACCCCGCCGGTGCGAAAGTCCCGGCTCATCACCGCCGTGAACGCGGCCATGACCTATGTCGGAATGCGTCCCAACGACGAGGGCAACCACCTGATCAAGCGGGTCATCGGCCTGCCGGGGGACCGCGTGGTCTGCTGCGACAGCAACAAGCAGCTCACGGTCAACGGCGTGGCAGTGACCGAGCCCTACCTCTTTCCCGGCGACAGGCCAAGCCTGGAGTCATTCAAGATCACGGTCCCGGCAGGACGGGTCTGGGTGATGGGCGACCACCGTTCCGACTCGGCCGACTCACGCCCGCACGATCAGAACTCGGGCGGCGCCAAGGGCTCCGTGCCGGAGAGCCTGATCGTGGGACGCGCCCTCAGCGTGGTCTGGCCGGCCCGCCACTGGTCCTGGCTGTCCAACTCTCCCGAGACGTTCGCGAGGGTGCCGGTGACGACAACGAGATGACGGAGGGCCCGATGTCCGGTAAGCCCTCATTGAGGCTCGAGCGGGAATTGCAGCGGGCCGGTCACCGGCTGGTGGCCGGCATGGACGAGGTCGGCCGCGGGGCCCTCGCGGGTCCGGTCTCGGTCGGCGTCGTGGTGATTGACCAGGCCTGCCGCTCGGCTCCGGTGGGCGTGAAGGACTCCAAGCTGCTCTCACCCCGGATGCGCGAACAGCTGGTGCCCAAGATCCACCGGTGGGCCACCGCCTACGCCGTCGGGCATGCCTCGCCCGGCGAGATCGATCGCCACGGGATCATGGTGGCCCTGCGCTGCGCCGGCATCCGGGCTCTCGCCTCGCTGTCCGTCATACCGGACCTGATCATCCTTGATGGCAACCACGACTGGCTGACAGACCCCGGGCGGGTCGGTTTGCTGGGTCTTCTCGACCAGCTGCCTGACGCTGTCCCTGATGCCCCCGACGTCCCGGTTGTTCCGTGCTACCCGGTCAGGACGATGGTCAAGGCAGACATGTCCTGCTCATCGGTTGCTGCCGCCAGCGTGCTGGCCAAGGTCGAGCGCGACGCGATCATGGTCGCTCTCGCCGCCGGGATCCCGGAGTACGCCTGGGAGCTGAACAAGGGATACTCCGCCCCTGAGCACTTCGCGGCGCTGGGGGCGCATGGCGCGAGTGCGCACCATCGTCGGTCCTGGCATCTGCCCGGTCTGGGCGGGGCGGCCGACCCGGACCGGTTTCCAGCCCGTGGCCTGGGTGTCCCGGGCGACGAGGTGATGCATGATGGTGCGATGCGGACCGAATGCGCAGGCGAGCAATGAGCGTGACAGCCAGCAGGCGGGGCATTCAGTGCGAGGCAGTCGATGAGCGAGGCAGTCGATGAGTGAGGCAGGCAATGAGCTCTGAGGACCTGGAGAAGTACGAGACGGAGATGGAGCTTCAGCTCTATCGCGAGTATCGCGACGTGGTCGGGCTGTTCTCCCACGTCGTTGAGACCGAGCGCCGCTTCTACCTGGCGAACTCCGTTGACGTGAAGGTCCGCAACGACGGCGGTGAGGTCTACTTCGAGGTCACGATGTCCGACGCCTGGGTCTGGGACGTCTACCGGCCGGCCAGGTTCGTCAAGAACGTGCGGGTCGTGACGTTCAAGGACGTCAATGTCGAAGAGCTCTCCAAGAGTGATCTCGAGCTGCCCAAAGACGCCGGTTTCTAGGGCCCCTGAGCTGCCCGCCCTGGGCCGGGGACCGGACAAATGCGGCGAAGGCCCATCGCTAGACTCCGTGGCAGAGCCTGGGAGTGCGATGACCGGTTGCCCGGTCGCGCACGACGCCACGCGCTCACCAACGAAGGGCCTGAGCCATGTTCACTCGTATCGCCGTGGTCAACCGGGGTGAGCCTGTCGTCAGGCTGACCCGTGCCGTACGCGAGCTGAACGAGGAACACGGCTATGGCATCAAGGTCATCGCGCTGCACACCGAGGAAGAGCAGCGCACGCTCTTCGTGCGTTCCGCGGACGAGTCGGTCTGCCTGGCTGACACCGGCTCTGCGGGCGGTCCGTATCTCGACCTTGACGAGCTTGAGCGGGCGCTGAGGGCCAGCAACGCCGATGCGGTGTGGGTGGGCTGGGGCTTCGTCGCCGAGGACCCGCGTTTCGTGGACCTGTGCGAGCGGCTCGGGCTGGTCTTCGTCGGTCCGCCGGCCAGTGCCATGCGCCAGCTCTGTGACCGGATCCAGGTCAGGACGCTGGCCCGGCAGACCGGGGTCCCGGTGGTTCGCTGGAGCGAGGGGCCGGTGGCCAGCAGGCAGGATGCGGCCCGGCACGGCGACGAGATCGGGTACCCGCTGGTGATCAAGGCCAGAGGTGGCTGGGGTGGCCGGGGTATCTGGGTCGTCGAGTCGGCAGAGGACCTGGAGGCCGCTTTCGTGCGCGCCCGGGCAGAGTCCCAGAGCGCCTTCGGTGATCCGGCTGTCTTCCTGGAGGGCCTGGTCGGTCACGGTCGCAACGTCGAGGTGCAGATCATCGCAGACGCCCACGGCACGGTCTGGGCGCCAGGGGTCCGGGACTGCTCCATCCAGCGGGGCAACTACTGGAAGCAGATCGAGGAGTCGAGCTCGCCGGCGCTGAGCACCGATCAGGAGTCAGCGCTCCGGGTGGCCTCGGTGGCGCTGATGAAGGCCGCCGGGTACCAGGGTGCGGGGACCGTCGAGTTCGTCTATCAGCCCGCGGACGGCACTTTCGCCCTGGTGGGGGTCAACGCCCGGTTGCAGAGTGACCATCCGGTCACCGAGGCCACCTCCGGGCTCGACCTGGTGAAGCTGCAGCTACTGGTCGCCAACGGAGACCCGCTGGTCGGCACGCCGCCGTCGCCCGTCGGGCACGCCATCGAGGCCAGGCTCAACGTCGAGGACGTGGATCAGGGATTTGCGCCGGCGCCGGGCACGGTGGTGCTGCTGAACCTGCCATCAGGTCCTGGCATCCGGGTTGACACCGGGATTGCCTCCGGGGACGTGATTCCCCCCGGCTACGACTCGATGGTCGCCAAGATCATCGCCTGGGGAAGGGACCGCCCCGAGGCCTTGTCCCGGCTGCGTTGTGCCGTTCGCGAGACCACTGTCGTCCTGCGGGGAGGTACCACCAACAAGTCGTTCCTGCTGGACCTGCTGTCCCGGGAGGAGGTGGTGCGGGGTGAGGCCTACACCGGCTGGGTGGACCGTGTTCGCGACGTCACGACCGCCGAACCGTCCAGGCACGCCGCGGTTGCCCTGCTCAGCGTGGCCATCGACGAGTATGACGCCGAGGAGGCGCTGGAGCGGCGCACCTTCCTTGGCACCGCGCGCGGTGGTCGCCCGCGGGCGAGCCACGCGGTCGGCCGCAAGATCCAGCTGCGGTACAGGGGGCAGGCACATCGTGCGGTGGTGGCCCAGCTCAGCCCGCGCCGATACCGGCTGGAGGTGGACGGGCGGCTGATGGATGTGGTCATCGACCGGCTGAGTCTGTTCGAGAGCAGGCTCGGGCTCGGCGGTACCCCATTCCACATCGTGTCGGTTGCCTCTCCGGCCGGTCACCTGGTTGAGGTCGACGGGGTCAGCCACCGGATCATCGGGGACCAGTCCGGACTGGTTCGCGCTCCGGCGCCGGCGGTCGTGGTGGCCATCCATGTCACGGCTGGCGAGGACGTCGAGGCAGGCGCGACCATCGCCGTCCTGGAGAGCATGAAGCTGCAGACTGCGGTGCGGGCACCTCGCTCGGGCCGGGTCAGGGAGGTGCTGGCCCGGGTCAACTCCCAGGTGGATGCCGGGTCGCCCCTGCTGCGGCTGGATCGTCCGAGCGGTGAGGTCGCCGTATCGGACGCCCCGGTCGTCAGCTTCACGGCGCCGAGGTCCGCCTCGGATGCCCGGACCCGGGCCGGCGAGCACCTCGACGCGCTGAGGGCCATGATCACCGGTTATGACGTGGGTGCCAAGCGGGCCACCATCGTGGTCGCCGAGTATGGCGAGCTGCGCGACGAGCTCGCCGGGGATCTCGCGCTGAGGCGTGCGGAGCTCGCGCTGCTCACCATCTTTGCCGACCTGTGTGAGCTGTCCCGCAACCGGCCCACCACCGCCGAGGAAGACCCGGACGAGCTGGTGCACAGCCCTCAGGAACACTTCCACACCTACCTGCACTCCCTCGACGTGGACCAGGAACGCTTGCCCCAGGCATTTCGAACGAGGCTCTCGCGGGTGCTGCGGCACTACGGGGTCACAGATCTGACCCGGACTCCCGAGCTCGAGGAGGCCGTCTACCGGGTCTTCCTGGCACAGCAGGGGGCTGTCGAGCAGGCTCCGGTGGTTGCTGCGCTGCTTCAGCGCTGGCTGGTCGAGACAGAGGTTTCGGCGGGTCCTGCCCGTGAGCAGATGAGAGAGGTTCTGGACAGGCTGATCGTCGCCACTCAGCTGCGCTACCCCACGGTGGGTGACCTCGCCCGCAGTATCCGGTTCCGGTTCTTCGACAACCCCCTGATCCTTGCCGCGCGTGAGCAGGTCTACCGGGGAGTGCGCGAACAGCTCCACTACCTCGACGAGCACCCGGCAGCCGCGGACCGTGCGCCACGGATCGAGACCCTGACGGCCTGTCCTGAGCCGCTGATCCGGCTGCTGTCCAAGCGGATCGGGATCAGGGACTCCGGGCCGGAGCCGATGCTGGAGGTGCTGACCCGGCGCTACTACAAGATTCGCACGCTGGAAGACGTCCGCGCCTTCAAGCGCGAGGGCGGGCAGTTCGTGACGGGCGAGTACGAGCTGGGCGGCAAGCGCCTCCACCTCATCGCCACCATCGGTGCTCTCGCTGACCTGTCCGCCTGCCTGGGCAGCATCGCCGCTCAGGCTGCGGAGGTGGCCGATCCGACGAATCTGGTCGTCGACCTCTATCTTGCCGCGGCAGACGCCTGCGCCGACCAGGACTCGGTCGCCTCGATGCTGGCGGACGTTCTGGCCGGGGTGCCGGTGCTGGTCAGCGGGAGGCGGGTGACGGTGACCGTGTGTGACCAGACCGGCGCGCACGTGCAGTTCACCTTCCGCCCGTCCGCGGGAGGCCTGCAGGAGGAGCTGGTGATCCGGGGCATGCACCCGATGATCGGCCAGCGCTTCGACCTGTGGCGGCTGAAGAACTTCAAGGGAACCCAGCTTCCGGCGACCGAGGACACCTACCTCTTCCACTGCGTGGCGCTGGACAACCCCGCTGATGAGCGGCTCGTGGCCTATGCGGAGATACACGACGTCACCCCGCTGCGCGACAGGGCCGGCCGGGTTGTCGCCTTCCCCGCCGTCGAGCGCCGGCTGGCCGCGTGTCTGGAGAGCATCCGGGCCAGTCAGGCCGAACGAGGGACTGCCCGGCGGCTCGACGCCAACCGCATCCTGCTGTATGTGTGGCCGCCGGTCGATGTGTCCCTGCACGAGCTGAGTGGCTTCGCCCGCGCGTGGGCGCCGATGACGGTGGGGGCGGGGCTGGAAGAGATCATGATGCTGGTCCGGCACAGGAGCCATCCCGACGCGGAGCCCAGAGACGTCGCGGTGATCTTCTCCTACCGGCCGGGGGCAGGGGTCGGGGTCACCGTGACCCGGCCGCCGACGGAGCCGCTGGCGCCGCTGGACGAGTACAGCCAGAAGGTCCGGCGATCGCGTGCCCGTGGCACGGTCTACCCCTACGAGATCGTGCCGATGCTCACCGGGGGCGGCGGGTCCTTCACCGAGCACGACCTGGATGAGACCGGCCTGCTCGTGCCGGTGGACCGGCCCCGGGGTCACAACAGCGCCGGGATCGTCGCCGGGGTGGTCTCGACCCCGTCCGCCCGCTACCCCGAGGGCATGGTGCGCGTCGTCCTGTTCGGCGACCCGACCAAGTCCCTGGGGTCGGTTGCCGAGCCTGAATGTGCACGGATCATGGCAGCTCTCGACCTTGCTGAGCAGATGGCGGTGCCGCTCGAGTGGTTCGCCCTGTCCTCGGGCGCGATGATCTCGATGGACAGCGGGACCGAGAACATGGACTGGGTTGCCCGGGCTCTGCGCCGGCTGATCACCTTCACCCAGGCGGGCGGCGAGGTGAACGTGATCGTGGCCGGGATCAACGTGGGTGCTCAGCCCTACTGGAACGCCGAGGCGACCATGCTTCTGCACACCAAGGGCATCCTGGTGATGACCCCTGACAGCGCCATGGTGCTGACCGGCAAGCACTCGCTCGACTACTCAGGCGGGGTCTCGGCCGAGGACAACTTCGGGATCGGCGGATATGACCGGGTGATGGGGCCGAACGGTCAGGCGCAGTACTGGGCGCCGAACCTGAGGGCAGCGTGTCGTACCCTGTTCGCCCACTACGAGCACACCTACATCGCTCCCGGGGAGCATGCCGGGCGCCGGGCGGACAGCGACGACCCCCATGACCGCGATGTGCGCAGCTACCCGCACGTCCATCCCTGCAGCGACTTCACCACTGTGGGCGACATCTTCTCGGACGAGGTCAACAAGGAGCGCAAGAAGCCGTTCGACATACGTACGGTGATGAGGGCTGTGGTCGACCAGGACCATGCGGTGCTGGAGCGCTGGGCGGGCATGGCCGATGCCGACACGACGGTCGTCCTGGACGCCCACCTTGGCGGGTATCCGATCGCGATGCTCGGTATCGAGTCCCGGCCGATCCCGCGGCGGGGCTGGTTCCCGGCCGACGGACCGGACCAGTGGACCGCCGGCACCCTCTTCCCCAGATCCTCCAAGAAGACCGCCAGGGCGATCAACACGGCCAGCGGCAACCGCCCGCTGGTGGTACTGGCGAACCTGTCAGGCTTTGACGGCTCTCCGGAGTCGCTGCGCGGGATGCAGCTCGAGTACGGCGCTGAGATCGGCCGGGCCATCGTCAACTTCGAGGGGCCGATCGTCTTCTGTGTCATCTCCCGTTTTCATGGGGGATCTTTCGTGGTCTTCTCCAGCGTCCTGAACGCCAACATGGAGGTCATCGCGGTCGAGGGCTCGTTCGCCTCCGTGATCGGAGGCGCGCCGGCTGCGGCCGTGGTGTTCACCCGCGACGTCGCAGCCCGGACCTCCGCCGACCCTCGGGTGAAGGCACTGGAAGCCGCTCTGGCCGGTGCGGGCGAGGGCGATCGTCCCCGTCTGCGGGTCGAGCTGGCCGGGCTGCGCGCCGAGGTGCGCTCCGAAAAGCTCGGAGAGGTGGCGGAGGAGTTCGAACAGGTGCACAACATAGAACGGGCTCTGGCAGTCGGTTCGGTCCACACCATCATCCCCGCGCGAGAGCTGCGTCCTTATCTGATCGGTGCCGTGGAGCGTGGCCTGCACCGGGCCGGCTGAGCCGGGACACGGGGATTTCGGGTACCAGGCCCCTCCCGTCTCCGGCGATGACCGGACCGATCGCAGGTGGTTGTCCACACGTGGTCCTGCCATGGTCCCGTCCTGCACAGGAGCGGGCATCCCGGCCGGCTGACGTCGGCGGAGTTGCCAAGGTCATCTGTGGAGGTGGTCACGGTGACCGATTCAGTCCCCGCCACGGGGAAGAGTGCTGGTGCGGCAAGAGCGGTGGGGGCCAAGGCCGGCCCGGCCCAGGCGGTCGGAGCGTATGGCGAGCGTCTGGCTGCTCGGTATCTGGCGGAGCGCGGCCTGCAGATCCTGGACCGGAACTGGCGGTGTGACCAGGGCGAGATCGACATCGTGGCCATGGATGAGTCCTGCCTGGTGATCGTCGAGGTCAAGACGCGGCGAAGCCTCGCCTTCGGATCACCGGTCGAGGCGGTGACCGCGGTGAAGGCGGCCCGGCTCGGCCGGCTGGCGCGCTGCTGGCTGACTGAGCACCGCTCCCTGGTCAGCTTCGTGGCCGATGTCCGGATCGATGTGATCGGAGTGTTGCGACCGGCGCACGGCCCGGCCCTGATCGAGCATCTGGTTGCGGTGACGGCGTGAGCCTTGGGCGTACCAGAGGTGTGGCCCTGCAGGGGATCGAGGGTGCACTGGTCTACGTGGAGGCCGATCTTGTGCAGGGGCTGCCACAGGTCATGTTCAGCGGCCTGCCTGACGCGGCCTGCCGGCAGGCACCTGACCGGATCAAGGCCGCAGCGGCCAACTCAGATGTCCCGATCCCGAATCGGCGTCTGACGGTCAACCTGTCGCCCGCCTCGATTCCCAAGATCGGCAGCGGTTGGGACCTGCCCATCGCCATCGCGGCCCTGGCAGCCGCTGACGCCTTCCCCGCCGGGGTGGTCGACGAGATCGTGCACATCGGTGAGCTGGGACTGGACGGCTCGATCCGCCCGGTGCGTGGCGTGCTTCCCTCGGCGCTTGCGGCGGCTCGTCTGGGAATGGCCCAGATAGTGGTCCCGGCAGGAAATGCCGCCGAGGCTGCTCTGGTCCCGGGCATCCGCGTGGTGCCGGCTCGCCACCTGCGCGACCTGGTGCAGCGGTACCGCGCCATCGGGCGCGGAGAGGAGCCGCCCAGGGTCGTTGTGGAGCCCGGGCAGGTCCCCGATGTCGTTCCGGTGCCGGATCTTCGTGATGTGGTCGGGCAGGACGAGGGGCGCCTTGCCCTGGAGATCGCCGCTGCGGGCGGGCATCACCTTTTCCTGTCAGGACCACCCGGCGCAGGCAAGACGATGCTCGCCGAGCGGCTGCCGTCCCTGCTGCCCGATCTCGAGCCGAGCCAGGCGCTGGAGGTCACGGCCATTCACTCGGTGCTCGGAGTCCTGCCCAGGTCGGGCGCGCTCATTGTCCGGCCACCCTTCGTGGCACCCCACCATGGTGCGTCCATGCCGGCCATCATCGGAGGCGGGAGCGGCTTTATCCGGCCCGGTGCCATCTCGAAGGCGCACCGCGGCGTGCTGTTTCTGGACGAGGCCCCCGAGTTCAGGCCCGGGGTCCTGCAGGCGTTACGCCAGCCGGTGGAGTCCGGTGAGGTGGTCGTCGCCCGGGCCTCGGGAGTGGTGAGATACCCGGCGCGCTTTCAGCTTGTCCTGGCGGCCAACCCCTGCCCGTGCGGTCGCGGTTTCGGCAAGGGCATCGACTGTTCCTGCTCGCCCCGTGCGCGTCGTGACTACATGAGCAAGCTGGCGGGTCCTCTGCTGGACCGTGTCGACCTTCAGCTTCAGGTGCGGGCCGTTTCCAGAACCGGTCTCTTCGCCCCGGCGGGCGAGGCCAGCTCCGTGGTGGCCGCCAGGGTGGCCGTGGCACGGGGACTTCAGACCGAGCGGCTGGCCGGTACGTCGTGGCTGCTCAACGGTGAGGTTCCCGGCCCGATGATGCGGACCGGTTTCCTGAGGCTTCCAGCGGCAGCCACGGTGGATCTTGAGCGTGCCCTTGACCGGGGGATTCTGACGCTGCGCGGCTATGACCGGGTGCTGAAGATTGCCTGGACGGTCACCGACCTTGCTGGCGGGGGGACGCCCGACCGCGACGACGTGGGACTTGCGCTGACCTTGCGAGCTCAGGGCGCGGTGGCGGCATGAGGACGCCTCTGGGCAGCAGCCTGCTCAGCCAGGACCGGTTCGCCCGAGCAGCCTGGAGCCGTGTCGCCGAGCCCGGGGATGCCGTGGCTAGCCGGCTCATCCGGGCTCACGGCCCGGTTGCCGCGCTCCGGCTGGCAGCATCGGGCGCAGAGCAGGGCCTGCAGCGTTTCCTTCCCCGGCTCGAGGTGCTCGATGTCGAACGTGATCTCGAGGTGGGCGCCAGGTTTGCTGCCCGCGTCGTCTGCCCCGGCGATCCGGAGTGGCCGCACGGACTCGACGATCTGTCTGCGCCCCCCTACTGCCTCTGGGTTCGCGGGCCGGTCGACGTGGCCTCCGCCTGTCAGCGCAGTGCTGCCGTCGTGGGCGCGCGAAGTGCCACCGCGTACGGCGAGATGGTGTCGACCGAGATGGCCGCGGGGCTGGGGGAGCGCCAGTTCACCATCATCTCCGGGGCTGCCTTCGGTATCGATGCTGCCGCCCATCGTGGCGCGCTGGCGACCGGAGCCACCACGATCGCCGTGCTGGCCGGCGGGGTCGAGCGCCCGTACCCGTCGTCGCACGCTGCCTTGATCGCGCGCATTGTCGAGGTGGGCGCCGTGATCAGCGAGGTGGCGCCAGGCTCGGCCCCCACCAAGACGCGCTTCCTTCAACGCAATCGAATGATCGCCACGATGGGGCGGGGGACCGTGGTCGTAGAAGCGGGTCTGAGGTCGGGATCGCTCAACACGGCCAGGACCGCTGCCGAGCACGGGAGGGTGGTGGCTGCGGTCCCAGGGCCGGTGACGTCGATGATGTCGGCGGGATGCCACGAGGCGATCCGGTCCGGGATGGCCCAGCTGGTGACCGATGCGGCCGAGGCGGCCGAGGCGATCGGTGACTACGGCACCGACCTGGCGCCACCGCGACGAGGGCCGGTCTTTGCCGGTGATGAGCTGGGTGAGCTCGAGGCCAGAGTGCTGTCTGCTCTCCCGGTCCGCAAGGGTGTCGAGGTCGGCCGGCTGGCCGTGTCCGCCGGTCTGTCTGCCTCCGAGGTGCGTTCCATCTTGGGGCGCCTGGACCTGAGCTCTCTGGCTGAGCGTCATGGTGAGGGATGGCGTCAGGGGCCTGCTGCCCGAGGGACCCGGGGGAAGGCCCCGGCGAAGCCGGGCCCTGAGGATGGGGCCAGCTGACGGTAGCTGGACTAGCGGGCGATGGCCGTGGCGATTCGCTGGACGAGCGCGGTGGCCACTACCGGCATGTAGTCCTGGGAGAAATGGCTGCCGTCAGGCCTGGCGAAGGTGCCGTCGCCGAGCCGGTCGTTGCAGGGCTCGGCGGCGTCCTTGCAGTACACGTCCTCGATGGCGATCGCCGAGAGCCGGGGGTCGCGCGCTGCCTCCTGGTCCAGCATCTTGTTCCAGGTGACCCGCAGCCCGTCCTCGTATACCAGCCTTTTCAGGGTCGGCGGGCAGGCCGCACGCGTACACCGTGTCGCCATCCCCAGTCCGGGGCGGTCGGTCTTGACGAAGACGACTCTTGCCCCACCTGCTGCCAGCCGGTCAACCGTGGTCCTGAGCGACTTTCGCTGCGCCTCCCAGAAGGCGCTCGTCCCGGCAACGAGATGCGTCCTGTCTGCCGACAGGCGGTCCGCCGTCTCGTAGCGCGACCACGCCACGACAACGGTCGGCGCGAACTCCTTGACGCCCTTGGTCTGCACCGCCGGTATGACGTCGCCGCAGTCGATCTTGGGCTGGATCAAGGCCCCTGCGGAGTCGGTGATGCTGACGCCAATGGCGGGGCAGGACCCTCGTGCCGCGCTCTGGGCCTGCCAGCCCCGCAGGCTGGCGGCTTCCTCGAATGCCGGAAACAGCCGCGCCGGGACCGAGTCGCCCACCACCAGGACCCTCTGACTGGTGGAACCCGGGATCGGGGCTGAAGCCTTGACCGCGGCGTTTGCCGTTCCGACCCCCAGGGCAAGGACCAGCGGAAGAACCCAGACCAGGCGTCTGGGGCTCAGCCATCTGGCGACCTTCCGGCTCTGGACCCGTTGTTCGACCAGGTAGAAGGAGGCAGCGGCGGCCGCGATGCTGAGCGTCACCACGGCAAGGGCCCGCCGTGGCGAGAAAGCAGCGTCCGGGTGCATCAGCCATAAGGCAAAAGGCCAGTGCCAGAGATAGACGCCGTAGGAGATACGGCCGAGCCAGGCCGACAGCGGGTTGCCCAGAGACCGGACGACGGGATTGTCCGCCCTTCCGTGGGCCGCGCCGACGACCATCAGCCCGCAGGCTACCGAGACGGCGAACGCGCCACCCCGGTAGTACGCGGGAGCTGTTCCGGTGGCTCCGCCGGACCCCAGTAGCAGCACGCCCAGCGCGAGTCCGGACAGGCCGAGGATGATCGCCAGGCCGGCGTAGCGTCGGGCGGCCGCGCGAAACCCCTCCGAGGTCGCCAGACAGGCAAGGAAGGCGCCAAGCAGTGGCTCGAAGGCGCGAGCGTCCGTGCCCATGTAGGCCCGCTCTGGGGCCGCCGGGTCGTAGAACCAGGCCAGCAACCCCACCGAGATCGCGATGCCGACTGCGGACAGGACGGCCACGATACGGACGACGCTGGGGCCGGTCTGGATGCGCCTTCGTGCGGACAGGCGGTGAAATCCGAGCACCGCGAGCATGATCAGGAGAGGCCACAAGAGGTAGAACTGCTCTTCGACGGCCAGGGACCAGGTGTGCTCCAGCGGCGAGGTGACCCCGTCGCCGGTGAAGTAGCTCGAGCTGGAGATGAACCTCCAGTTGGCAGCATTCAGCAGGGTGGCGATGACATCGGTGCGCAAGGCGTCTCGTTGTGAGTTGGGGGCAAAGAAGGCGCCCCACGTCACGATGGCGGTGACCATCACCAGGACCGCTGGCAGCAGGCGTCGCACTCGTCGCGACCAGAAGTTCGCCAGCCGGATGTGTCCGTACACGCTGACATCACGCAGCAGCAGCCCGGTGATCAGGAAGCCGGACAGGACGAAGAACGCATCCACTCCGAGGTACCCGGCGCTGAAGTGGGGCGTATGGACGTGAAAAGCCATGACCACCAGCACGGCAACGGCCCGGACGCCGTCCAAAGCCGGGATACGGCGCTTCGCCGGCATTCCTGGACTCTGGCTCACTGAACACAATGGAACCACAAGTATTGGGTGCAAGACGCCAACCGAAGGTCCATGCCAGCCCGGGTCAACGACAGCGGAGCAGTTCGCCGACCGGCCCTGAGGCTGGGCTGGAGATGGCCCGGGCCGCACTAGGATGGGCGGCGATGAACAGTCCCAGTGAAGGTCAGCCGCCGGTCGACGGTGACGCCGTCAGCGTGATCATGCCGATCCTCAACGAGGTGCGTCACCTCCGTGAGGCTGTCGCCGTCGTGCTCGGTCAGGACTACCCCGGCGATATCGAGCTGGTGCTCGCGTTGGGCCCCTCCGGCGACGGCACCGACGCCCTGGCGGCCGCACTGGCCAAGCAGGACCCGCGGATCACCTGCGTGCGCAACCCGAGTGGCCGTACGCCGGACGCCTTGAACGCGGCGATCGCGGCAAGCCGTTACGACATCGTGGTCCGGGTCGACGGGCATGCGATGATCCCGGCCAGCTATGTGAGCACTGCCGTCGAGGTGTTGAGGCGTACCGGTGCCGACAACGTCGGGGGCATCATGGACGCTCAGGGGACCACGCCATTCGAGCAGGCTGTCGCCGCGGCGATGCGTAGCCGCCTCGGTGTGGGCAACTCGAGCTTCCATACCGGCGGCCAGGAAGGCCCGGCCGAGACGGTCTACCTGGGGGTGTTCCGTCGTTCCGCCCTGGACCGGGTGGGCGGGTACGACCCGCACTTCGCCCGGGCGCAGGACTGGGAGCTGAACCACCGGATCCGTGAGACCGGGGGGCTGGTGTGGTTCACCCCCAACCTGACGGTCAGCTACCGGCCACGGGCCAGCGTCGCGGCTCTGGCCCGGCAGTACTTCAACTACGGCCGGTGGCGGCGTGTGGTCGCGGGCAGGCACAACACCATCTCGGCCCGCTACCTGGCGCCTCCGACGCTGGTCGCGGGTCTGGTCGCGTCATTCCTGGTCGCGCCGTTGTGGCCCTGGACGCTGCGGGTGCCTGTGGGTTCCCTGCTCGGTAGTACCCTTGGCGCTGTCGTCTCCGGCGCCGGTCCGTCCTGGCGAGGGCGTCGTGAGCTCGCCAGAGGTGGCCCGTTGACCGGTCGCGTGCTG
>JBBRZQ010000012.1:0-58391 GCA_038236535.1 Actinomycetales bacterium
CCGACTGGTCGACATTTGGGACAGATCTAGCGCGGTCCGTCCGTCAGCTCCACGAGATCGACGTGCAGGACCTCAACGGTCTAGCTGACCTGACCTGGTACCGGGGTGGCAGCCTTCAGGACTGCGTCGACTGGGTGTCCATGGCGTTCGAGCGCTGTTATGGCCTCGTGGACGAGAGCGTAGGCATCCCTGCCCTGGAACATCTCTGGAGGGATGCCCTCTCGTTACCCGGGTCTTCGGCGCCGGCCGTCTGGCTGCACGGCGACCTGAAGCCGAGCAACCTCCTGGTCCGGGATGGGCGGTTTCACGCCATGATCGACTTCGGGTGCCTCTCGGTCGGGTATCCCGATGCCGAGCACGCGACGGTGTGGGACCTGCCTTCCGCAGCCCGCGAGTCGTACTGGCATGACAGCGAGATCACCGAGCCGACCTGGCTGCACGCCCGGGCGTGGGCCATCCTGGTGGCAGTGAGCGGGATCTCCTACTACTGGGAAACGTTCCCCGAGTTCGCCGCCGAATGCTTGGCGCGCCTGGACCACGTCATGAGCGACGCGCTCACGCGCTGACCGAAAGCGACCCTTTTCGAACGCACTATCTGCCCCCCGTGAGGAAACGCTCGGCCGCCTGACCCCACCGGGCGGACCGGTGGCCGTCCGGTTCTGAGTCCGTGCATTTCTGCATGCGCAGACGCGGTTGGGCCTGTTTCAGGTGCCGAGCCGGTCGTCGAGAAGCCCCATGATCGGCCAGGCCCCCTCTGACCAGTTCGAGATGACGGTGTAAGTGATTGCGGACGAGGGCTGGTGCTTGCTTGAGAACGACACGCCCGCGTCGTACCCCTCCAGTTGGACTCCGTCGCCCGTGGCGTGCAGGTGGAATCCCAGGCCGTAGCGCTTGGACTCCTGCGGCCAGTCGCTGCGCGGTCCGACCATCTCGGCGACCCGCTCCGGCGAGACGATCCGTCCGTCGAAGAGTGAGTCCCAGAAGGCGCTGAGGTCGGCAGCGGTCGAGTAGATGCCCCCGTCGCCGTTGCCGAGCACGGGGAGATGGAACACGTTCGTTCTCAAGCTGTCGACAAAGAGGTAGCCCCGGGCGGCGCGGCCCGGAAGCTCATCGGAGCGCAGGAACGCGGTGTCGACCATGCCCGCAGGCTCGCAGACCAGCGTGCGAACCAGCTGCTGGAAGTCCACGCCGCTCGCCCGTTCGGCGAGCAAAGCGAGCACGACATAGCCGCCGTTGTTGTACTGGAACCGCTCGCCAGCGGGGAACACGGTCTCGTGTCCACCCAGCACCGGCAGGAACCGTTCGGTCGTCGCGAGACCGTGCACCGACACCGGCATCATCCAGTAGCCACTGTCGTCGACGGCGTCCTCGTCGAGGTAGTCGCCGATCCCGGACCGGTGTGCGAGCAACTGCTCGATCGTCACGTCGTCGGAGATCAGGGGCAGGTCTTTCCCCAGCAACGAACGCGCAGGGGTGGCGAGCTCGAGCGTCCCGCGCTCGACCAGGCCGATGACCGCCAGGGCCGTCAGGCCCTTCGATCCGCTCGCGGTCGCGAACAGGGTCTCGACCGTGTTCAGGACCCCGTGGGCCCGGTCGGCGAACCCATAGGCTGCGGAGAACTCGGTCTCGCCCGCTCGGTCGAGGCGGACCACGCCAGAGAACCCGGAGCGCTCTGCCACTCCATCCACAGCGTTCTGGAGTGACTGCATGTTCTGAACCTACCAACCAGTCGATGTGGAACATCCCCTGCACGAGGCGCGCCCACAGCCATGTCCGAATCATCACCGGGATAACCCTGATGAGCGGACGTCCCCCATCGCCAGTTCCGGGTTTACCGCTCGGCGCCAGATGAGGGCGTTTGGAGGTCGGCCCGCCGGGATCGCACCCAGGGGTCCCGGCGCTCCCGATGGTGCCCGCGCCAAGGAGCGGGTCAACTCCCGCCGCAGGACAGAAGGGGACGTCTCAAGACTCACGCGGCCACCTCACGAGCCCCGCGGGACCGGGTTGGTCGGCAAGGGCCAGCCAGGAACTCAAGATACTCATCGAGTGCAGGGACCCCGAGCCGAACCGAAGGTCCACCAGACAGGTCATCAGAACGGATCAGATACGGAGTGACTCTTGGCATAGGGGTGCCTTTCTCTCCTCAAGGACCACCGGTTCTTTCCCCGGCGAAATCTCCCTGAAGATCACCCACATATCAAGCATGAGCGGACGCCCTTCCTTCGGGCTTGGGACGCGGATCGTCACACCGCAGTCAGAGCAGGCCTGGTCGACCACGCGCGGATCCAGATGGACTTGGGGCCATGGGACCAGCATGAGGAGCCGAACTCAGAAGGGGCTGACGCTCATCGGTGGAAGAGGCGTGTCCCTGCCTGCTCTCCGTCGGGTCAGCGCCCTCTCAGCTGAGGCTGAAGAGATGGAAGCACCACGGATCAAGGGCGACGAAGAGCCCCGGCGCGGCCAGCTCGTCGCCGTCCCGGTCGATCTCCAGGCCGCCGAGCCGGTCGGTGAGGTGATGGCTGCTCCCCCGCAGGTCCGGCCAGGGAAGGGGCACTCGTGCCTGGGCAGGTGCGCCTGACAGGTTCACCACGATGATGTGCCGCCTGGGTATCGCGTCGTCGGACCAGGACCAGGCCAGGAGGTTGCCGCAGGTCTCGTTGTCGGGCCAGCCGGTCGGCTCCAGGAGCTGCCAGCTTCCGCTGCGCACACCGTCGTGGTCGACCACGGCAATCAGCTGTCGGTACCAGGTGGCCAGGTCCTGGTCAGCGACCTCGTCGGGACGGCGCTGCAGGAAGACGGGCGGGTGGACCCGACGCCCCTCGAACTGCCCTTCGTGCCACAAGGTGGCACCCGGCAGGGTGGCCACGACGACAGCCATCGCCATTTCGGCGTCAGCCGCAACCCGTGAGGCGGCCCGCGGTTCGTCATGGTTCTCCAGGAACCGCATGAGCCTGCTCTGGTAGGGGAGGTCTGCCCGCGCGTGGTCACGGACCCCTGGCACGTCTTCGGTGAACAACCGGTCATACAGCTGCTTGTCGTAGCAGAAGTCGAAACCCATCTGCTGCAGCTCCCGCTCGAGGTCCCAGTAGGCCTCCGCGAGCAGCACCGTCTGCGGATGCCGGGCGCGCAGCTGCGCGAAGACGGCGGGCCAGAACTCCTCACCCGGCTCCGGCCCGACCCTGCCCGACCAGGTCTTGGCGAAGACGTTGGTGTTCATCAGCATGGCCATGTCGCAACGGATCCCGTCGCACTGGTCCGCGATGTCGCCCAGGACCTGCGCGGTGGCGGTTCGCAGCTCGGGGGCGAACGCGTTCAGCTGCACCACGTCGGGCCAGGCGGGGAAGTACGGGTCACGACCGAGCGCGAGGACAACAGGGCCGGCCGTCAGCCAGCTGCCCGGATCTGCGGCGAGGTCTCCCGCCGAGCCCTGGATGAACCGCTCCGGATGCTCACTGACCCAGGGGTGGTCTGGTGCGACATGGTTCGGGACGTAGTCGAGGATGAGCCGCCTGGCACGCACGGCCAGCGCCTCGCGGGCGACGGCAAGCCCCTCGGGACCGCCGAAGCGGGCGTCGGCGACATACCGCCGCACGCAGTATGGCGAACCCAGGATGTCGTCGTCGGTGAGATCCGGCAGTGCATCGCGAAACGACGACATCAGCTCCTGGTTCGCCGTCGCGACAGCGAGGCCGGCCGGGCTTCGCTCCCAGACACCCATCAGCCACACGGCGTCGACCCCGTCGGGGGTGACCGCATCCCAGTCGGCCGAGCCCACCTCGGCCAGAGTCAACCGGTGCCCTGCGAACCGGGAGAGCGAGTCCAGCCAGACGGCCGTGTTGACCTCGTAGATCACCGGATCCCGCGGCCAGGCCATCGGCTAGGACTCCTTCTGCTGACGACTGGCCTCGGCGGCCTCGAAGAGAACCCGACCCTCCCTCATCAGCTCCTCGGCGGCGAGGGTGCCGAACAGGATCCGGAGCACGCCCACCAGGCCGGTCCAGCCGGTCTGATGGCTCGCTCCGATCCCGGCACCGTTGTCACCGTGCAGGTACTCGTAGAACAACGGCAGGTCCTGCCAGTGGGGGTCGTGCTGCAACAGGGGCTGTGCCCCGTGGATCGGCCGGCTGCCGTCTTCGGAGCGCAGGAAGGCGCCGACGATGCGGTTGCTGATCTCCTCGGCGACCTGGTAGAGGGTGCGCTGCTGGCCGGACCCGGTGGGGCACTCGATGGTGAACTCCTCCCCGAAGTAGGCGTAGAGGTTCAGCAGGGCCCGGATCAGCAGGATGTTGATCGGGACCCAGACCGGGCCTCGCCAGTTGGAGTTGCCACCGAACATCCCCGTGTCGGACTCGGCGGGAAGGTACCCGACGCGGTGCTCCTGCCCGTCGGCGGTGAACACGAACGGGTGGTCCAGGTGCCAGCGCGAGACAGACCGGATGCCGTGCGGTCCCAGGAACTCGGCCTCGTCGAGCATCCGGGACAGGATGCGGCGCAGGCGCTGCTCGTCGAACAGCGCGAACAGCACCGGTCCGGTCCCGCCGGACGGCCGCGAGTCCCCCAGTGCGGTGGCGACCGCGGGGTGGGCCGCCATGAACTCAGCGGCGCCGCGCACCATCCCCGGGAACTTGGCGCGCGTCGAGGCACTGAGGACGGTGGCCGCGGCCAGCGGCATCAGACCGACGACGGAGCGGACCTTCAACGGGATCCCGGAGCCGTCGGGGCTGCGCAGGATGTCGTAGAAGAAGCCGTCCTCCTCGTCCCACAGCCGGATCCCGTCCGGGCCGACGTGGTTGGTCGCGGCGGCGATCCAGAAGAAGTTCTCGAGCAGCATCTGAGCCTGCTCCTCGTAGACCGGGTCGCTGGCCGCGAGCTCGAGAGCGATCTGCAGCATGCTCTCGCAGTACAGCGCCATCCAGGCGGTGCCGTCTGCCTGGTCCAGATGTCCCCCGTTCGGCAGCGGGGCGCTCCGGTCGAAGACGCCGACGTTGTCGAGCCCGAGGAATCCGCCCTGGAAGATGTTGTTGCCATCCTCGTCCTTGCGGTTGAGCCACCAGGTGAAGTTCTTCATCAGCTTCTGGAACGAGCTCTCCAGGAACGCCCGGTCGGCCGTGCCCGTCTTGCCCTTCTCCAGCTGGTAGAGGAACCAGGTCGCCCAGGCGTGCACCGGCGGGTTGACGTCGCTGAAGTTCCACTCGTAGGCGGGCAGCTGACCGTTGGGGTGCAGGTAGCGGCGGCTGAGCAGCAGGTTCAGCTGCTGCTTGGCGAAGTCGAGATCGACGGGAGCCAGGGCCACCGTGTGGAAGGCGAGATCCCACGCGGCGAACCACGGGTACTCCCACTTGTCCGGCATGCTGATCACGTCATCGGCGACGAAGTGCCGCCAGTCGTGGTTCCGTAGGCCGGGGTTGATGCCGAGAGGATCAGCGCCATGCTCCTGCAGCCAGCGCTCGACATCCAGCCCGTAGTACTGCTTCGACCAGAGCATCCCGCTCAGCGCCTGCCGCATGACGAGGCGCTCGTCATCCGAGACCGCCGTGCCGAGCACGCCGTCCCAGAACTGTTCGGCCTCGCCGCGACGGGCAGTCATCGCGTCGTCGAAATCGGCGAACGGGCCGGGCGCACCCGGGCCGGTGAGCTCGGTGTCCGTCAGCCGCAGCCGCACGGTCGCGCTGCGGCCGGCCGGGACATGCAGGGAGCTGTGGAAGGCGGCCTTGGTCCCGACGCCGCCCGGGTCGAGCGCCCCCTCCTCGCCGTCGACCACGTAGCGGTGGAAGGCGTCCTTGACGTACCGGGAGTCGTTGGGGGTGCCGAAGACCCGTTCGTTGTTGGTCTCGTTTCCGGTGACCAGAACGGGTGGTGCGCCGTCGGCATACAACCACCGCCGTCCCAGCTCATGATGGTCGGCGACGACGGCGCTCACCCCGGGCAGGCCGGGCACCGAACGCAGCGAGGGTGTCTCGGTGCCCCCGGCCCAGGACCATGTATGGCGGAACCAGAGCGTCGGCAGCACGTGCAGGTCGGCATCGTCGGGACCCCGGTTGTGCACGGTGACCTGCATGAGGATGTCTTCCGGGGAGGCCTTGGCATACTCCACGAACACGTCGAAGTAGCGCCCGTGGTCGAAGACCCCCGTGTCCAGCAGCTCGTACTCGGGCTCCAGCTTGCCCCGGGAGCCATTGGTGTCAACGAGATCGGCGTACGGGAACTCGCCCTGCGGGTACTTGTACAGCATCTTCAGGTAGGACGAGGTGGGTGTCGCGTCAAGGTAGAAATAGCACTCCTTCACGTCCTCCCCGTGGTTGCCCTCGGAGTTGGTGAGCCCGAACAGCCGCTCCTTCAAGATCGGGTCGCGCCCGTTCCACAGGGCGAGCCCCACACAGAGGCGTTGCTTGTCGTCACACAGACCTGCCAGCCCGTCCTCACCCCACCGGTAGGCGCGGGAACGTGACTGCTCGTGGGTGAACGACGACCAGGCGTCCCCCCCGGCGCTGTAGTCCTCGCGGACCGTCCCCCACTGCCTCTCGCTCAGGTACGGTCCCCAGCGCCGCCACGGTTCCCCGCGCTGCGCCTGCTCGAGCCGCTGCTGCTCAACGTTGACCATCTCTACCTCTTTCTCGGGCCTCAGGTCGTGTCGGGGCAGCGACCACGACGAGCACGGGGAACCCGAAGAAGGAGGCCCCTCGAACCTCGTCGGCTCTGCACGTCCGGAGGTGACGCTTCCTTATCTGAGGTTCAGCGACCTCATCCACAACGGGTGATCCGCCTTCCCTCCGCCCGGCGTCGGCGGAAGATGCGGGTCGTTCTTGTTGTTGGCCACGTCATGAGTCTGAAAGTCGAGATCTGGTCCGATGTTGTCTGCCCATGGTGTTACGTCGGCAAACGCCGCTTCGAGGAGGCGCTGGCGCGCTTCGCGCACCGTGACGAGGTGGACCTGGTATGGCGTAGCTTCGAGCTCGACCCGTCCGCTCCCCCCAGCGCCACTGAGCAGGGGACCTACGTTCAGCGGCTGGCGACCAAGTACGGCAGCTCGGTCATCGAGGCCCAGGCCATGATCGACACCATGGCGGTGACGGCCGAGCAGGCGGGCCTCGACTTCCGCTTCGACCTTGCCAGGCCCGGCAACACCTTCGACGCGCACCGGTTGCTGCACCTCGCCCTGGAGCATGGCCGTCAGGACGAGCTCAAGGAGCGCTTCGACCGGGCGACCTTCACCGAGGGATCCCCGGTCTCAGATCATTCCGCGCTGCGAGCCCTGTCCGTGCAGGTGGGGCTGCCCGAAGCCGACGTGGACGCCGTGCTGACCTCCAGCCTCTACGCCGACGCTGTTCGCGCCGACGAGGAACAGGCACGGGCATACGGCATCAGCGGCGTCCCGTTCTTTGTCATCGACGGGCGGTACGGCATCTCCGGAGCCCAGCCCGCCGACGCCGTTCTGCAGGCGCTGGACACCGCCTGGTCCGAGCGTGCTCCACTCACCCTGGTGACCCCCGGCGCCGGCGCCCCCTCCTGCGAGGGAGACTCATGCGCCGTGTGAGGGGAGGCGGTGGCCGCCGCGCACACCGTCTTCGGTCGTCCCGGGCGCCCGCCCCTGCGATGCTGAAAGAAAAGTTAGGTAAGGCAAACCAAAGCCTTGACACTCCGGCCGCCTCGGGGTATGCCGGAACTATCAACAGCTTGTCGCCCGGTCCGGCACGCTGGGCCCCAGCTTAAGGTGGATCAAGGTCGAACCAAAGGAGGTTCACCATGCTTTATGCACGTCGCGCGATCGCCGTCCTCATCGGCTTCGCCACCGGGTTCATTGCCACCGCTACGGTCGCCTACGCGTCATTGACGGTCGGTGACTCCGCAGGGGTGCCTGCCGACGCCCCCGGCTTCTCCAGCCATTTCCCGGGTGGCGAGACCGCCGTACCCCAGACAACCGCCGCTGACCTACCGCTCTGGCAGTTTCTGGCTTTTGTGGCTCTCACGGTCCTCTTGGCCGTTGCCATCGTGGGCCTGGGCCACTCGCTCAGCCGCTCACGCAGGTCGCAGCAACCGCTGGCCCACTAACCCACCGCACGCCTCGGGGCCGCGAGGCCGCCAAGGCGCAAGTCCCGGCAAGAACGTTCCAGTTCGAGCTCCGGGGAGGTTCAGCATGCCTTTCGCTCGTCGCGTTATCGCGATTCTCATCGGCTGCGCCACCTGGTGCATAGCCTCGACCACGGTCGGCTACGCCTCGATGCTGCACGACCCGGTCCCAGCGGCCCCGCCCGTCCTCACCTCGGCCGGGTCCAGCGGAACACCGCTCTGGCAGCTCCTGGCTCTTGTAGCTCTCGGGGTTCTCCTGGGCGTCGTTCTCCTGGGCGTCGCCACCGTGAGCCTTGGCTACTCACGCAGCCGCTCACGGAGGTCGGAGCGGCCGCAGAAGTCGCAGCAGCTGCTGCCCCACCGACCGCCCCCCTTCCCAGCGGGGGTTCGCCCGTCAAGCGGTACGTAGCTGCTGGCTAGACGCCTCGGTCGCCGGACTCAGGTGGCGGCGACCAACTCAGCGCTCTCCGCGCGCCCGGTCGGGATCAACGGCGTGGTTCAGGGTTGTCAGGGTGCTGCCGTGGCCGACGAGTGTGCCGTCCCCGATGGTGATGCCTCCGGTGTCTTGGAAGCGACAACCGATGTTGATGAAGACACTCTTGCCGAGGGTCAGGTTCTTGCCGAACTCTCTGTAAAGACGGCGGGAGTACGGCGACCGATTCGTCTACTGCCTTGCCGGTAAGTTGAGCCAACAAGGCCGCGCGCCAGAAGCGACCCTCATCTGGACCCGGGGCGCACAGGATCCCGACCTCGGACCCGACATCCGCCGATGGTTCGAGCAGGCGGGTTTCGAGGAACTCTCCTGCGAGGAGCCCGCTCGCCGTTCAGAGCGGGATAGTCGGCCTGCCGGTTGCTCGAGACCACCGGCAGCTCGACCGAACAGATCGCGCGGACCTGCGGCTTCGGCACCCCCGAGACCATGAACCGCACCTTCCGCCGACGACTGAACGCCACGCCGGGAGAGCACCGCGACCACTTCAGAACCTCCTGACGCCCGGTGACGGCCGTTGACGGCCGTTGACGGTCGTTGACCAGCAGATTCATCGATGCTGAGACCTTCACGGCAGCCATGGCGTGAGATATCTTCTAGCACGGCGTAGTCGATCTTCTGACGAGCTTGGAACGGCCCGAGTCAGGTCCCTGGAAGCACCGAGAGCTGTGAAGGAATCTCATGGACAAAGTGGTGAGTCTGGACCAGGCGGTCGAGGGTATTCAGGACGGCGCGACGATCATGCTAGGCGGCTTCCTGGGGGTGGGGGCACCACTGAAGTCGATCGACAAGCTGGTGGAGATCGGGGTCAAGGACCTGACGATTATCTGTCTTGCCAATGGCCATCCGGCTCAGGACTTCGACGTCGCGCTGCTGTACAAGAACAAACAGGTGAAGAAGCTGATCACGAGCCACGCGGGCACCACTCGGATTGCCCTGGACCAGTATGCGAACGGTGAGCTCGAGATCGAGTACTTTCCGCTGGGAAGCTTCGTCGAGAAGATTCGAGCCGGGGGCGCCGGTCTGGGCGGGGCACTCACCCAAACTGGCCTGGGTACGCTCGCCGAGGAGGGAAAAGAGAAGCTCACCATCCAGGGAAAGGAATACTTGCTTGAGCTGCCGCTCAGAGCCGACTTTGCGTTCATCAAGGGTTATCGGGGCGACAGACTAGGAAACATCCAGTATCGGGGTGTGGCGGTGAGCTCGAACCCCGTGATGGCGACGGCCGGTGACTTTACCGTCGCGGAGGTCAACGAGATCGTCGATGTGGGGGCTATCCAGCCCGAGTCTGTCGGCACCCCAAGCGTGTTCGTTCAGGCCGTGGTCCAGGGCCATCCGTTCGAGACCCACAAGAAGACCTACACGGATCTGTGGGTTCGTTCCAAGCAGCTCAGGTAGTCGACTCACTTAACTGAAGAAGGCGAAGACGATGGACGCCAGAGAGATGATCGCGCGCAGAGCAGCCGCAGAGCTGAGGGACGGACAGGTGGTGAACCTGGGAATTGGGATGCCCACCGCAGTCGCCAACTACCTGCCCGCGGATGTCGAGCTCACCCTGCAGTCGGAGAACGGCTGTCTGTTGTTTGGGCCCACGCCCAGCCTGGGCGATGAGGATCCCGATGTTGCCAACGCCGGCGGACAGCCGATCAGTCTGCTGCCCGGGGCATCGATCTTCGATCTGGCCACCTCTTTTGCCATCATTCGGGGCGGCCACGTGGACGTCTCGATCCTGGGAGCCCTGGAGGTGGATCAGGAGGGCAGCATTGCCAACTGGGCCAGGCCGCTGGCGCCCGGTAAGTACGCGCCGGGCATGGGCGGAGCCATGGATCTGATGGTGGGCGCCCGCAAGGTCGTGGTGACCGTGGAGCACTCCGGCAAGGCGGGCTCCAAGATACTGAAGAAGTGCCGTCTTCCGATCACCGGAAAGGGCGTGGTCGACGTCATCATCACCGAGAAGGCCGTTTTTGAAGTGACCGGCGATGGGCTGGTGCTCTCTGAGATTGTCGAGGGTCTGGCTGTGGATGACATCCGGGAGATCACCGAGGCTGACTTTGTCGTGGCCGAGAACGTCCGTCCCTACCAACTGCCCTCCCCGGCTTTGATCGACGGGTGAGGCCCTGCACCGCCAGAGGATAGTCGACGTGCCGCAGCGATCAGATGGAGGAGCCATGAGCGTGCCATTCAAGGGCAAGGTCAACATCGACATCCGGGACTCGGTGGAGGACTGGTCCCCGTTCGCGCCGCCACAGGCACCCGAGGGGGCTCCCAACGTCGTCTACGTCGTGTTGGACGATGTCGGGTACTCGGCGATGTCCTGCTATGGCGGGCCCATCAGCACGCCCAACATCGACAAGATCGCGGGCGACGGTGTCCGCTACACCCAGTGGCACACCACGGCCCTGTGTTCGCCCACCCGATCGTGCCTGCTGACCGGCCGCAACCACACCCGCAACAGCATGGCCTGCATCACCGAGGGCGCCAGCGGGTTCGCGAACGCCAGTGGCACGATTCCGCCGGCGAACGGGATGCTCTCGGAGATCCTCGGCGAGCGGGGCTGGAACACCTACATGGTGGGCAAATGGCACCTGTGCCCCACTGTCGAGATGAACCTGGCCTCGACGCGCCGCAACTGGCCGACCGGGCGAGGTTTCGAACGGTGGTACGGGTTCCTGGGCGCCGAGACCAGCCAGTGGTATCCCGAGCTGACCTACGACAACCACCCGGTGGACCAGCCCAGGTCGCCCGAAGAGGGCTATCACTTTGGTGAGGACATCACCGACAAGGCCATCGAGTTCATCATGGATGCCAAGGCGGTCGCACCCCAGAAGCCGTTCTTCCTGTATTACGCGCCGGGAGCCTGCCATGCGCCCCATCACGCACCCAGGGAGTGGATCGAGAAGTACAAGGGCCAGTTCGACATGGGCTACGAGGCGATGCGCGTGGAGACGCTGGCGCGGCAGAAGCAGATGGGCATCGTGCCGGCGGACACCGAACTGCCTCCCATCAACCCGATCGGCACACCCGAGACACGCACCGGTCCCGAGGGCCAGCCGCTGTCTGCCCTGGATGTGACCCGTCCCTGGGACACCCTCTCCGATGACGAGAAGCAGCTATTCGCCCGCATGGCGGAGGTCTATGCGGGCTTCCTTTCCCATGCTGACCATCAGATCGGGCGGCTGCTCGACTACCTCGAGATGACAGGTCAGCGGGAGAACACCCTGGTCATCGTGGTCTCGGACAACGGGGCCAGCGGCGAGGGCGGGCCGGAGGGGTCAGTCAACGAGATGAAGTTCATGAACGGCATCCCGGACGACATCACAGCCAACCTCGCCATGCTGGAGGACCTCGGCGGGCCGAAGACCTACAACCACTACCCCAACGGCTGGGCCATGGCCTTCAACACACCGTTCAAGATGTGGAAGCGCTATGAGTTCAACGGCGGAACCTCCGACCCGTGTGTGATCTCGTGGCCTGCCGGCATGAGCGCCAGGGGCGAGGTCAGAGAGCAGTATCACCACGCGATCGACCTGGTGCCGACCGTCCTGGACGTCCTGGGCGTGGAGGCGCCCGACACGATCAAGGGGCACACCCAGAGCCACCTCGACGGCGTCAGCATGCGCTACAGCTTTGACGACAAGGCTGCGCCCGGGCAGAGGCAGACCCAGTTCTTCTCGATGCTCGGGTCCCGTGGCATCTGGCACGACGGGTGGAAGGCAGTCACCACGCATCCGACAATCAGCGGCTGGAGCCATTTCAACGACGACGAGTGGGAGCTCTACCACGTGGATGTCGACCGCTCGGAGCTGCACAACCTGGCTGGCGAGCATCCCGGCAGACTCCGCGAGATGGTGAACCTCTGGTATGCCGAGGCAGGCGCCAACGAGGGCTTCCCGCTCGACGACCGCTCGGCCCTTGAGATCCTCATCTCACCGCGGCCCCAGCTCTCCGCGCCCCGCGACCGCTATGTCTATTACGCCAACCACGCCGAGGTTCCCGAGGCTCAGGCGGTGGTCGTCCGCGGCCGATCCTTCGTCATCGGCGCGCTTGTCGACATCCCGGCGCCCGGTGCACAGGGCGTGCTGTTCTCGCAGGGTTCTCGCTTCGGTGGTCACGCCCTCTACGTCAAGGACAACCGGCTGCACTATGTCAACAGCTTCGTCGGCATCTTCGAGCAGATGATCGTCGCCACGCAGGACGTGCCGACCGGCACGAACCTGATCCTTTCGGCGTCCTTCGAGAAGGACGGCGTCGATCCGCCACCCGTGGCGACAGGCATCCTCTCCCTCTACTACGGCGAGACGAAGGTGGGCGAAGGTCGGATCAAGACCCAGCCGGGCGGCTACATGATCGCCGGCGAAGGGCTCGCCATCGGCCGCGATGTCGGCGATCCGGTGACCCTGGACTACCCCGGCGAGCGGCCCTTCCGCTTCACCGGCGGAACGATCAGGCGGGTCGCGATCGATGTGAGCGGCGAGCCGTACATCGACCTGGAGCGTGAGGCGCAAGGGATGCTGATGCGCGAGTAGGCCGAACCTCGGAGTCTGGATGATGGCAACAGCCCGGGCTATGGCGACTCCTCATCCTCCGGAGTCGCACGCAACACCTCGCGGAGGCGAGGCGCGAGCGTTGGAGGGGGGAGCGGGGGCACAGCACCCTCGACCAGCAGCCCCGGCGTCCCCCCGCGGATCAGCGCGCCGACTGCTCCGCGGTCCTCCGCAAAGACGGGTCCCGCGCAGGCTCCGACCAGGATGCAGACCGCCGCGCCGGACAGCCAGGTCACGAGCGCGAGGGCCACACCGAAGAACCCGAACTGAATGTCGTTCCGGCTGATGACCTCGGGCATCCAGATCACGGCGGAGATCGCATACCCCGTCATCGCGAAGCCTGTCACCAGCCCGGTGGGGACGAGCACTCGCCATCGCACCTGACCCTGGAGCATGAACCACGCAGTGGTCCACCACAGCGCCGACGACGCCACCAGGGAGATCAGGACGAAGATGCCGAAGCCCGCACCATCGCCGGCCAGTCCTCGAGCCCCACCCAGAAGCGCCGCATACAGAAGAATTGCCGGAAGCCAGGCCAGCCCGCGCGAGTAAGCACCGGCCACCGCGCGCGGCGCCCGCCGCCACGCTCTGAGGTAGACACGCTGAAGTGCAGTCGTGAAGGCGCTGGCAAAGCAGAAGGTCAGCACGAGGCCGAGAATCCCGGTGGCCCGGCGGATGTCATCGGCGGAGGCGAAAGCCTGTTTCACCGTGGTCAGGGAGTTTCCCCTGAGTCCCAGCAGGTGCGTCATGGTCGCGAAGATCGATGATCGGATGCGCTGAGGCACAAAGGCGGCGACGACTATCACCAGAGGAAAGAAGGAGGCGAACGCCTTTCCCGCCAGTGCGACGCTGCGATCGACGAACTCGATCTCGAGCATCCGTTCCCACACTCGCCAGGGCAACGTCCGTTGCGCCCTGCCACGCACATCGTCGACCCATTCCCGGACCGTCGCCACCAGCTGCCGATGGGACCCTGGGGCGTCTGCCATGGACATGCTCCGTCCTACTAGGGACTGAACGATCTCGATGACAGGAAACCTACTAGCAAGGAAGTGGCCCCGGAGTTCGATGGTCATTGCAGACAGGTCGACGTAAGGAGGGGCTCTGCCCGATACTGCCCATATGGCGTACGACGCGGAACTGGCAGGACGGGTCCGGAAGGTCGTTCAGGACGAACCGGGCCTCAGCGAGAGAAGCATGTTCGGCGGACTCGCATTCCTCGTTCACGGGAACATGGCGGTCAGCGCCAGTAGCCAGGGCGGCCTCTTGTGACGTATCGATCCGGCAGACGCTGAGCCTTTGATGAGTCATGAGCACGTACGCCGTTTCGAGATGCGCGGCCGACAGATGGACGGCTGGCTCCATGTCGATGCCGAGGCCCTGGAAGCAGACGACGAGCTCGAGCATTGGGTAGGTGACGGCCTCACCTACGCACAGTCGCTCGCACCCACGTAGTCCCTTCAAGGGCGGCCACGAACCGGATCTCCGGTCACCACTGATCCCGGACGAGACCGACCGCAGAGTGTCCGCGCAGGGAGCGCGCGACCGTGGCTGCCAGGAGATGGGTGCGAGCTCGAAGACCGGGTGCCCGCCGGCTTCGGCGATGAGCTCATCCTTTCAGGCACCGCGGGTCAGCGCGAAGAACTCCTGCCGCGAACGTGCGTCCTCGCGCATCAGTCCGTGCACGGCGGACGTGATGGTCCGCGACCCCCGGGCCTGAACCCCACGCAAGGACATGCACATGTGCTCGGCCTCGATCACCACGCCGACCCCCTTGGGGGCAAGGTGCTCCTGGAGCCAGTCAGCCACCTGGACGGTCAGCCGTTCCTGCACCTGGAGGTCGCGGGCGAACAGCTCGACGACGCGGGCCAGCTTGGACAGGCCGAGGATCCGTTCGCCGGGGAGGTACCCGACGTGGGCGACCCCGGTGAACGGAAGCATGTGGTGCTCGCAGAGGGACTGCACCGGGATGCTCCTGGCCAGAACCAGCTCGTCGTAGTGCTCGTCGTTGGGGAAGGTGGTGAGGTCGAACTCGCGAGGCGTGAGCATCTCGGTGAAGGACCCCGCCACCCGGCGGGGCGTGTCCGCCAGGTGGGGCGAGGAGGGATCCCGGCCGAGGGCGACAAGCAGGTCCCGGACGGCACGCTCGGCGGCCGCCAGGTTGACTTCCTGGTGTCCGTGCACGACCCGCAGATGCCGGCTGGTGTCCGCAGCACCGCCCGCAGTGGCCACCTCATAGTCAAGCTTGCTGATGCTCATCTCTGATCCCTTCCTGGAACACGAATCGGCAAGAACGCGGGTTCACCCAACAAGAGCCCCACCAGACAGGCTTCCGTTCTGCGCCATGTTCGTCTAATGTCTGTCTAATGTCCGTCGAACCCAATAGATCGCACAACATCTGCACGGGGGGCCAATATTCCCGATCGGTCCCCTGCCGTGGCCACGTCCAGAAGGAGCAGTCATGATCATCACCGACACCACGCCGACAGCCACCGGCGTGACCCAGGAGCGTCTCGCCGGGCTGCGCAGGTGGAACCTCGGTCTCACGCTCCTGCATCTCGCCCAGGCCGTGGCGATCGTCCTGCTCGCGGGAAGCTTCGCCATCACGGTGACCTCGTCCATCCCCGAAGGGCCACCGGGAGCAGCCGTACCTGCCCCCGCGTCGCTCTTCGACGTGCCGGTCGGAGCGGCCGTTGCCCTCTTCCTCGCCCTGGCTGCGCTCGACCACCTGCTGACCGCGACCGTGTTTCGCCACACCTACGAACGCGATCTGAAACGAGGGATCAACCGGTTCCGGTGGGTCGAGTACTCGTTCAGTGCCACGTTGATGGTCATCCTGATCAGCTTCTACTCGGGCATCACGGGCATCAACGCGATCATCGCCGTCGCCGGTGCCAACGTCGGGATGATCCTCTTCGGCTGGATCCAGGAGCTGATGAACCCGCCCGGACGCGCGACCACCACGATGCTGCCCTTCTGGTTCGGGACGATCGTCGGGCTGGCCCCGTGGATCTCGATCTGGTTCAACATCTTCGGGTCCGCGACCGTCCCCGGCTTCGTCTACGGAATCGTCATCACCCAGCTCATCCTCTTCTTCAGCTTCGGGCTCAACCAGTGGCTCCAGTACCGGGGGATCGGCAAGTGGACGGACTACGCGTACGGCGAGAAGACCTACCTGGTGCTCAGTCTCGTGGCGAAGACCCTGCTCGCCTGGCAGATCTTCGGCGGGTCCCTGGCAGCCTGAGCCCGCCTCCCGCCCGGGTCCACCCGGTATCGCCAGCCGACCTCCAAGCTGGAAGGTCGGCGCCCGGGCTGCCCCGGCGTGGGAGTCGTCTTCGCTGTGCGGGTTACGCTTCTCGGGCCCGTCTAGTCCCCTGGCTCCAGATCGCCCAGAGGAGAGCGCGATGCCCGACGTCCCGGCTGCCGACAGCGTTCCCGCCGACCATCCGCACCTGCCTCCCAGCGCCGGGCTGGACGGGCTGAAGTACCGAACCGCGGCCCTGGCCCCGCTGGAACCTGGGTCGCCCGCTATTCACCGGGTCGGACGGGGTTTCATCTCGCTGTACACGCTCGCGTACATGAGCACCTGCCTGGTGTTCCTCGCGCCCGCTCTGGTCACCCTCGCGCTCAAGGTGAACTCGCTGGTGGGGATCAAGCAGGCACCGAACAGCCTGGCGCTTGTTGCCGGGATCGGCGCACTCTTTTCGATGGTCGCCAATCCCTTCTTCGGCAAGATGAGCGACCGCACCTCGTCGCAGCTGGGCATGAGGCGGCCCTGGATGGTCATCGGCCTGGCGGGCGGGACCCTCGGCATCCTCATCGTGGCCCTGGCCCCCAGCATCCCGGTCGTCCTGGTCGGCTGGTGCCTCGCCCAGCTGTCCTTCAACGCGCTGCTCGCCGCCATGGTGGCTGTGCTGCCCGACCAGGTCCCTACAGCTCAACGCGGGCGGGTCTCCGGCGTCCTGGGTGTCTGCCTGCCCATCGCCTCGGTGATCGGCACCTTCGTGGTCAAGCTGTTCACCGGCAACCAGCTGGCCATGTTCCTGGCCCCGTGCGCCATCGGCGGGTTCTTCATACTGCTCTTCGCGGTGACGCTGGACGATCGCCGGCTCGGCCCTGCTGACAAGCCGCCCTGGTCGCTGCGGGAGTTCGCCAGCACGTTCTACGTCAGCCCGAGGAAGAGCCCGGACTTCGCCTGGGCCTTCGCCAGCCGCTTCATGTTCGTCTTGGCCTATGCCTTCCTGACGACCTATCAGGCCTACTACCTGCTGGACAAGATCGGCAGCGCCGAGGCCGATGTGCCGCAACAGATCTTCCTCGGCACCCTCGTCCAGGCCGTCGTCCTGGTCGTCGCCTCCCTCATCGGTGGCCAGCTCTCTGATCGGACCGGCCGGCGTAAGGTCTTCGTCTGTACCGCGTCGATCGTGTACGGCCTCGCGTTGTTCGTGGTCGCTATCGCCAGTAGCTTCAACGGTTTCCTCGTCGGCATGGCTGTCAGCGGACTCGGCTTCGGCATGTATATGGCGGTCGACCTTGCGCTCGTGGCCGACGTGCTGCCGGCCAAGGACAACGTCGCCAAGGATCTGGGTGTGTTCAACATCGCGGGCGCGCTTCCCTTCACGGTCGCACCGGCCATCGCACCGGCCATCCTGGCGGTCGGTGGCGGTAGCTACGGCGTGCTGTACGCAGTGGCCGGAGCCTGCGCCATCATCGGATCCGTCGCCATCCTGCCCGTGAGGCAAGTCCGATAGGCACCCGGATCACACAAGGCGCGACCCACAGACCCCGCGCACCCTGCACCCAGCGCCCCTCGGTCCGGGCATGGAACGGCCGGGCCCGTGGTGGGCCCGGCCGGTGTCGTCAACGGTCAGCCGGCGACGTCGCGGGGTGCCGGCGTGCCGGCCGCGACCATACCGGCTGTGATGGGGGAGGGCTTGAAGCCCTTGACGACCAGGTAGACGCCGAGCGAGAACTCCCAGACGGCGATCGGGAGTGCGGCGATCAGTGCCACGGACTCGACCAGGTAGTCGACAACGTAACGATCCTCGCCGGCGAAGCCCGCGATGAAGCCGGCGATGTCGTCACGCCCCTGCATCGACAGCGCGGCCAGCTGGAGCGCGGCGATCCACCCCTCGGTGCGCGCCTCCAGCACGGCCATGTCGTGCACCGTCAGCTGCAGGCCCGTCATCCCGTTGAGGTATGCCGCGGCCTCGTCAGCGGTGAAGCGCAGGTCGGCAGCGCGAGTCTCGAACAGCTCGCCGCGCGCTCGCAGCCGGGCCAGCGGCAACGCGGGATCGGCCCGGCTGGCGATCACCACGTGAAGGGAGGCAGGCAGGTGGTCGAGCAGGAACGCCATCCCGTCCTGCACCTCGCGCGCGTCGATGACGTGGTAGTCGTCGAGCACCAGCACGATCTCGCTGGCGATCGCCCCCAGGTCGTTGAGCAGGGTGGTGAGCACCGTCTCGAACGGAGGTGGCTGCGGCGCCTGAAGGAGCGCCAGCGCGCTCCCGCCGACCCCCGGCGCCACCGTCCGCAGTGCGGCAATGAGATAGGTCCAGAAACGGGCGGGATCGTTCTCGCCCTGGTCCAGCGAGAGCCAGGCGGCCAGCCGCTCATCGGCCGGCGCAGCCGGTCCCGCAGCGAGCCACTCGGTGAGCAGCGTCGTCTTGCCGAAGCCGGCGGGTGCAGAAACGAGCATCAGCTTCGATCCGGCCCCCCGTTCCAGCCGCTGGCTCAGTCGCGGACGCAGCACCATACCCGGGCGGGCACTCGGGACGTAGAGCTTTGTCGCGAGCAGGGCGATCGGCACGAGACCATCCTCCTACCGGGAAGGCCTCAGGGAGGCTATTGGCCGACACGGTCTTGACTCCCGGCGTGAGGCTCATCAGGTTGGGGCTATGGACAGGACGCAGCGCGCCACCGATCGGCAGCAGACACCGGGCGAAGGTGGTCCGATGATCCGCTGGCTGAGTCTGGGCGTGGCATTCTTGCTCGAGCTCGCGGTGCTCTTGGCTGTGGGCTACTGGGGGTTCACCGGGCCAGGCGATTCCCCGGTCCGGTTCGTGGCCGGTCTGGGCGGCCCCCTGCTGATGGCGGTCCTGTGGGGGTCCTTCGCCTCGCCCAGGGCGCCCTTCCCGCTGAGCGGTGCGCCCGACGTGGCCTTCCGGATCGCCTGGTTCGGCGTCGGGGTTCTCGCCTTCTGGTTCTCCGGCCATCCCTTCGCCGCACTCACCCTGGCCGTGGTCTACGCCGTGAACGCGGTGATGCTGAGAACCTGAGCCGTATCCGAAGCGAAGAGAAGAAGGGGCACCGTTGCCACCGTGCAGACCGCTGACGTGCAGCGGATGACTGAGAGCCTGTTCATCGAAGGGCCGTGGACAAGCCGCGGCTCTTCCCGATTCTGGGTGCTGCTCGTCCTGGCCTCGGTCATCGCCACCGCAGGCGTGGTCGCTGACCCCACCGCGACGGTCATCGGCGCGATGATCGTCGCCCCGCTGATGGCGCCGATCCTGGGCAGCGCCCTGGCCGTGGTCGCTGCCATGCTGCTGGTCGCTGTCCCGCTCGCCTCCGGCACGGCGTCGGTGGCCCGGGATGAACAGCTGGCGGCTGCCGCCCGCCCGATCTCGATCGCCTGGGCAACGTCGGCGCACTGGCAGATCACCGACGTGGAAGCCCACAGCAGGGAGATCATGGTCAACGCACTGGGCGTGCCCACCAGCACGGACGTCGCCCGCCTGCGGCAGGCCCTGGACACCAACGGCATGGCCGACGCACCTCTGACCGTTCACCTGGTCGCCGGTGAGTCCTTCGAGTGCGCGCCCGACGCGACCACCTGCACCGGCGCCGGCGGCCTGTAGGCGCGCGCGTTCAGCTGGACCCGTCGACGACCAGGCACTGGTCAGCGAGCGGAGGTCAGCTGACGGCTGACGTCTTTCTGGCGTAGAGGGCGGGCTGGTCGATCATCGAGACCGGGACCGTTCCCGCCTCACCCAGCAGTGATCTGACGCCGGCGTCACAGACGGCGGCGGCGGCATACCCGTCCCAGGCGGAGGGGCCGCTGGCGACGCCCGCCTCGACGGAACGAATCCAGGCCTGGATCTCGGTGGTGAACGCACCGTCGAACCGGTCGACGTGATCGCCGGCGAGAGCGTTGCGATGGCCGAAGCGGTCCCGGCGCTCGATCCTGTGCTGGTCGGCGAGCGAGACGGTGCCGGTCTCGGCCACGGCCTCGCAGCGGATGTCGTAGGCGTACCGGATGTTGACGAAGATCTCGTCGTCGACCCGGACACCGGACTCGGACTCCAGGATCAGGATGAGCGGGTCCTGGAGGTGCGGGAACCTGTTGTTCGTCTTCTTCGGCCGGTCGACCCGCGCCGTGACGAGCTCTTCGCCGAGCATCCAGCGCATGGTGTCGATCTCATGGATCGCGGTGTCGTTGATCGCCATGTCGGCGGTGTAGCTCTCGGGAACGGTGGGGTTGCGGTGGACGCAGTGCACCATCAGCGGTTCGCCGATCTCGCCGCTGTCCAGCACCGCCTTCAGCTGGCGGTAGCTCTCGTCGTAGCGGCGCATGAACCCGACCTGGACCAGCCGGCGCCCCGCCTTCCCCTCGGCCGCCATGATCCGAAGGCAGGCGTCGGCGGTGGGCGCCAGGGGCTTCTCGCAGAAGACCGGTTTGCCCGCCTCGATGGCCGCGATGACCGACTCCTCGTGCGCCGGGCCGACACTGGTCACCATGACGGCGTCGATCTCCTCGGCGGCGATCAGCGCGGCCCCATCCGGGTACACGGTCGCCCCCAGAGGTGCTGCGACTGCTGTCGCCCGGGCCCGGTCGAGGTCGGAGACCGCGACGACCTTCCCGCCGGCGAGCAGGTTCGTGATCCGGGCGATGTGGGCCTGCCCCATCCCGCCGGGACCGATCACGCCGATCCGTACCGTCATGTCAGGCCCCTTTGGCGGTGGCCGCGGCCCGGGCACCGAGGTGGCACTGGGCGAGATACTCCCTGGTGGCAATGGCGTTGGGCAGCGGGAAGTCGAACTCGACCGGGTACAGGTCCTGCTCGACGACGACGAAGATCTCCCGGTCCAGGGCGGCCAGGGCATCCACCAGGGCCTTCATCTCGGGCTGGCCGGCCGGCGGGGTCACGCTCGCACCGCGGGCGATGGCCTCACCGAAGGGCCAGTCCTGCTCATGGGCCTGCCTGACCAGGTCGGGATCCATCGCCTTGATATGCACGTAGCCGATCCGCTCGGGGTAGTCCCGGACGATATTGATGGGGTCCTCCCCGCCGTAGACGATGTGCCCGGTGTCCAGGCAGAAGGAGACGTATGCCGGGTCGGTGTCGGCGAAGAACCGGTCGATGTCGGCGCGGGTCTCGATGTGCGAGTCGCCGTGCGGGTGGACCACCATAGTGAGGCCGTACTCGTCCCTGAGGATCTTGCCGAGCCTGCTCGCGTTTGCCGTGTAGAGCTTCCACTGTTCCTCGGACAGCACCCGCTCGTCGGTGAGCTGCCAGGTCTTGTCCGAGCGGAACAGCGGCGGCAGGAAGACGAGGAAGCGTGCGCCGACCGCCTTGAGCACCGCGGCATTCCGGCGCATCTGGGACTCGGTGCTCGCCCACTCCACCTCCTTGTGCAGGATTCCGGGCTGGGTGCCGGCAATCACCGTCAGGCCGCGCTTCGACATCTCTTCGGCGAGCCTGGCCGGGTCGGTCGGGAAGTATCCGAACGGCCCGGTCTCGATGTACCTGAAGCCGGCCTCGGCCATCTCGTCCAGGGTGGTCGCCCAGTCGATCTGCTTCTCGTCCGACGGGAACCAGACACCCCACGAGTCGGGCGCCGTCCCGACGATGAGCTGGTGGTAGCGGGGGTCAGGGTTGCGGGACAGGTCCGGGGCAGGCACCGGGTGTGCGGGCATTGCATCGCTGTGCGTCATGGCGTCGATCCTTCGTTGATCGTGGTGCGCTATTCGTTTGCCGGGTAACGGTTTCAGCCGCTGCCCGGGGATTCGTCGTGGTAGTGCTCGCTCTCAGGGGTCAAGGTGCCGGGGGCGCCGTCACAGGTGGTGACGCTGGCCCTCCTTCTGCTGCTGGTACTCGGTGTACGCCTGCCGGGTGCTCTCGAGCCGGGCGGTCTGGGCGACCGGGACATCCCACCAGGCCGAGGCCGGCGGGTTGGGCCCGTACAGGTCGGTCTCGATGTGGATGACGGTCGTGCGGGCGGACGCGGCAGCCCGGTGGTAGGCGTCCCGGAACTCCCCGATGGTGTGCACCACCAGGACGTCGACGCCGAAGCTGCGGGCGTTGGCGGCCAGGTCGAGCGGCACGTACTGCCCGTCCAGGCGGTCCGATCCGGGGTCGCGCAGGCGGTAGCTCGTGCCGAACCGCTGCGACCCGCGGGACTGCGACAGGCCCCCGATGGAGGCGAAGCCGTGGTTCTGCAGCAGCACGATGATGACCTTGAGGTTCTCCGAGACGATGGTCGCGATCTCCTGCGGCGACATCTGGTAGGAGCCGTCCCCCACGATGGCGACGACCTCGCTGTCCGGGGCGGCCAGCTTCGCTCCCAGCGCGGCCGGGATCTCGTATCCCATGCAGGAGTAGCCGTACTCGAGGTGGTACTGCCTGGGGCCGCGGGCGCGCCACAACGCCTGCAGGTCGCCGGGCATCGACCCGGCGGCGTTGATCAGGATGTCGTCGTCGCCCATCAGCTCGTTGAGCGCCCCGAAGACCTCGGTCTGGGCCGGCAGCGGCTGGTTTCCTCGATGGAAGCACTCGTCGGTCACCCTGGCCCAGTCGGCCACCAGTCCGGCCACCCGCTCGCTGTAGGACCCGGCCACCCGGTGCCCTGCCAACGCCTCGGTCAGCGCCACCAAGCCGGCCCGGGCGTCGGCGACGACCATCTCGGCGGAGTTCTTCGCCGCGTCGAAGGCCAGCACGTTGAGGTTGACGAAGCGAACGTCAGGGTTGGCGAAGACGGTGTGGCTGGCGGTGGTGAAGTCGGAGTACCGGGTACCCACCCCGATCACCAGGTCAGCGCCCGCGGCCAGAGCGTTGGCCGCGTCGTTCCCGGTCGAGCCGATGCCGCCGACCGAAGCCGGATGCTCACAGCTGATCGCGCCCTTGCCGGCCTGGGTATCGGCCACCGGGATCCCGGTGGCGTCGGCAAGAGCGGTCAGCGCGGCGGAGGCCTCGGAGTAGACCACGCCACCGCCGGCCACCAGCAACGGCTTCTTCGCGGCGCGGATGAGCGCCACAGCGCGGGCCAGCGCCGCAGGCTCGGGCACCGGGCGGGCGACGTGCCAGACGCGGCGGCGGAAGAGCTCCGGCGGCCAGTCGTACGCCTCGGCCTGCACGTCCTGCGGCAGGCAGATGGTGACGGCGCCGGTCTCGGCCGGGTCGGTGAGCACCCGCATGGCGCCCAGCGCGCTGGGGATGAGCTGCTCGGGCCGGTTGATCCGGTCCCAGAATCGGGAGACCGGCTTGAAGGCGTCGTTGACCGAGATGTCTGGGCACCGCGGGTCCTCGAGCTGCTGGAGTACCGGATCTGCCAGCCGGGTCGCGAAGAGGTCCGAGGGCAGGATCAGCACCGGCACCCGGTCGATGGTGGCCAGCGCGGCGCCGGTGACCATGTTGGTCGATCCCGGACCGATGGAGGCCGTGCAGGCGAAGGCCTGCAGACGGTTCCTCGTACGGGCGTAGGAGACCGCCGCATGCACCATCGCCTGCTCGTTGCGGGCCAGGTAGTACTTCAGCCGGTCCTCCCCCGGCGCCGGGTCGACCTCGTTCTGCAGCAGCGCCTGGCCCAGGCCGGCCACGTTCCCATGGCCGAGGATCCCGAATGCACCGGCGATCAGCCGCTGCTCCACCCCGTCGCGTTCGCTGTACTGGCTGGCGAGGAAGCGGACCAGGGCCTGCCCGACGGTCAGCCGGACCGTGCCAGCAGCGTTCGTGGTGTTCGTCGGGTTCGTGGCGTCCGTGCTCACAGTGCGTCCCTGGTGTTGGCGGGGCAGGTCGTCGGCGCGCCGAACCCTCCGGTAGTGATCATCTGCTCAATCCGTGCCGGGTGCGCTGTTGAGTCTCAGGTGACGAGCGCGGTTGAGCTCGGCGACCGGGGTGCCGGCAAGGACCGCCTCGACCTCAGCCGCGCTGGGCATGGCCGTCGAGCACTCGAGCCTGGAGGCAACGATCGCCCCGGCCGCGCTCGCGCAAGCAATGATCCGTTCGAGCGACCAGCCGCTCAGCAGGCCGTGGCACAAGGTCCCCCCGAAGGCGTCTCCGGCACCCAGCCCGTTGAGCACGTCGATCGGGACCGGCGGCACCACGACCCGCTCGTCGAGGGTCTTGGCCAACGTCCCTCCCGGACCTTGCTTGACGATGGCGAGCCCGACACCGGCCTCGAGCAGCGCGTCGGCGGCCCGATCCGGCTCCGTCTCGCCGACGGCGACCTCGCACTCCTGCCGGTTGCCCACCACGACGGTCACCTGCCCGAGGCACGCGCGGATCTGCTCGGTTGCCTCCCTCGCGCTGGACCAGAACATCGGGCGGTAGTCCAGGTCGAGGACCGTGTGCCGGGTACGTTCCCGCGCCGCGAGCGCGGCGTGATGAGCCGAGCGGCTCGGCTCCTCGCAGAGCCCGGTCACCGAGACCCAGAAGAGCCTGGCTGCCCGGATGACGTCCAGGGGCAGGTCCGCGGCCTGCAGCTGAAGGTCGGGGGCGCTGGGCTGACGGTAGAAGTAGAGCGGGAAGCTGTCCGGCGGGAAGATCTCGCAGAAGGTGACCGGCGTGGCCAGGTCCGCACTGGTGATGACGAAGTCGTCGCTGACCCCGAGCCGCACCATCTCGCGCCGGACGAACCGGCCGAAGGAGTCATCCCCGACCCCGGTGAGCACGGCTGCCGGGTGGCCCAGTCGGGCGGCGGCCACGGCGACGTTCGTCGGGCTGCCGCCGAGGAACTTGCCGAAGGTCTCGACGTCCTCAAGGCCGACGCCGGTCTGCAGCGGGTAGAGGTCAACCCCGGACCGGCCGATGGTCACCACCTCGAGCTCTGTGGTCACAGATTCCTCCTCGCTGGACTAACACCTAGGAAGGACTCTGCACCATCGGACCGCGCCGCGAGCTCGGGCGGCCTGGGTTCCCTGGAAAACGCCGCCTCCGGCTCTGAGAGAGATCGGCTCATTGCTGCTCCGCAGGGTCCTGCCAGCCACCGCTACTGGCCGGCTCTGAGGCTCCGGCACCGGGGAGGCGTTGCCGCAGCCAGATACAGGATGTCCGCTACCTCGGCATCAGCCCTGGACGCGGTGCGGCAGTCCGGCACTGCGCCAGGCCGTGAAGCCGCCGATGACGTCAGTGGACCGGTGAACTCCCAGCCCCAGCAACACCTCGGCGGCCAGGGATGAGGTGAGTCCGTCTTGGCAGATCACGATGACCCGCAGCCCAAGGTCGGCGATCGGCAGGCTCGAGGGATGGCGCGGGTCCAGACGCCCCAGGAGGTCGCCGACGCGATAGGTCTGCGTGCCTGAGGTGCTCTCGTCGAGGCCGCGGGTCGGCCGGGCGAACCGGATCGAGAACAGCTCGGTCTCCAGATACCGCACGCCGGCTGGCGCCGGGGGCGCCTGGGAAGCGGGCGACTGGCGCGCCGTGGTCGTGGTCACCAGTTCACCGCGACCCGGTCGACGTTCCTGCAGGCCGCGAACTGACTCACCCGTCTCATCAACGCACGACGGGTTTTAGTATAGCCTGACGTTATTGGTCCAATAACGCTTTGTTATGTTTCGGATGATGGACCACAGTCACTGACCACGACGTCCGGAAAGGACACCGATGAGCGTCACCGATGACCTATTGGAGAATGCCCGCTCGTACAGCAAGACTCTTGACAAGGGCGACCTGCCGATGCCGCCAGCCCTGCCCGTGGCGATCGTCGCCTGCATGGATGCACGGCTGAACCCGTACGGTCTGCTCGGCCTTTCCGAGGGCGACGCGCACGTGATCCGCAACGCCGGCGGGGTCATCACCGACGACGAGGTGCGATCCCTGGTAATCAGCCAGCGCCTGCTCGGCACCCGCGAGATCATCCTTATCCACCACACCGACTGCGGCATGCTCACCTTCACCGACGACGAGTTCACGGCGCAGATCGAGGCCGACGCCGGACTGCGTCCCGGCTGGGCCCCGGAGTCGTTCAGTGACCCCGCAGCGGATGTCAGACAGTCCCTGGCACGCATCGCTGCCAACCCCTTCATCCCGCACAAGGACAGCGTTCGCGGTTTTGTCTACTCCGTGACGGACGGGGTGCTGACCGAGATCACCTGAGCGCCCGGCTGAGCGAGCACGCCGTGATGCGCGGCGAGGTCCTGGGGGCCTGAGCGTGCAGGGAGCTGAAGAGCCGGTGAGCTCAGCAGGTCGAGTCGCCAAGCAGGGCCTGGGCCGACGGGCTCACCCGCTCTGGGGGAGGCGGAGCCTGCGCCTCACCTCCTAGCCTCGCGTTCCAGGAGGCCGTGGCGTGGCTGCCGGCCGTGCCTCGCCGGGTGGGGCACAGGTCTGCCTCTGTCACGGCCTGGACAGAGGGGAGTCCTGCCATGGCGACCGATCAGGGCCTGACAGCCGAGCAGCCGCCGGATCGCGCCCAGCGGCGCCGGGTGCTGCGACGGGGTCTGATCCGCTCGCTGACCAGCGTGGTCTTCCTCGTCGCGCTCTACTACGTGAGCCCGCTGGACAGGCTCAAGGACGTGCCGGTGTGGATCTCACTGTCGGTCGCCCTGTTGATACTGATCGGGGTGATCATCCTGCAGGTGCGCGAGGTCACCCGTAACCGGTTCCCGGGGTTGTATGCGGTCGAGGCGCTGGCGATCACCGCACCCCTTTTCCTGATCCTGTTCGCGTCCGCCTATCTGGTCCTGGCACAGTCCGATCCGGCCGGCTTCAGCACGCCCCAGCTGACCAGGACCGACACCCTCTACTTCACGCTGACGGTCTTCTCCACGGTCGGGTTCGGCGACATCACGGCAACCAGTCAGAGCACCCGGGTGCTGGTGATGGCCCAGATGATCCTTGACCTCGTGGTTCTCGGCCTCGGCGTGCAGGTCTACCGAGGCGCCGTAGACGTGGGGCGCAAACGTTCCAGGACGGCGATGACCAGCCAGCCGGAAAGAGGACCCACCTGACCGACCCGTGGGAGGGAGCCAGTCATGACAGAAGCTAGCAGGACGCCGGCAGCCGGCGACTCGCCCGACAAGGCGAGCGGCACTCCCGCAGACCTGACCAGCGTGGTGCGCAGCCGCGGATACAAGGCGCTGTTGCTGGCCTAGGCGCTGATGGGGCTGCCGATCGCCGTGATCGCCTTCGGCTTTCTCGCTGCCGTCACCTCACTGCAGAAGTGGGTCTGGCAGACACTGCCCGGCAAGCTCGGCTGGGATCAGCCCACGGCCTGGTACGCGATCCTCGTGCTCGGGGTGGCCGGGGTGCTGGTCGGCCTCATCGTGACCCGGCTGCCGGGGCGCGGCGGCCACGTCCCGGCCCAGGGCATGGGCGGCGGGACGACCCGGCCGGTCGACCTGACCGGAGTCCTTCTCGCCGCGGTGCTGATGCTCGAGGTGGTGGGGTTTGCCGGGCGACAGGTCCTGCTCGTGCTGCTGCCCTGTCTGGTGTCCATCGGGATCGGGGCGCTGATCTTCACCGGGATGGGCAGCTGGACCGGGCTCACCGTCCCGTCCCTGAAGATCCCTGGCCTGCCGGCCGCCACGATCGACTCGGGTGACCTGCTCTGGGTGATCCCGCTGGCCGTGCTGACTGCCGCCGGTGCCCAGCTCTGCCGGCGCCTGGGGCGGCGGGTCGCCACGTCGGCAGCCGCCCACACTCTGGCCGCCACCACCGCGGCCGGTCTGGTCGTCGGCGCAGCCCTGGGAGTGCTCGTGGGGCCGCTGGCGGGCCTCGGCACCACCCAGCTGCCGGTCATCCTGCTGGCTGCGGCGGTCGCCATGGTCACCGCTGTCGCACTGGACGGGCGCCGCAAGGACACGGCGGCCAGTCCGGGCGGGAGTGGCTGATCAGCTCGGGATCTTGCCCATCGAGGCGCCGTGCTTGGTCAGCAGGGCATCCGGGGGCAGGAAGTCCATGCCGGTGGGGAAGTTCAGCAGTCCCGGGCTCCTGCCGGCGACCCCGGTCTTGCCGTACTGCCAGAGCACGGCCTTGCTCTTCGGGTCCACGATGATCAGCCGGTGGTTGCCCCGGTCGCAGACCATGTAGTTGCCGTTGGGCAGTGGCATCGCCTGGGAGGGCTTGTTCATCGCCATCTCCCCGGTCGGGGCGTAGCGCCACTGCACCTTGCCGGTGTGGTCGAAGGTCACCACCTGGCCCGGGTTCGAGTAGTCGACCGTCAGGTAGCGGTCTTTGCTGATCTCGTTGGGGTCGGTGATGTAGGCCACGGTGGGCACCTTCACGCTCCAGGCGACCTTCCCGGACAGGCTCATCTCCGAGACCCAGCCCCCGTTGATCTCCGAGACCAGGTAGTTGCCGTTCATCATCGGGAACGCCCCGCTGGGGCTGCCGAGGGTCTGCGGCGGCTTGTGCTCACACGTCCCGGTGCGTCCCAGCTGGCGGCTGACCGCCTGCGCTCCCCTGGGGATCATGATGATCCGGCAGTTGCTGATATCCGAGGCCACGATGTCGCCGTTGGGCAGCATCATCGCGTCATCGGGGCCGTTCAGCTGGTTCGGGCCCGACCCGGCGATCCCGGACTTGCCCAGGGTCCTGACGATCTTGCGAGTGGCGACGTCGATGACGCTGATGACGTTGTCGTCCCCCTGGGTGGAGATGATCTGCTTGCCGTCAGGAGTGAAGTAAGCGTCGTCTGGGGTCTTGAAGGTCTGCCCCGCTGCCAGGTCACCTTTGCGGGGGAACTCCCACAGGGTCCGGCCGTCCCGGTCGATGATCAGCAGCCGGTTGTTGTGCTCGTCCGAGATCAGCAGAGGCCTCGGCAGGTCACGAGGGTCCGATCCGGCGACCAGCCGGCCGGGGCCAGATGCCGAGAGCATGAGACTGCCCAGAGCCTGGGCCGTCGGTTCCGGATCGGCCAGCGTGGCTGACGGGGAGGCCGGCGGCGGTTTGGACGCCGTTGCCGCTGACGCCGCCTGCGGCTTCGTGGGAGTGTCGGCCGCGGCGGCGAACCACCACGAACCCAGGGCGATACAGCCGGCCACCGGGGCGATCAGCCACCGCCCGACCCGCCATTGACGGGTGTGCGCCGGCGATGCGGTGTGGCGGTGCTGACCCCTCGAGCCTGATCGGTGCTGACCGCTCATGGAGCTCCTCGTCCTTGGGGCCGGGCCGAGTGCCTGACATGGTCGTTGCCCGGCTAAGCGTAGGCCGAAAGAACAGCCGCCCCGACCACCCGGCCCCTTCGCCGGGAACCTTCACCACCTGGCTGCAGGTCACTCACCGGACCAGAATGGGCACCATCTCGCGTGGGATGTCATGGGCGGACTGGCTTTTCGGCGCTCCCGCGTCCGTCCCGGGGTGTTTCTCGAAAAGGCCCCGTCAAACCCCCGATGTGACCCGATCGATAGTGCATGCTGGCCTATCGCTGGGCATCGCTGGTCGCCGTCCAGATGATTACACCCGGACTTGCTGCGACTGGCTGACCTGACCACTGGCTGCGCCGCCAGGGATGCCGGGCGGCTTCGACACGGCTGGTATGTCGGCGGACTCGGCGGACGAGCAGGCCGTGTGCCAACCTCCTCCCGGTCAGCGCCCGGTCGCCGACTCGCGGCGTGGAGCCATCGGGGACCACTGGTCGCGCGAAACGAGCACCTCGCGCAGGATGTCGGGGCGGTCGGTGATGATCGCGTCCACCCCGGCATCGAGCAGAAACCGCATCAGCACGGGCTCATTGACCGTCCAGGTGACCACCCGCACGCCGAGCTCGTGCGACATGGAGACGAGCCTGTCCACGAAGATCGGCACCCGGCCGAGCTTGACCGGCACGTGCGCGAAGGGCGCCGTGGCCAGCGCACCCGGCGGGCGGACCCCCGTCCTGGCGCAGATCAGCAGCCCGGTCAGCGACCGCCAGCCCAGCGCCGTGCTGACCTCAGGCACCTGCGCGCGGACCTCGGCGAGACACCCGTCCCAGGCGCCCGCGATACACACCCGCTCGGCAACTCCGCGGCGCCGCAGTGTCTTCACCAGTTGGGCGAGGCCGCAGTGATCCTTGATGTCAACCATGAAGCACTGGTCGGGGAACGCGTCCAGCGCCTCGTCGAACGTCGGGATGGGCTCAGTCCCGTTGATCCGCAAGGCTCCCAGCTCATCCAGTGACCTGGCCCGGACCGGGCCCCTGGCCGAGGTGACCCGGTCGAGGGTCTCGTCGTGGAAGCAGACCAGGTGGCCATCGCTGGTCACCCGCACGTCCGTCTCGAGATAGCGCAGCCCCAGAGCCGAGGCCAGTGCGAAGGCGGCAACCGAGTTCTCCGGGGCCAGTGCCGCGCCACCTCGATGAGCGACTGCCAGTGGCCCGGTCTCCTCGCCGTAGCTCATGAGCCGAGCACGAGCGCGTCCAGCGTGGCGCGTACGGTGCGCAGATTCGTCAGCACCCGGTAGCCAGGGTGTGGGCGTTCGCCACGTGGACGACGCGCATCAGGACCCGCCGACAACGACACTGCTCGCGGCATCGTCATAGTGACCCAGAAGTCGGTCGCAGACGACCGGCCAGGTGCGCGCCCGCACCTTCCGGTGGGCAGCAGCACCCATCGCCTGCCGTTTCCACTCGTCGCCGGCCAGGTCGGCCACCCGTGCCCGCAGCGCCGCCAGGTCGCCCGGCGGGTAGAGCCACCCCGTCCGGCTGCTGTCAACGAGGTCGAGCAGCCCGCCCGCCCCCACCGCCACCACGGGCAGGCCGCTGGCCATCGCCTCCTGGGCGACCTGGCAGAACGTCTCGTACGGACCGGTGTGCACGAGGATGTCCAGGCTCGCCAGCGCCCGCGAGAGGTCCGGGCCGCAGAGCTCCCCGGTGAAGTGCGCCCCCGGCAGACGCCTGGTCAGCTTGTCGCGTTCGGGCCCGTCACCGATGATCACCAGCCTGATGCCGGGCAGGTCGTTCAGCACGGCCAGGTCCTCGACCTGTTTCTCGGGCGCGAGCCGGCCGACGAAACCGACCAGCACCTCCCCCGCAGGTGCCAGCCGCGCTCGCAGCCCCGGACTGCGATGGGCCGGCGCGAAGGCCGAGGTATCGACGCCTCGCGGCCAGACCTGCACGCGCGGTATGCCGTGTCGCTCCAGCTCCCGGGCGGCGGTCGGTGAAGGCGCGAGGGTGATCCGGGCCCGTTCGTGGATGGATCGTATCCGGCGCCAGGCAGCGTTCGAGGCGGCGGTAAGCCCGTACCGGAGGGCAAAGCCGGCCACGTCGGTCTGGTAGATCGCGACCACCGGGATGTTGAGCGAGGCCGCCGCGCGGACCACCGGGCCGCCCAGCACGAACGGCGAGGCGAGGTGGATGACGTCCGGGGCGAAGCGCTCGAACTCCCTGACCAGCCGGTGCGCGACGACCATCGGCACCCGGACCTGCGGATAGCCCGGGAAGCCGACCGACGGAAGAGCCACCACCTCGAAGCCCTCGCAGGTGGGTGGTGAGTCCCCCGGGGCGATGACCTTGGCCTGATGGCCGTTCCGGCTCAGGTGCTTCAGGACCTGAAGCACCGACCCGGTCACGCCGTTGATCTGCGGCAGGAAGGACTCGGAGACCACGGCGACCTTCATGGAGGCAGTACAGCAGCATCACCCTCCCCGCCGGGTAAGGCCGCAGTGTCGTCTTGCAGGCGTCCTGGTGAACAGTCGGCGGTGTCGACCGGGCCCATCGACAGGAAGACCTTCGGGCCGCTGTTGACCCCTCTGTTCCGCGAAATAGCGCCTGCTCAAGGCCCATCTCTTGCGCAATCCGGCCCGACGATGTCACCGTGAAACATGCACGGCTCCCCGACTGTTCACGAGGCCCCCGATCAGCCCGGTATCGACCCTGAGCTGCATGCCATCGCGCACCAGGTCCACCAGGAGTTCGACAATCATCTCGACCCGCAGGAGATCGACGAGTGCCTGCACAAGATGGTCTCCCAGTTCGAGGGTGCCGCGGTCCGGACCTTCGTTCCCCTGCTCGTCCGGCGGTATGTCCGCGAAGAGCTGAGCACCCGCCTCCGGCTGGCACAGGGACCGCTCACCGGCTGACCCACGGACCGGGCACGCGCTGGTCGGTCAGTGCGAGGTGCGGATGACACGTGCCGAGCCAGGCGGCGCACCGCCCCCGCCCGGTGGTCGGGCAGGGGCAATGCGCCGCCTGTTGTCGCTCTGCTGCTACCGGCCCTGGGTGACTTCCCAGGTCACGTTGTCCCCGTGCTGCTGGGTCCAGAAGATCCGCCACGCGCCGTCGAACGGCCGGGGCGTCTTCGCGCCGAGCAGGCCGCCGACCGAGGCGTCGCCATCGGAGACATGGATGCCGGTGATCTCGTTGTCACCGTCGTTGTAGCCCGGGCTGGTCGTCGCGTCATACAGGGCAGACGCGTCCCTGCCCTCGGCCAGCCACCGGGTGATCTTCCCGGGCTTGCTGCTGTCCCGCTCGAGGTCGATCAGGTATCCGGAGTCGAGTGCGTCCCGCTGGGCGTGCAGCCCGTCACCGGCGTCCTCGACGACGAGCAGCTGGTCCTTCGCCGCAAAGGCGATGTTGTCGAAACCCGTGTGGGCCTTGTCGCCGAGGACAACTGCTGAGAGCCTGCCCTTGTCGGCGCCCGGTGTCGCCTGGGACAGCCGGAACACGGCGCCGTACGCGCCGGGCAGTGTGCTGAGGCTGCTGGTGTCACCGGTCTCGGTGAAGTAGAAGTCGCCAAACCTGCTGCCCGGCCGGAAGACGCCGTTCTCGGGTCGCTTGAACGGGGTTGCCCCGGCGGCGGCCGCACCGGCGGTCGCGTCAAAGACGTCGGTGCCGTCGTGCACGGTGACCCAGGTCGTGGCAAAACGCTTCCCGTACGTGTGCAGGTCGGTGATCTCCTGCGCCGCCGGGTTGGCCGCGAGCTGGCCGGCCGTGATCGGCGTGCCGTCCGGGCGCAGCACGCTCAGCGCCTCGAGCCTGCCGCCCCGGGCCAGGTCGGTCTTGTCCTTGGGCGTGAAGCGGTAGAGGTAGCTGTTGGGCCTCTTGCCGCCGCTGACCGCTGAGCCCCCCACGTCCTCGACCAGCCAGACGTTGCCGGCCGAGTCGTTCTGGACGCCCTCGTAGCCGCCCGAGCCGAGGCCCGGCAGCCGGGCTGCGTGGCTGCTGGTGGCGTTCCCGCTCTCGTCCAGCGAGATGGCCCAGACCCCGCCGGCGGGCGACTTCGCCTCGGCGGTGAGCAGCAGCTGCCTGCTGAAGGGGTCCCAGGTGATGCCGTCGAAGGGCGGGAGCTTGCTGCCGTCGGCGTTGCTGTCGGCAACCAGCGATACCCGCCTGGCCGCGTCCTTCTCGTCGAGGTCGATCCGCGTCACGTACCCGGCCGGAGCGCCTTCGTGGCCCTGGAAGAGGTAGTGGTGGCCAACGAGCACGAGGTAGACGTTCTTGTCGGGCTCGGTCTTGAACGCCTCCTTGGGGTCCTGGGTCAGCGGGCCACCCCCGGAGGTGACGTAGCCGTAGTGGGTGACACCGGCGGCCTTGTCGGGGTTGACCAGCGGCAGGTTGCCCCACGCCACGGACGTCTGCGCGAAGCCGGGTGCGAGCACATTGTTCTGAACGCCGAGGCGGGGGTTGGCGAACGGCACGTTGCCGACACTGAGTCCCGACGACGCGGTCGCGGCCAGGGAGCCGGCGACCAGGGCGGTAGCCGTCAGGGTGACTCCGGCTGTGCCCCACCGGGCGAGCTTGTGGAACGAACTCATGAGCTGCCTCCAGAAGATGCCAGGCCGAGCGGCCCGGTTGGAGACAGCCAACCCACCGTGAGTTACTTTCCGGTGAACGGGGAAATAGCATCGAGCCAACTCGCCATGCTGTCGTCCCCAGATCGGACGCCGGGCACGGTAGTCACCTCGGCCGCCCGCAACGGCAGTGACGCCGGCTGCCGCAGATCCCGGCCGGCAGTCAGCCGGTGTCCCCTGAAACGAACGGAGCGATGCAGAAGTGGTGACCTGGAGGGAGGCGAGGACCCGACGCCTGGCCGGTATCGCGGCCGCAGCCCTGGTGCTGGCGGGCCTGTCCATCCTTCGATGGTCGGGCATCAACTCCGGCGGCTGGGTCGATCTGGCGGTCTACGTCCGGGGGGCGGAGGCGTTGGTGACCGGCACGCCCCTCTACCAGTCGGTCCCGGGGACCCTGCCCTTCACCTACACGCCCTTCGCGGCGGTGGTCTTCGCCCCGCTTACCCTGCTGGGCACCGGCACCGCCCGCTGGCTCTTCACCGCCGGCTCGCTGGTCAGCTATCTGGCCGTGCTGGTGGTCTGCGCCCGGCGGCTGCGCCTGTCCTGGCAGCACCTGGCCCTGGTGGCGCTGGCCGGGATGGCGCTGGAGCCGTTGGTGCGGACCATCCTGCTCGGCCAGATCAACCTCTATCTGATGGCGCTGGTGGTGATCGACTGTCTGCTGGTCCGGTCGACCCGCCGCGGCTGGCTGGTCGGCCTGGCTGCCGGCATCAAGATCGTCCCCGGTGTCTTCGTCTTGTACTTCGTGCTCCGGCGCGACTGGCGCTCAGCCGTGCGCGCGGCCGCCGGCTTCGTGCTGACCGTGACCCTGGGCGCCTTCGTCCTGCCGGCCGGCTCACGGCAGTACTGGACCGGCGGCCTCTTCGAGATCTCTCACTGGGGGCCGGTGGCCGTGCTGGACGCCAAGAACCAGTCGCTGATCGGTGAGCTGGCCCGGATCTCCCACCAGCCGTCACCGGCGATGCTGACGACCCTGGTCCTGTCTGCGGCCGGGCTGGCGCTGGCCCTCGCCGCCGCCCGCCGCCAGCTCCGGATCGGTGACGAGGTGGCCGCTGTGACGGCGATCGCCATCGGTGGCCTGCTGGCCTCCCCGCTGTCCTGGACCCACCACTGGGTCTGGGCCGTGCCGGCCATCCTGGTCCTGGTCTCCCGCCGGCAGTGGGCGATCGCAGGCCTGGTCGGGCTGGTATTCGCGGCCGGCCCGGCCCGCGGGGTCGTCCTGGCGCCATCGCAGGATTCGCTCAGCCTGCTGCAGCAGGTGGCTAGCGGCACCTACATCGCCACGGGCCTGGCACTGCTGGCCCTGTGGGCCTTCGGATCAGGCCGCTGGGGCCGTACACCCGCGAGCGCTCAGGACGGCGCCGCGATATCGGCGGGCGCCACGTTGTAGCGCACATCCCCCGGGGCGATGCTGAAGTCAAGGTAGCTCAGCGGGCCGTCGGGCAGGTTCCAGATGGCGCTGCCGCGGGTGAAGATGAACCGGTCCCCGTCGGCCTGCCAGCCCTCGATCGGGGTGGTCCACTGGGCCCGGACCAGGCCGCCCGGAAGGTCCGCATACCGGTCCGTCGTGCTGAAGTTGACCGGTCGGTCCTGATCGTCCAGGAACACCCGGGCAGTGACCGTCCGGCCTGAGTCGACGAGGGTGACGTCGAACGAGTCGTCGTTGACCTCCTCGAAAGTGACGTTCGGCCGCAGGAGCATCGACGGCGCCATCAGCACCGCGTCGTTCAGGTAGGTGACCTGCTCGCTCAGGTCGGTCTCGGGACCCACCGAGTGGGCCACCGTGACCAGGTCGAGCAGCTTGCCGTGCATGACCCCCTTGCCGCCGACGTAGGTGTCCCGGCCCACCATCGGCACCACCTTGGCGAAGTCGATGCGCATGTGGAAGAGCCGGGCGACCTGCAGGGCGCTGTTGTACTGCCAGACCTCGGCCGGCATCCAGGAACCCTGCCCGCGCAGCCTGAAGCGTCCGGTGAGATGCGCCTGGAACGACCAGTCCCGGGGCCGGCCCGGCACGCCCATCGCCCGCAGGTACCGCTGTGCGGTCGCCGGCAGCCCGGCCAGGTCCTGCTCGCTCACCGGCTCGAGCAGGTCACCCCCGGCGGGCACCCCGGCGGCGCAGACATCCTCCGAAAGCCGCCGGTACATCTGCCTGCCATGCCAGAACATGTTGCTCCCTGCAGTTGGTCAACCAGTCGGTTCAGTGATCGTTTCACAGTCAGTAGGGTGAGTCTCATGGTCACCATCAAGGAAGCAGCCACCGAGTTTCTCGCCACCAAAAAGATTGCAGTGACAGGGGTTTCCACAAAAGCCGAGGGACACGGCAGCAATGTCGTCTACAAGCGCCTGCGCGACCGGGGCTACCAGGTCTTCGCCGTCAACCCCGGCGCAGAGACCGTTGAGGGGGACAAGGCCTATCCCGACCTGGCCTCGATCCCCGGCGGCGTCGAGGCCGTGGTGATCGGGACCAGGCCCGAGACGGCCGATGCCACCATGGCGGAGTGCGCGACGCTGGGGATCAAGAACGTGTGGATGCACCGCTCGATGGGCGGCGGCAGCGTCTCGTCCTCGGCCACCGAGTACGGCCGGGCGCATGGCATCACAGTGATCGACGGCGGCTGCCCGCTGATGTTCGACCCCACGGCCGACTTCGGGCACAAGTGCATGAAGTTCTTCCTCGGCCTGTCCGGAGTAGTGCCCAAGAAGGTCAGCTGACCGCAGCAGCTGCCTTGAGCGCCAGGGGTCGAACGGCCGTGCGGCGCACCTCGAACACGAGAGAGGTCAGGTGGCAGCCCCGCTGTGCCGGGGCTAGGTTCGGGGTATGGGTAGCTCAACATCCTCCGACGACCGACGGCTTGGTGTCCCATTTCACGACCGGCGAAAGGACGTCCCGTTCGACGGCTCACAGCCATCTCTCCCGTTCGAGGACCGGCGAAAGGGCGTCCCAGACCGCCGGGGGCCGATAGTCCGCGGGGATCTGAGGGGCGTGGCTCACACGGTCCACGGTGAGTTCGACGAGTCGCTGGGCCGCAAGGCGGTGGACGAGTGCCTGAGCCGGGTGGGAGCCGAGTTCGACGACGCCAGGGTGCGGGCCTTCGTTCCCCTGCTGGTGCGGCGCTTTGTCCGCGACGAGCTGAACGACTCCCCCGCCGCTACCGGCCGCCGCCATCGCGGATGACACCGCAGCGCTGCACGCCGCCTACGTCGCGACACGCAGCCTCCTGCGCACGCCTGACGCCCTGGCCGCCCAGCGCTTGCTGGTCGCCCTGTGCCGAGACCTCGGGGCCGACGTATCCCCTGCCGAGGCAGAGGAGCCGGACTCGGTGCCGATGGACCTGTCGCTCGGAGTGGGTTCACCGCTCCTGCCGCTGACCAGCGACCCTCGCGTCCGGGAGCTGCTGACGCGCTACCTGGCGCCGGCCGTCCTGGATGCCCGCACGGTGGTGGAAGGCGGGCGGGATGCGGAGCGGCTCCTGCAGCTGGCGACCACCGATGTGCTCACCGGGGTCTGGAGCCGTCAGTCGCTGATGCTGGCGATCAACCACGCGCGGCCGGGCGACTGTGTGGCGCTGATCGACATCGACCACTTCAAGAGCATCAACGACACCCTCGGGCACGACGCCGGCGACAGCACCCTGGCTGACTTCGCCGCGCACCTGCGGGTCACGGTCCGCGACCGGGACATCGTGGGGCGCTTCGGCGGCGACGAGTTCGTGGTGCTGTTCCAGGCCACGAGCGTTCGTGATGCCTGCGCCGTCCTTGACCGGTTGCGTGAGTCGTGGGCGGCGTCCTCCTTGCTGCCGCTCACGTTCAGCGCGGGGATCACCAGCGTTGCCCGGTCCGGTGGTGAGCCCGAGCAGGCAGGCCATCAGGCTCTGACGGCGGCCGATGCCCTGATGTACACGGCCAAGACGGCCGGACGCGACCAGGTGGTCTGCCAGCCGCACACGCCGCGGGACAGGGCCGGGCCAGTCGCCGGGCGGCTGTCGACACCCACCGCGGCTGTCGGGACTTCGTGATTGATGTCGAGCCCGACCTCGCCCGGTACCTCGCCGCGGTGCAGCGCGGCGAACGGCGCGAGGCCATCGACATCACCCTCGCCCTGCTGCAGCGGGGCGTATCGGCGGAGCGGGTGATCACTGACCTGCTGGCCAGGGCGCAGACCGAGATCGGCCTGGGCTGGCAGCAGGGGCGCTGGGGCGTGGCGATGGAACATCGTGCCTCGGACATTGCCGACTCCGCGCTACGGGCAGTGGTCCAACGCGCGCTGAGTGCCCCCGGCGCCGTTCGTCAGGGGTCCCGGGGTCGCGTCGTCGTTGCCTGCAGCGAGGGCGAATGGCATGTGCTGCCGGCGCTGATGGCGGCAGGCGTCCTGAGGCTGCGCGGCGCCGACGTCTCCTTCATCGGGTCGTCGGCCTCTGCCGACGACCTCGCAGGCCTCCTCGGCCACACCCCACCCAGCGCGGTCGCCGTGACCTGCGCCATGCCGATGTCGCTGGTCGGGGCCTGGCGCTCGATCAGTGCCCTCAGGGCGGTCGGGATGACCATCGTGTGCGGCGGGGCCGGGTTCGGGACTGGCGGGCGATGGGCGCTGGCCCTGGGAGCCGACCGCTCGGCGCCCGACTTCGAAGCCGGGGCTGACCTGCTGCTCTCAGCCGCCGACAGGGCCGCGCCGGCGCCGCGCGACCCTGTCGGGGCCCCGGAGCGGATCGCCGAGGCGCTTCGGCTGGCCCGCGAGCACGAGACGCTGGTAGGACAGGCGACCCCGGACGCCCTGCGGATCTGGTCGCAGGTCAGCACCGGCGAGGCCATCGCGCAGGCGACCCACGAGGACCTGACCGCCACCCTCCTTGTCATCGGCGCAGCAACCCTGGTCGACGATCTCAGCCTGGTCACCGACTACGTGACCTGGTTCTCGGCCAGACTCACTGCCCGCGGGCTGCCGCAGACGCTGGCTTCCAGCGCCTTCGAGGTGTTCCTGGGGGTGATACCGGCCACGCTTACTCATGCCAGGGTTGCTGCCGTCTGCGGGATGACCACGGCCCGCAGCGCACAGGGGTGAGCCGCCAACCCCCTTCGGACGGCCGGGCGACTCGCCGAGGTCGACACTTCAGATTTCATGCGCTAATCAGAGCATGAACTCTAACTAATTGCCCGACGGACCTGGCGTCAAGCCGACCAGCGCGCCCATCCGACGGATCTCGTGGTCGAAGAAGACGTCGTAGTCGGCGACCACGTTGTGCCGGTGGCCGAAGAGCTCGAAGGAGACCGCGCCGAACAGGTAGGTCCAGGCCATCAGCCCGCGGACCATCAGCTCAGAGGAGACCCCCTCGGGCATCATCGCCCGGACCGGCTCCACGGCACGCCGGACTGCTGCCGGCGGCTCTGGTCCGTCGCCGGCGTCGTCAGACCTCTCCCTGACCAGGTCGCCCAGCAGTTCTCCGAGCATCAGCGGCACCCGGGCAGCCGACTCGACGGTCCCGGCGGGTGCCGCATACCCCGGGATCGGCGAGCCGAAGATGAGCGCGTACTGGTGCGGATGGGCGAGGGCCCAGCCGCGCACGCCGTGACAGATCGCCATCCAGCGATCCCCGACCGACCCCCGGTGCACCCTGGCCTCCGCGGACTCGGCCGCCTCCGCCAGCGAGCTGTAGCTGTCGATGATCAGGGCCGTGAGCAGCGCATCGCGGTTGTCGAAGTAGCGGAACAGCGCCGAGGATGCCATCCCCATCTCACGGGCGATCCCGCGCAAGGACAGGGCAGCCCCGCCGCCGGCGGCCAGCTGGGCGAAGGCCACCTCCTTGATCTCACTGGTCAGCTCGCACCGGACGCGTGCGCGGGCCGTCCGGGGGGCCGAGGGGGCAGGCGGACCAGTCGGCAGCGGGGCGGGTGACTCGGGCATACTCACATCTTCCTGCATTTGCGGAACACTGGCAACAAACGAGAGCAGTGCTCTTGACGGAGGGGTCCCCAGCCTGTCACCGTGGGAACCAGAGCAGCACTCCGAAACAAGACTACCGATCTCACCAGAGGAATCTCCATGTCGAAGCACGTCATCGTCGGCGCGGGCCCCATCGGCACCGCCACCGCCCTCCTTCTCGCCGAGCGGGGGGACGAGGTCACCCTGGTGACCCGGTCCGGCTCAGGTCCCACCCACCCCGCGATCACCAAAGCCGCGGCAGACGCGTCCTCGGCCGAGGCCCTGACCGACCTCGCCACCGGCGCCGTGGCCCTTTACAACTGTGCCAACCCCGCCTACAACAAGTGGCCGACGGACTGGCCGCCGATCGCCCGGGCACTGCTCGGCGCCGCCGAAAGCTCCGGAGCGGTCCTGGTCACCGTCAGCAACCTGTACGGGTATGGCCCGGTCTCAGGCCCGATGACGGAGGACCTTCCGCTGGCCGCGACGGGCTCCAAGGGACAGGTCCGTGTCCAGATGTGGCGCGATGCGCTGGCCGCCCACGAAGCCGGCCTGGTGCGGGCCACCGAGGTGCGCGGGTCTGACTACCTCGGGCCCGATGTGCAGGGCCATCTGGGCGACCGTGTCGTGCCCAAGCTGCTCGCCGGCAAGGGCGTGACCGTGATGCAGAGCGCCGACACCCTGCACACCTGGACCGCGACCGATGATGTGGCGCGGCTGCTGGTCACCGTGGCCTGGGACGAGCGCGCCTGGGGACGGCCCTGGCACGTGCCGAGCAACCCGCCGCGGACCCAGCGCCAGGCCATCGACGACCTGTGCCGCATCGCCGGAGTGCCCGCAGTGTCCGTCAAGGAGTACCCGGGCCTGCTCATCCGCGCGATGGGCCTGATGGACCCGGTGATGCGCGAGCTCCCCGAGGTGGCCTATCAGCTGAAGGAGCCGTTCATCCTCGACTCCACCGCCGCCCAGCAGACCTTCGGACTGGCGCCGATGCCGTGGGATGACGCACTGGCTATGGTTATTCAGAGTTTCCGTTGACAGGGGGCGCCGAGAAGTGCGCCACATCCCGCCGACTCGGGGTGACAGGTTCTGTCGGCCAGGACTAGGTTCGGGATATGGCAAGTTCGACACTGTCTGACGCCCGCGAGGGTCATTCAAGAATTAGTCCAGATCTGCAGGACGTGGTCCAGGGGGTTCACCAGAAGTTCGACACCTCACTGGATCCCAGGTCAGTGGATGAGTGCCTCATCCGGGTGGGAGCCACCTTCGACGACGCGAAGGTCCGTGCCTTCGTCCCTCTGCTGGTGCGCCGCTACGTCACCGAAGAACTGAGCGAAAAGGTCACCGAGAAGCAGTCCGCCTGAGCACACTCGCCGTTCTGAAACGGTGTGCGGGGTGGCGAGTCAGCGCGGACGCACCTCGGCCCACAGCTGCTCGTAGCACTGGGCTGCCCGGCTGGCCGGCGCGAAGGCGGGGACCGGGGCCCGGCGCTCGGCCATCTGCTCGATGATCGCCAGCGACGGGATCACCGTGTCGGCGACCCGGGTGCCGTTGCGCGGGATCATCTCGATCACGTCACGGTGCAGGCGTTTGCGCCGGTCGGCCATGGAGAAGAACGCGACGACCTCGGGCTTGCTGCCCTCCGACTCGGCCACGAACCGGGTGAGCTGATCGAGGGTGCGCAGCGACAGGGTCGCCGGGATCAGCGGCACCAGCAGCGTGTCAGCTGCGTGCAGGACGTTCTCGGAGACCAGTGAGACGCTGGGCGGGCAGTCCAGGAAGACGGTGTCGTACTCGGCCACCACCTCTTTCAACAGCTGGCCCAGCCGGCGGGTCCGTTTCTTCGTGTCGTCCAGCTCGAGGTCCATGTTCCGGTAGCTGAAGTCGGCCGGGAGCAGGTCCAGGTTGTCGAAGTCCGTCGCCTTCAGGGCGTCCTCGAACGGACGCCGGCGGGTCACCAGGGCGTGGCTGCCGCCCCTGACCCGCGGCCGCACCCGGAACAGGTACGTCGCCGCTGCCTGCGGGTCGAGGTCCCACAGCAGGGTACGACGGCCATCGCGTGCCGACAGGTAGGCCAGGTTCACCGCCGTCGACGTCTTCCCGACGCCACCCTTGATGTTGTATGTCGCCAGAACCTTCATCGTCCGCCTCCTAGCCGGTGCATCAACGCGAGGCTCGAGGGCCGCTCGAAGCGCGCGAAGGCCACGTCGAACTCACGGCGGGCCCGGTCCTGCTCGACGTCCAGGTGACCGATCAGCTCGCCCATCGCCAGCATCGCCGCGGCCGTGGTCCCCTCAGCCATCATCTCCTCGGCGAACCCGCGCAACGCCACGCGCTGCACCTCCGAGTCCTGGAAACGGCCCAGCACGTCCTGCAGGCCCCTGAGGTCGGTCATCGCGCGCTTGCGGGCCTGCTGGTCGACCAGCGGCGCGAACACGTCCAGCGCGTATCGCAGCTCCTTGCAGCGCTTCCGGAGCTCGTGCAGGTCCCCGGCTGGCGAGTCTGCGCCGATGACGCCACCATCCCTGGCCACCCGTCGGTAGGCCCGGGAGATGCTCCGGTCGGCCAGCTGGCCCGCCGACAGATACTCGCGGTCCTCCTCCCCCGGCATACCGGCCGGCTCCGGCGGCGGATCAGCCGGCACGGCGAGCGCGGCGAGCTCTTCATCCCACTCGGTGACCAGCCGGCGGAAGGCGGCGGACCTCAGCGAGCGGACCAGCGATCGGCGGGCCGCCGTCCGGGCCCGTCGCAGGTGCGCGGCCAGGGGGTCCAGGCCGGTCGGCTCTGCCGAGACCAGCCACTGGCTCATCGCGGGCAGGTCCAGCTCATAGACGTCCAGGTCCCGGACCGGCGTGGTCAGGTCGCCGAGCTGCTTGAAAGCCGGCTCCCAGCGGGTCCGCATCACCTCGGGCAGGGCAGGCCTGCCGAGCTTGAGCGTGGCCCGGGTGCGCCGCACGGCAACCCGGAAGTCGTGCAGGAACTCGGTGTCCACGTCGTCTAGCAGTCCGGGCAGGTTCTCGCGCATCGTCAGCAGGGCGTCACCCAGCGCCGCGGTCAGCAACGCCTGCGCAGGTATCGCGCGGTCAGGCCGGCTCGCACCAGGTGTCGCCCTGGCCGGGCCGGACAGTGCGCCCGATCCCTCCTCGGCCGGGCTCAGGCCCAGGCCGGCCAGCAGGCGATCCGCACGCCGGGCCTCCTGGTCGTAGCCGCGCAGGGGCAGAACTGTCAGCCGGGCCGGCGCCGAAACCGGCCGGGCCCGGGCCCGCGCCTCGGGCGAGGCCGGCTCATCCAGCTCGACCCGGGCCACCGTCTTCCCGTCCTGGTTGCTCAGCTCCAGCCGTCGCAGCTGCCGCCGCTCGTCCGAGGCCACCATCAGGGCCCGGATGCCGCTCACCGGCGCCACCAGGTCCCGGACCGGACCGGCCGGCAGCACCTCAGCCAGCGCAGGCCAGCGCAGGCTCTTCGCCGACACCGCCACGGTCGACGACCCGTCCGGGCGGCCCAGCACGAGCCGGTCGGTCGCCGGCCCGCGTGCGGCGACGACCTGATGCTCCAGGGTGAGCCCGGCGGCGGACAAGCGCCGGTCAAAGGTGTCGAGACGCCGGCGGCGGACGAGCTGTCTCGAATCGGTGGCCACGGCGAACCTCGCGGAAAGTGCTGCGACGATCAAGTCGAGATCAAGCGCACCCTCGTCGGCTGCCTGCAGCGCGCGGGTCGGGCTGATCATGATGGCGACACTAGCCTTCAGGGGGCCGGGAAGGTCAGTGAAACGTCCCGACACGGGGCGACGCGCCTGATCGGCTCCCCGCTGACCGAATCACCCGCGAAGGATGATCACATGGCCGGCCGTGACAATCGATGCTGTGGTGGGTGGACCTGCCGATCAGTCGCTACCGAGAACCCCTCAGCGGATAACGCATGAACGCGGAGCACGAGGTCGCGGGTCGGCACTCCGGGTTTGCCCGGCACGTGCCAGGACTGGTCCTGCTGAGCCACTACCGGCGGTCCTGGCTGCGGCCGGATCTCCTTGCCGGGCTGATCCTCGCGGCCGTCCTGGTTCCCCAGGGCATGGCCTACGCCGAGCTGGCCGGGCTGCCGGCGGTCACCGGTCTCTACACCACGGTCGCCTGCCTCGTGGGTTACGCGATCATGGGGCCGTCGCGGATCCTGGTGCTCGGCCCGGACTCAGCCGTCTCGCCGATGATTCTGGCGGCAACCCTGCCGCTGATCGGCGCCTCCGGCGATCCGGCCACGGCGATCGCCCTGGCCGGAATGCTGGCACTGCTGGTCGGTGCGATCGAGATCGGCCTCGGCGTCGCCAAGCTCGGCTTCGTGGCCGACCTGTTGTCCAAGGAGGTTCAGGTCGGCTACATGAACGGCCTGGCCGTCACGATCGTGGTCAGCCAGCTGCCCAAGCTGTGCGGGTTCTCCACCGACGCCGAGGGGTTTGTCAACCAGGTCCGCGCCTTCGGGTCCGGCCTGGACGGGACGAACCGGGTCACCCTGCTGCTCGGGCTGAGCACGCTGGCGGTGATCCTGGTGCTTCCGCTGGTGTCCCGGCGGCTGCCGGCCATCCTGGTCGCCATCGTCGGGGCCACCGTGGTGTCCGCCGCGTTCGACCTGGCCTCTCAGGGCGTCGCCGTCGTGGGCGCCCTCCCGAAGGGCATACCCGCACCGGCCCTGCCATGGACGAAGCCGGGCGACGTGCTTCCGCTGATGGTCGCCGCGGTCGGCATCACCCTGGTATCGCTGACCGACACGATCGCCACGTCGACCAGCTTCGCCGCGCGCCGGGGCGACGAGGTCAGCCCGGACCAGGAGATGATCGGCGTCGGGACCTCGAACATCGCCGCCGGCCTGTTCCAGGGCTTCGCCGTGTCCTCCAGTGCCTCGCGAACGGCGGTCGCCGAGCAGTCACGGGCGAAGAGCCAGGTGACCGGGCTGGTGGGCGCCGGCACGGTGGTGCTGCTCCTGCTCTTCCTCAACTCGCTGCTGGCCGACCTGCCGCAGACCGCGCTGGCGGCAGTGGTCATCGCGGCGGCATACTCCCTGGTCGACGTGCCGGTCCTGCGTCGCTACTGGGCGGTGCGAAGGTCCGCGGTGCTGCTGTCGGTGGTGGCCTCGGCATCGGTGATCCTGTTAGGCGTGCTCGAGGGGATCGTCGTGGCGATCGGCCTGTCGATCCTGCTGTTCTTCCGGCGGAGCTGGTGGCCGCACGGCGAGGTGCTCGGCCAGGCACCGGACGGCCGCTGGCATGCCGTGCGTGATCAGGAGAGCGCACGGCAGGTGCCTGGCGTGGTGGTCTTCCGGTGGGAGGCGCCGCTGTTCTTCGCCAACGTCGGCATCTTCCGTCGGCAGGTCAGGGCACTGGCCCGCGCCAAGGGCGTCGAGTGGATCGTGCTGCAGTGCGAGGCGGTCACCGACATCGACGTCACGGCCGCCGACATGCTCGAACAGCTCAGCGCCCAGCTCAGGGCCCGCGGGGTGCACCTGGCCTTTGTCGAGATGCGGACCAGGCTCAGCCAGGACATGCACCGCTATGGCCTGTTTCGCACCGTGCACCGGGAGCGGCTCTACCCGTCGGTCAACGCGGCCGTCGAGGCCATCGAGGACTACGTCCCGCCGGACAATGGCCCGGCGGCAGGACCCGGCGGCCCGGCGCCGGCAGCCGGGGAAGAGGGAGAAGAATCGTAAGATCTGCGCTCCTGACGATTGAGGCCGAACATTCTGTCCATCCACTGGTCATTGGATGCAGAAATGACTGTCATGCTGTAGGCATGGACAAAATCCTCACGGACCTCGAAATCGGCCACGCCGCCCACCTCTTGCCGATCCAGGAGGTTGCCGCGTCGGCCGGCATCGCTGCCGAGCATCTCGAGCCCTATGGCACCTACATCGCCAAGGTCGCTCCCAGCGCAGCAGAAGCCGTCGCAGAAAAGCCGCGGGCGAAATACATCGTGATCACCGCAGTGACGCCCACGCCTCTGGGTGAGGGCAAGACGACCACCTCCATCGGGCTGGCCCAGGGCCTGTCCGTGCTCGGGCACCGGTCGATGCTCTCGCTGCGCCAGCCATCGCTGGGGCCGACGTTCGGGATCAAGGGCGGCGCCGCCGGGGCCGGCTACAGCCAGGTCGTGCCGATGGAGGCAGTGAACCTGCACCTGACCGGCGACTTCCACGCGGTCACCTCGGCGCACAACCTGCTCGCCGCCATGGTCGACAACCACCTGCACCACGGCAACGACCTCGACATCGACCCGCGGACAATCGCCTGGCGTCGCGTCCTGGACGTCAACGACCGCTCGCTGCGCAACATCGTGGTGGGCCTCGGCGCACGGATGGACGGGGTGACCCGCCAGGCCGGGTTCGACATCACCGCGGCCAGCGAGGTCATGGTCATCCTGTCGCTGGCGACCTCGCTGCGGGACCTCAGGAACCGCCTCGGCCGGATCGTGGTGGGCTACACGTATGCCGGCCGGCCGGTCACCGCCGAGGACCTCAAGGCCGCCGGGGCGATGACCGTCATGATGCGTGACGCGATCAAGCCCAACCTGCTGCAGACCCTGGAGCACACGCCGGCGCTGATCCATGCCGGCCCGTTCGGCAACATCGCCACCGGCAACTCCTCGGTCGTCGCGGACCTGCTGGGCATCCGCACCGCTGACTACCTGATCACCGAGGCCGGCTTCGGCGCCGATATGGGCGCCGAGCGCTTCTTCAACGTCAAGTGCCGGGCCTCCGGGCTGACCCCCGATGCCGCCGTCCTGGTGGTGACCGTGCGCGCGCTGAAGACGCACTCCGGTCGCTACCAGGTCGTTGCCGGCCGCCCGCTGCCGCCCGAGATGCTCGAGGAGAACCCGGAGGACGTCCGGCTCGGCGCGCCGAACCTGCAGCGCCACATCGAGATCGTGAAGAGCTTCGGGGTGGCCCCGGTGGTGGCCATCAACGCGTTCCCGACCGACTTCGACTCCGAGCTCGACGCGATCCGGCAGATCGCGGCAGAGGCAGGAGTGCGGGTCGCGGTCACCCGGCACGTCGCCGACGGAGGCAAGGGAGCCGTCGAGCTGGCCAAGCTCGTCATCGAGGCAGCGCAGGAGCCGAACGACTTCCACTACCTCTACAACCTCGACCTGCCGATCGTCGACAAGATCGAGAAGATCGCCAAGGAGATCTACGGCGCCGACGGCATCGACCTGGCGCCGGCCGTGGCCAAGCAGCTGAAGCGGTTCGAGGTGCTGGGGTACGGCGAGTTCCCGGTCGTCATCGCCAAGACGCACCTGTCGCTGTCGTCGGACCCCACCCTGCGGGGCGCCCCGACCGGCTGGCGGATGCCGGTGCGAGAGGTCCGCGCTGCTGTCGGTGCCGGGTACGTCTATGCCATCTGCGGCGAGATGCGGACGATGCCCGGGCTGCCGAAGCACCCCGGCGCCGAGCGCATCGACATCGACGCCGATGGCAACGTGGTCGGTCTATCCTGAGTCGTCCGCGACGCCTCACCCATGGCTGAGCCCGCGAAGCGGACGGCCTTGTCGCGGGTCACACCCTGCCAAGGCCGCCCGGCTCTCGACTACCCGGGTAAGGTCATTCCCTACATCAGGTAACGAAACGGTAAGTATTGGGGCAGTATTACGCCATGGTCGATCTGAAGCCGCAGGCGAGGGTCACGAAGATCTTCAACAAGCTCGCCATGCACAGCAACCTTCGCAATGTGCACACCCTGGAGGTCGCCCGCCGCAATGCCGTTGACCCGCAGCGGGTTCCGGTGATCCCGCTGGAGCTTGACGGCTCCCTGTTCGTGGTGGCCACCCATGGTGAGTCCGACTGGGTCAAGAACGTGCGGGTGGCCGGGACGGTCAGGCTGGGTCAGAAAGGCAACTTCGAGACGTATGCCGCCACGGAGGTGCCCGAGGGGGAGTGCGCTGACATCCTCGCGGCCTACCGCCAGAAAGCGGGCAGCGAGCTCACTGGCTACCGCAAGAAGCCTGAAGCCTCCACCCCCCAACCCGCCTTCGAGCTCACCGCCACCCACCTCGCCGACCCCCCTGCCCGCATTCCCGAGTGATCTACACGCTGTTCCTCGACGCCGCGGTTCGCGGCCGGGAAGATCGCCGGCCTATCGCTGGGCGAGCTGACCTGAGTGCCGGCCCGGGGACGTCAGCACTGCCGCCGGCGGAGGCGCTGCCCGGCCGACCCCCGGCACCCCCGGAGGGCAGGGCCGGGCAATGAAAGACTCGGCCCATGCGCTCTCGTCCCTTCGCCCGGCCGGCCACCTGGATCGTCAGCGACCCGAGCCAGAAGCCAGGGCACCATGGCTGACCCGATATCGAGCCTTGGGTCGATAGATCACTCAGACCCCTCTACCGCCACCGACCGGGTGGCCCGCTCGGCCAGCCTCGCCGTCTTCGCAGTGTTCGTGCTCAACGGCTTCAACTTTGCGAACTGGGCCTCGCGGATCCCCGCCCTGCGGGACCAGCTCTCCCTCTCCGCGGCCCAGGTCGGGCTGCTGCTGCTGGTGGGTTCCACCGGCTCGATCCTCGCGCTCCCGTTTGTTGGCCTGGTGGTCGGCCGGCTCGGGGCCCGCCGTACCGTGGCGGTCTTCGCCGGGGCGAACACCCTCGGCCTGGTCATCGCGGCGGCCGGGGTCGGGACCGGGCACCTGCTCGTGGTCGGCGCCGGGCTGGTCCTGTTCGGGGTCGGCACCGGCACCTGGGACGCGGCGATGAACATCGAGGGCGCGGCGGTCGAGCAGAGGCTCGGCAGGGCCATCATGCCGCGCTTCCACGCCGGGTTCTCGTTCGGCACGATGGCGGGCGCGCTGGTCGGCGCAGGCGCGGCCTGGCTGCATCTCTCGGTGTTCGCCCACCTCACGATCGCGCTGAGCCTGAGCCTGGCGGGCGTGCTGTGGGCCGTCCGGTCGTTCCTGCCTGGTGGGGTCGAGATCGGCCGCACCCCCGGCGCGCCGATCTCGCCGGCGGGTGAGGTCCCGGTCCTGGGCCGCACCCGACGCGCCTTCGGGGCCTGGCTGGAGCCGCGAACGATCTTCATCGGCCTGGTGGTGCTCGCCGCGGCGCTGACCGAGGGCTCCGCGAACGACTGGGTCGGCCTGGCCGTCGTGGACGGGTTCGACCAGACACATGCGATTGGCGCGCTGGTCTTCGGGCTGTTCGTGACGGCAATGACGACGATGCGCCTGCTCGGAACGGGACTGCTCGATCGTTACGGCCGGATCGCGACACTGCGCCTGTGCGCCGTACTCTCGATCGCCGGGCTGCTGATCTTCTGCCTGGTGCCGAGCCTGCCGCTGGCGCTGGTCGGCGTCGCCCTGTGGGGCGCCGGCGCCGCCCTCGGCTTCCCGGTGGGGATGAGCGCGGCCAGCGACGACCCGCTCAGGGCCGCGGCCCGGGTCAGCGTCGTCTCGACGATCGGGTATTCCGCCTTCCTGGCCGGCCCGCCACTGCTGGGCCTGCTGGCCGCGCAGGTCGGGTACCGGAACTCGCTCCTCGCGATCCTCGTGCCGGTGCTCGTCGGCCTGCTCGTGCTTCGCGCCGCAGCGCCACTGCCCACGGCCGCCGGCGGGCCTGGCGGGCAGCGCACCGGCTAGCCGGGCCGGGCGACTGCGCGCTGACTTAACAAGTTGGGTGAGCGCTCGCAATCGCGGACAATGAACCGGTGATGACCCCGCTTCCCGACGACACGGCGACGCTGACCAGCCCGCCGGCCGTTGAGCCGACGTCCTCCGCCGGGGCCGCAGACCGCCTGGGGTGGCGCCGCGATACCACTGTCTTCCTGACCAGCCAGACGATCTCGTTGTTCGGCTCGAGCCTGGTCCAGTACGCGATCATGTGGCACCTGACCCTTCAGACGAAGTCAGGGTCTGTGATGGCTCTGGCCGCGGTGTTCGGGTTCCTGCCGCAGGCGGTCGTCTCGATCTTCGGCGGGGTCTGGGCTGACCGGCTGAACCGCAAGATGCTCATCATCGGCGCCGACGCCATGATCGCGACGGCGACCCTGGCGCTCGCGCTGTTCATGCTCGCCGGGGCCGGCGACCTGCGGCTCATCTACGTCGCGCTGGTGATCCGGTCGGTGGGTGCCGGCGTCCAGAACCCCGCGGTCAGCGCGCTCCTGCCGCAGATCGTGCCGACCCGCAAGCTCATGCGGGTCAACAGCATCAACGCCACCATCCAGTCGGCACTGATGCTCATCGCACCCGCCGCGGCCGCCGCGGTGTACGCCGGGTCGTCGATCATCGCGGTCTTCTTCGTCGACATCGTCACCGCCGTCATCGGGATCGGCCTGCTGAGCCTGATCGCCGTCCCGCGCCTGGCCAGCCTCCTGGCCGCCGGCGAAGAGCACCCGGGGTATTTCGACGAGCTGGTCACCGGACTGCGCTACGCGGCGTCGCACACCTTCGTCCGCTGGGTGCTCGCCCTCTACGCCGTGGTCTTCGTGCTGATCGTCGCCCCGTCGTACCTCACCCCGCTGATGATCGTGCGGACCTTCGGCCCCGAGGTGTGGAAGCTCACCGCCAACGAGATCGCGTTCAGCGTAGGGATGATCATCGGCGGCGCCCTGCTGGCGATCTGGGGCGGCCTGAGGAACCGGGTGGTGATGATGCTGGCGTCCACGGTGGCCTTCGGCGGGCTCTCGATCGCGCTCGGCCTGTCGACCAGCCTCTATGTGTTCTTCGCCTTCATGTTCCTGGTCGGCCTGGCCGTGCCGTTCTTCTCGACGACCTCGATGACAGTGCTGCAGGAGACGGTCGAGCCTCAGATGCAGGGGCGGGTGTTCGGGTTCCTCGGCATTGTCGTGGCGGTCGCCATGCCGGTGGGCATGCTGGTCTTCGGCCCCCTCGCTGACCGGTTCACGGTGCAGGCCGTGCTGATCGCCTCCGGGGTGGCCACCTTCCTGGTGGTCGCCGCTTCCGTCGCGCTGCCGTCGGGGCGTCAGGCCATGGGCGCCGCGCACCGGCCCCAGGCCGGCTTGGCGGACGGTGCTCAGGCGGCATCCGAGCCAGCAGCTCAGGCAAGCCTCTAGGCGGTCAGGGTCAGCGCCCGGGTCTGCGCTACGAGCAGCTCGACGAACCCCGGGCTCACCCCGAGCGGGTCAGCCACCGGCACGTCCGGGCAGGCGGCGATCACCGAGTCGGTGAGCCGGCCCGGTGCCACGAACAACGAGGCGACCGCCGGCTGCCGGGTTCCCCTCCCGGACAGGGCCTCCAGCGCCCGGGTCGGCGAGCGGGTGCCCCCGGAGGCGAAGGCCAGCTCCACCGGTATGCCGTGTGCCCGCTCGAGGTCCCGGGCGAAGCCCTCGACGGCCAGGCGTGCCCCCGGCGCGCTCGACCCGGCCGAGGCCAGCACGAGCCCGTCCACGTCCCCGTCGGCCCCGGCCTGGATCAGGCGGTCGGCCAGGGCCATCAGCAGCAGGCCTCGCCGGCGAGGTCCGCCGGCCAGCAGCTCGGGTGCCACGCTGACCGCCATCCGTTCGGTGACCCCACTAGCCGCGACGACCAGCGGGACGTCCTGGGTCAGGTGATAGCCCGGCGTGAAGAGCAACGGCACCACGCGCACCGAGCTGTAGCCCTCGGCCGCCAGCCGTTGCAGGGCGGTGCTCGCGTCGGGCTCGGCGAAGTCCAGGTAGGCGGCCCGCACCGTCATCCCGGTGGCAGTGGCGACCGCCCGGACGAGCTCGCTGACCACGTGGGCGGTCCGCGGGTCCCGGCTGCCGTGGCTGAGCAGCAGCACTGCCGTCGTTCTGGTCTTCATCATGAGACCTCAGATGTCCCAGTCGTCGGCGTGCTCGCCCTCGCCGGCCAGCGGGTCACCGATCATCCCGGCGGCCAGGGTCTGCCCGCTCTGCGAGTCGATCAGCAGGAACGCGCCGGTACGCCGGTGGCCGGCATACGGCTCGGCGGCGATCGGCTCGGCGGTGCGGATCCGCAGCCGCCCGATGTCGTTGAGGCTCAGGTCCTGGGCCGGGACGATCTGCACGGCGTCGAGATCCAGCACTCCGTCGACAGCGCTGATGATCGCCCGGGTGGTCCGGGTGGTGTGCTTGAGCAGCACCCTGCTGTGCTTGCTCAGCGGCTGGTCCGAGAGCCAGGCAACGGTGGCGACCAGGTCCCGGGTCGGCTCTGGTGCGGCGGCAGCGGCAGCGATGAGGTCACCGCGGGCCACGTCGATGTCGTCGGCGAGCCGCAGCGCCACCGACCGCGGCGCGAAGGCCTGCGCCAGCTCGCCGTCGGCGGTGTCGATGCCGGCGATGGTGGTCCGGCGGCCACCCGGCAGGACGACCACCGGGTCACCCACCCGGACGACCCCCGAGGCGATCTGGCCGGCATACCCCCGGTATTCGCGGTGCGCCGCATCGCGCGCGGCCTCCTGCGGTCTCAGGGTGAGCTGGACCGGGAAGCGGAAGTCCTCGTGGCTCGGGTCATCGGCGCCGGGCAGGGTCTCGAGGATCTCGAGCAGGGTCGGCCCGCTGTACCAGTCCGTGCGCGTGGAGTGGTCCACCACGTTGTCGCCGTCCAGGGCGGACACCGGGACGGTGACCAGGTCGGGGAGCCCGAGGTCGGTCGCCACCAGCGCCAGGTCCGCGGTGACCCTGGTGTAGACGCCCTCGTCGAAGCCGACCAGGTCGATCTTGTTGACGGCGACGATGACGTGCGGGACGCGCAGCAGAGCGGCCACGGCCAGGTGTCGCCGGGTCTGCTCCAGGACGCCTTTGCGGGCATCCACCAGCAGCACCACCGCGTCGGCAGTCGAGGCTCCGGTGACGGTGTTGCGGGTGTACTGAACGTGGCCCGGGCAGTCCGCCAGGATGAAGGAGCGGTCGGCGGTGGCGAAGTACCGGTAGGCCACGTCGATGGTGATGCCCTGCTCACGCTCGGCGCGCAGCCCGTCGGTCAGCAGCGCGAGGTCGGCGGTGGCCAGGCCGCGGTCGCGGGAGACCCGTTCGAGGGCGTCGAGCTGGTCTGCCAGGACCGACTTGGAGTCGTGCAGCAGGCGCCCCACCAGGGTGGACTTGCCATCATCGACCGACCCTGCGGTGGCGAGCCGGAGCAGCGTGGGGCGTCGCTGGTTGCTCTGCCGGGTCGTTGTCACGGTGGGCATCTAGAAGTACCCCTCCTTCTTGCGGTCTTCCATGGCCGCCTCGGAGATACGGTCGTCGGCGCGGGTCGCGCCTCGTTCGGTCAGCCGGGTGGCCGCAACCTCGACGACGACGTCCTGGACGGTCACCGCATCCGACTCGACGGCGCCGGTGCAGGACATATCACCGACAGTCCGGTATCGGACCAGCCGGGTGGTGACGGTCTCGGACCCCCGCGGCGCCGAGACCGGCCCGGGCGACAGGAGCATGCCGTCGCGTTCGAAGACCTCACGCTGGTGGGCGTAGTAGAGCTCCGGAAGGTCGATGTCCTCGCGGGCGATGTATCGCCAGACGTCCAGCTCGGTCCAGTTGGACAGCGGGAACACCCGGACGTGCTCCCCCGGTCGGTGCCTGCCGTTGTAGAGGTTCCACAGCTCGGGTCGCTGGTTGCGCGGGTCCCAGGCGCCGAACTCGTCGCGCAGGCTGAAGATGCGCTCCTTGGCCCGGGCCTTTTCCTCGTCGCGACGTCCGCCGCCGAAGACCGAGTCGAACCGGTGGTCCGCGATGGCGTCGAGCAGCGGCTGGGTCTGCAGCGGGTTGCGGGTGCCGTCGGTGCGCTCGGTCAGCCGCCCGTCGTCGATGTAGTCCTGCACGACGGCGACCTCGAGCCGCACCGCCTTCTCGGCCACCACGCGGTCGCGGTAGGCGAGCACCTCGGGAAAGTTGTGGCCGGTGTCCACGTGCAGCAGCGGGAACGGGACCGGGCCGGGCCAGAAGGCCTTCGCGGCCAGGTGCAGCATCACCACGGAGTCCTTGCCGCCGGAGAACAGCAGCACCGGCCGCTCGAACTCGGCGACCACCTCCCGGAAGATGTGGATCGACTCCGACTCGAGGGTGTCCAGATGGTCCAGTGTCAGCCGGCCATCATCTCTCGCCACGGCCCCGGGACTCTCGGCGATCCCGGCAACGCCGTTGGCCCCGGGCTCCTGGACGGCTCCTGGCGTCTCAGCGGTCTGGGGATTCCCGGCGGTCCCGGCTGTCTGGACTGACCCGGCCGTGTCAGTGGTCGTGCTCATGCGTGGATCCCGCATTCGGTCTTGTCGTTGCCGGACCAGCGTCCGGCCCGGGGGTCCTCGCCGGGGGCGACCTGGCGGGTGCAGGGCGCGCACCCGATCGACGGGTAGCCCTGGGCGACCAGGGGGTTGCGCGGCAGGTCATGGGCAACCTGGTAGGCCTCGACGTCCTCGTCGGACCAGGCGACCAGGGGGTTGATCTTGACCAGGTCGTGCTTCTGGTCCCAGGACACGATCGGCGTCGTCGCCCGGGTCGGCCCCTCGACCCGGCGAACGCCGGTGACCCAGGCGCCCCGGCCGTCCAGGGAACGGGCCAGCGGGTCGACCTTGCGCAGGAAGCAGCAGAGGTTGGGATCGCGGTCGTGCAGCTTCTCGCCGTACTGCGCGTCCTGCTGCGCCACGCTCTGACGCGGCAGGGCCTCGACCACGGTGATCGGCAGGGTCCGGGCGGCCAGATCGCGAGTCGCCAGGGTCTGCGCGAAGTGGTAGCCGGTCTGCAGGAACAGGACCTCGACGTCGGGGATCAACCGGGAGAACAGATGAGGCAGGATGAGGTCCTGCATCGAGGCGGCGACGATCAGGTCCGTGCCGAACGCGTCGGCGGCCCAGGCGGCAACCTCCTCGGCGGACCTTCCCTCCAGGGCCGTGGCGACAGCAGTCAGGCCCCGGTCCCTCTCGGCCGCAGGCAGATCGCGAAGGTAGGTGACGTCCTGCGGGACCTCGGGGGTGGCGTCCTTGACGCGGGCGGCCGTCATACCAGGAGGTCCTCGTCTGCGCGCAGGGCCCAGGTCGCGAACCGTTCTCCCGGTTCGCGATCGCCGGCGAAGTTACGGACCACCCGCTCGACATAGACGGGCAGCCCGGCCTCGGTGGTCTTCAGGCCACGGACCTTGCGGCCGAAGCCGGCGTCCAGGCCCAGCGTGCCGCCGAGGTGAATCTGAAAACCACCGACCTGGTTGCCGTCGTCGTCGGTGACCAGCATCCCCTTGAGCCCGATGTCCGCGACCTGGATGCGGGCGCACGAGTTGGGGCACCCGTTGACGTTGACCGTGACCGGCACGTCGATCTGCTCCAGCAGGTCCGCGAGCCGGTCCTCGAGCTGGGCCACGGTCTTGGCGGCCAGGCCCTTGGTCTCGACGATGGCGAGCTTGCAGTACTCGATACCGGTGCACGCCATGGTGTTGCGCCGGAACAGGGAAGGCCGCGCCTGCAGGCCGATCTCGTTCAGCGCCTCGACCAGCGGCTCCACCCGGGACGCCTCGACGTCGAGCACCAGCAGCTTCTGGTGCGGCGTGAGCCGGACCCGCTCCGAGCCGTGCGCCTCGACCAGGTCAGCCAGCTCCAGCAGCGTGCTGCCGGTCACCCGGCCGACCAGCGGGGCCGCCCCGATGTAGAACCTGCCGTCCTTCTGCTCGTGCACGCCGATGTGGTCGCCGCGCTCGGCGGAGGGCTCCGGCGCCGGACCGTCCGGCAGCGCCCGGTGCAGGTACTCCTGCTCGAGGACCTGGCGGAAGCGCTCGACGCCCCACTCGGCCAGCAGGAACTTCAGCCGGGCCTTGCTGCGCAGCCGCCGGTAGCCGTAGTCGCGGAAGAGCGAGATCACCCCGGCCCAGACGTCGGGCACCTCGGCCTCGGTGACGAAGACACCGAGCCGCTGCGCCAGCCGGGGGTTGGTGGACAGCCCGCCGCCGACCCACAGGTCGAAACCTGGGCCGAGCTCGGGGTGCCGGACGCCGACGAAGGAGATGTCGTTGATCTCGTGGACCACGTCGTTGGTGAGCATCCCGGTCAGCGCGGTCTTGAACTTGCGCGGCAGGTTGGAGTAGTCGGGGTTGCCGATGAAGCGGCGCTTGATCTCGTTGATGGCCCAGGTCGGGTCGACCAGCTCGTCCTTGGAGATGCCGGCCACCGGCGAGCCCAGGATGACCCTGGGGCAGTCGCCGCAGGCCTCCGTGGTCTGCAGCCCGACCGCCTCGAGCCGGGCCCAGATCTGCGGCGCGTCCTCGATCCGGACCCAGTGCAGCTGGATGTTCTGCCGGTCGGTGAGGTCGGCGCTGTTGCGGGCAAGGTCGCGGGAGATCTCGCCGATGACCCGGAGCTGCCCGGTGGTCAGCGCGCCGCCGTCGATCCGGACCCGGAGCATGAAGAACTTGTCCTCGAGCTCGTGGGGCTCCAGCATGGCTGTCCTGCCGCCGTCGATGCCCTGCTTGCGCTGCGTGTAGAGGCCCCACCAGCGCAGGCGTCCCTGCAGGTCCTCCGCAGGGATAGAGTCGAAACCCTCCTTGGAGTAGATCTGCTCGACCCGCGCGCGCACATTGAGCGCGTCGTCCTCGAGCTTGAACTTCTCGTTGGCGTTCAGGGGCTCGTGCTCGCCGAGGGCCCACTGGCCCTGGCCAGCCCTGTCAGAAGTCACCGGCACGGCATGGAGAGTCATAACGCAAAGTTTGACATATCCAAACAATTAGTAATGAGTCGTGTCACGATCCGGACGCTGCTGCTCGTGCCCGACTGCCCCGGCCAGATTTGGGCCAGACTGAGCCCATGACCCAGGCAAGCAACAAGGCAGGGACCCAGGCCACGACCCGGCACGACCCCATCCTGATCAGCGGCTGCTCTTCAGGCATCGGCGCGGCCACCGCCGCAGCCCTGGCCACCGCCGGCCACACCGTCTATGCAACGGCCCGCAAGGTCGAGACGCTGAGCGACCTCGAGGCGCTCGGCTGCCGCACGCTGCCCCTGGACGTGACCTCGGAGGACTCCATGGTCGCTGCCGTGAAAGCGGTCGAGGCAGAGCACGGGCAGGTCGGCACGCTGATCAACAACGCCGGGTTCGGCGAGTACGGGCCCATCGAGGAGTCCGACCTCGAACGGGTCCGTGCCATGTTCGAGACCAACGTGTTCGGGCTCGCCCGGCTCACCCAGCTGGTCCTGCCCCGGATGCGCCGGGCGCGATCCGGGCGGATCGTCAACGTCGGGTCGATGGGCGGGCGGCTCACCTTCCCGGTCGGCGGTTTCTACCACGCCACCAAGTACGCCGTCGAAGCCATCAGCGACGTCCTGCGGGTCGAGGTCAAGCCCTTCGGCATCGACGTCGTCCTGGTCGAGCCCGGCCTGATCCGCACCAACTTCGAGAGCCGGGTGAACCAGGGTCTCGAGGTGGGGGCTGCCAGAGACGACACCGTCACGGCCTACGCGGACCTGCTGGCGGCGAGCGAGAAGACCACCACCGGCAGCTACGCGAACAACTTCATGGCTGCCGGGCCCGACAAGGTCGCCTCTGTGATCGTCAAGGCGGTCCAGTCCAGCCGGCCACGGGCGCGGTACGTGGTCACCCCGGCGGCCAAGGCGATGATCACCCTGCGGCGGTTCGGCGGCGACCGGGTCTGGGACCGGACCATGCGTCAGCAGTACGGCCTGTGACCATGGCCGACACCTTCGGGCCGTATGACGCGCTGCGCCGGATCGCCTACCTGCTGGAGCGTTCGAGGGCGGGCAGCTACCGCGTCAAGGCCTTCCGCGGGGCGGCCGCGACCGTGCTCGCGACCGATCCCGACGAGCTCCGAGCGCGCGCCGCGGCCGGGACGCTGACCGACCTTCCCGGGATCGGCTCCTCGACCGAGGGAGTCATCCGGGAGACGCTGGAAGGTGGTGTCCCGGAATACCTGAGCACTCTGGAGGACAGGGCCACCGCACCGCTGGTGGCCGGCGGGCTCGAGGTCCGGACGGCGCTGCGCGGCGATCTGCACTCGCACTCCGACTGGTCCGACGGCGGGTCTCCCATCCAGGAGATGGTCGTCACGGCGATGGACCTCGGCCACGAGTACCTGGTGCTGACCGACCACTCACCACGGCTCAGGGTGGCGAACGGCCTTTCGACGGAACGCCTTACCAGGCAGCTGCGGGTCGTCGAGGAGATCAACTCGGCGTTCGGGGACTACCGCCTCGACCAGAGCGGCGAGTTCCGCCTGCTCAAAGGCATCGAGGTCGACATCCTGGACGACGGATCCCTGGACCAGAGCGCCGAGATGCTCTCGCAGCTGGACCTGCGAGTCGCCTCGGTCCACTCCAAGCTGGCGATGTCGCCGGCACCGATGACCCGCCGGATGATCGGCGCCGTCCAGGACCCGCACACCAACGTGCTGGGCCACTGCACCGGGCGCCTGGTCGAGGGGGAACGGGGCACCCGGGCCCAGAGCTCCTTCGATGCTGCCGCGGTCTTCGAAGCCTGTGCCGCCTACGAGGTCGCCGTGGAGATCAACTCCCGGCCCGAGCGCCAGGACCCGCCGGACG